>SXOX01000301.1 GCA_005776585.1 Pseudomonadota bacterium | reverse complement strand
GCCTGAAGGCTGCGCAGCGCCTCGGGTGTGAAGCGGCGTCGTCGGTCTCCCGAGCGCTCCGCAGCCCGCGCGAGGAAGTGATCGCAGAGCAGCGGCAGATCGTCCTTGCGGGCCCGCAGGGGCGGCATGTCGAGGCGGATGACCATGAGCCGGTAGTAGAGGTCCTCGCGAAAGGTGCCCTCTTTCACCATGCGATCCAGGTCTCGGTTCGTGGCGCACACGACGCGTACATCGACCTTCCGCGTCGTGACGTCTCCGACGGGCGTGAAGGTGCCCTCCTGAACGACCCGGAGCAGCTTGACCTGGAGCGCTGGCGTCATGTCCCCGACCTCGTCGAGGAAGAACGTGCCCCCGTCGGCGGTGTCGAACAGGCCCTGCTTGTCCTGGACCGCGCCCGTGAACGCGCCGCGCCGATGCCCGAACAGCTCGCTCTCCAGCAGGTTGTCGTTCATCGCCGAGACGTTCTGGACGATGAAGGGGCCCGCACTGCGCGCCGAGCTGTCGTGGACCTCGCGGGCGACGAGCTCCTTGCCGGTGCCGTTCTCGCCGAGGATGGTGACCGTCGCGTCGCTGGCCGCGATCTTGTCGAGCATCGCGAATAGCTCGAGCATCGGTCGGCTGCGGCCGATGAGGCGACGAGGGCGCCCTCGCTCTCGCTCGAGGCCATCGTCGAGCCGGCGGTGATCGGCCGACAGCAGCGCCGCGTGGCGCCGCGCCTCGGCCAGCACGGCGTCGAAGTGCGCCTGTATCTCGGCCAGGTCGCGCCGATCCAGGACGGGCAACGTCTCGAGAAGCGACTCGCGCACCGCCGCGGGCAGAGCGCGACCGACGCGCTCGATGGTCCGTGCGATCTCGGGTGCCTCGTCGGGCGTTGCGAAGGGCCCCATGGCCAGCCGATACCGTCCCGTCGGCAGATCGACGGTGCCGACGAGGAAGCGTGGACCCAGCGGGTGTGCCGCGCGCGTCACGGCCTCGGAGAAGGGCAGGGCGTCAAAGCCCAGGCTCACGTCGCCGCCCGCGGCGCCCACGGCCTCGGCTCCGGCCCGAAACGCACGCAACGGCGGCGTCGACGCCTCACCCGCCCACTCGGGCGCGTGGCCCTCGGTCAGCCACGCGACGACGAGCCCATGGCGCCGTTCTGCAAGTCTGGCCAAAGCGCGGACGCCGTCCGCGTCGAGGAGGGAGCGCTTCACTACGGGTTCTTCGAGGTCGCCCCTTGCGCGGCTTCGCAGGCCATCTTGAAGGTGCCGTCCTTGGTCGGGTTCGTGCACTCGAAGCCCAGCGGGCCCCACTGCCACCGGTCGGAGCGCACCCAGAAGACGCCCTTGCTGCCAACGGGCACCTGACCGACGCTCGTGAAGGTCTTCCCGAACACAGCGTCCTTTGGCTCGAGCGCTGCCTCAGCGGGCTTGTCGGCAAAGCCGAAGACGATCTCGGCGGTCGAAAGGGTCCCAGAGCAGGAGGCCTGGAAGTCGATCTGGAGCTTGCAGGCACCTTGTGGGCAGGTGGCTGGTGTACACACGAACGGGTCGCGATGGATCACGTCCGACTCGGCACAGGCCCCGAGGAGGGGAATCACCACCAACAACGATCGAATCCGGCGCGTCACTCGACGAGCGTGCGTGCCGAGCGAGGACGTGTCAAGGCGTGCACGGTGAACCGGATTCGCGCCTCATCCGTTCACACGACTTGCCGGCGGTGAGCCTGTCTGCTACACCGCCGCCGTGCCGCCCTCCGGAGGTCGATCGTGACTACTCGTGCCGTCGCCGCTTCGCTGCTTGCGCTGTCTTCGCTGGTTTCCCTCGCCCCCGCTACGGCCTCGGCCGATGACTGGGCCAAGTACCGGGGGGACTGCGATGACGTGCTGCGCAGTCACAGTACGCAGGTGCTGCTCAAGCTCAAGGAGTGCGTCTCGCTCTGGACCGCCTACGTCGAGCCCAACGCGCTCAAGCCCAACCAGCGCCAAGAGGTCAAGAACGCGTTTCAGACGCTTTACGACAAGGGCGTCCAGTCCAAGGACGAGGAGGCCCAGTACTTCGCCGTGCAGGCGGCGGATCGGCTGGGAGAGAGCCTCAAGCTCGACAACGTCAAGCCGCCGAGTGCGCCCTCCAAGGGCACCGGCAGCGAGAAGGCCGCGCCACCGGAGGCCAAGGCCAAGCCCGCGCGGAAGAAGTTCGTCGCGCCCGAGGTGAGCAAGCCCAACCAGAAGAAGGCGGCGGACCTGGTCAAAGACGGCGTCGGTCACTTCAAGAAGGGCAAGCGCGACAAGGCGCTCAAGGCCTACGAGCAGGCGCTCGAGGCGGATCCGGCCAACGTGAACGCGCTCTACAACCACGCGGCCGAGATGGCGTTTCGCAAGAAGAAGAAGGAGTGCATCGAGTCGCTCACCAAGCTCTTCGACCTGGGCACCAAGGAGTCCATGGAGCGCCTGCGCAACAGCCGTGTGGATCCGGACTTCGCGCCGATGCACGACGAGGTCGCCTTCAAGGAGGTCTCGGGCTACGCCAAGATCAAGCTCGTCAACAGCCTCGGCGAGCTGGGCGAAGACGAGATCAAGCGCATCGAGAAGCTGCTCGGCGAGCTCAAGTTCAAGGTGGTCGAGACGGGTGACGACAAGACCAAGGGTCGGCAGAACCCGGTCGTCTTCTTCAAAGACCACAGCGCTGCGTCGGCATACATTGTAAAGTTGGCCGTGGTGCACCCCGGGACCGTGGTCACCAAGATCACCTGGGAGTCGGACTTCGACATCATCGTGAGCTGGGGCAACAAGATCGTCGTCAAAGACGGCGTGAAGATGCCGGCAAAGGACTACACGGATACGAAGCCGGCGGACGTCGAGAAGCAGGTGCAGAACCTACGTGCGGCCGAGGACAAGGCGCTTCGCGAGCCCAAGCAGGCGGCGTACAAGGTCAAGAACGCGGTCGAAACGCCCCAGCGCGTCAAGGCGGACGCGGAGCGCGGCGTGAACGAGGTCAAGTCGACCATCGACACGATGAAGAAGACGGGCGACGCCATCAAGAAGGCACCCGATATCTTCAAGTTGAAGTAGTATTCAGCGTCGGCGCTGCTCGAGGAGAACCAGGACATGACCACATTGCTCATCGGCGGACTGGGGATGGGGGAGATGCTCATCATCCTCGTCGTCGTCCTGCTCATCTTCGGCGCGGGCAAGCTGCCCCAGGTCGGCGACGCGCTCGGGCGCGGTATCCGCAACTTCAAGAAGTCGGCCTCCGGCAACGACGAGATCGACGTGACGCCTAAGGCGGCTCCGCAGACGGCGCTCCCGCCGAGCGACGGCAAGTCGGTCGTCGACGCGCGCGAGGTTACGCCGTCAAGCGAGCAGCGCTAGCCCTCAGGGCACCCTGGCGGCGCGCACGTAGGCGTTGCCGATGAGCGCGCCCTCCATCCAGTAGCTCCCGCGGCGGTAGAAGACCAGGTCCTGATCGTCGACACGGACGCGCAGCTCGGCCGAGTCGCCTTCGCCGGTAATCGGGCATGGGAGGGCCTGGGCCTGCGGCGCCGGGCTCGTGCTCGTGATGTAGCAGGCGCCTCGATAGCGGCGGAGGGTGCGCTTCGCGTCGAGCGGAAGCGTCAGGCTCTCGCGCGTGGCCGAGATGGCGGCCTTGCCAAATCCGAAGTAGAGCGTGTCCTGCACCAACGCGTAGGCATACGTCCGACCGTACGGCTCGGGCGACCGGTTCTCCGGGTCGGGGCGCGGCGCCACGTCGATGGCGAGGTTCGTGGCGTCGAGGATGCGGAAACGCCCTTCGATGGCCGCGCCCTGCGTCTCCTCGATCCGCATCGTCCCCTCTGGCCCGAAGGTGAGCCGCGAGGCGCGTGTCTCTGGCTCGTCAGCCAGCGGACGTCGCGACCAGCTCCCCACGAGCCGCTGGACGACCTCGCTGCGTCGGGCCACCACGCGCTCGAAGTCGCCCGGGCACGCCCGATACGAGACCTCCGAAATGACCGCCGCCGCGCCCACGGTGCAGTAGCGCTCGCGGCTGACGCAGGTCGCTGGCGCTCCGTCTGCGTAGCCGACCTCCCAGCCGTCTCCGCTCTCTTTGCGCCAAAGGCAGGCGTTGTAGTTTGTTTTGGAGGTCAGGTCCTCGGGCGACGGCGCGAGGTACTGCTCGATCCTCACCGAGTCCCCTTGAAGCCGCGGCGTGAGGCAGGTGCGGTCCTTGATGGGCAGGCCGACGTACTCGAGGTGCGCGTCAATCAGCTTGCAGGCCTCATCGAGGGCCAGCGGCAGCTCCGGAGTGGCCGAGCCGGCAGGCCCCGAGCTTCCGGCAGCTCCCGGCTGCCCCGGTCCGCTCGACGGCTCGGGTGGACCTTCCTGAATGACCTCGACCTCGGGCTTCTTGCAGCTGGCGAGCGCGCAGCACAGCACGACGGCACTGGCCAGGCGGAGGCGTCTCACGCCGTCCGGCTCTGGCCCCGCCGCGCGTGAGCGAAGACCTGAGCCACGAGGGCCGGGATCTCCCCTCGAAACGACGGGCGCCGCGTCCCCGCGAACGCGTCGTCGAACTCCCAGTCGACCGCGGCGGTGATGCGGGTCGTCGCCGTCGCCTCGTCGAAGCCGAGGTTGGCCAGGAGGCGCGCCCGCTCCCGAATGCCGCGAACGAACTGGTCCTGAAACGCGCCGGCATTGGGCGCTGTACCCGATCCCATCCAATCGAACTCACGTGCCACGGGTCACCTCCACGCCGCGGAGGATGCGAGACGGCCCCCCGTGTGTCAACGGGCGGGCCCGCGTTCTTGCGCCGCGTTCTTGCCGCGACCTGGGCGCGGGCTTACGCTGCCTCGACGTGGGCCTTCTTAGAGACCAAGGCAAGGACAGCGGCAGCCGGCACCGCGAGCAGCGCGTCGCGGCGTTCAGCCAGCGCGACTTTGCGCATGTGACGCCGTCGCGTCCGGCGCAGCGCTCCGAGATCCATCAGCCGACCCGTGATGGTCGCGCCTCGCGCAGCGCGCTCGGCAACGGAAAGCGCTCGCGCCTGTTTCGCGCCTTCAAGTGGTCGCTGATCCTCGGACTCCTCGGCGCCGTCGTCGCGATCGTCGGCTATTGGGCCATGGTCCTCTACTTCGAGCATCGCCTGCCGGAAATCTTCAAGGCGGAGGACTACCTCGCTCGTACGAGCCAGGTCACCCGCATCTACGGCGTCGGCGATGAGGTCATCTCCGAGATCGGCGAGGAGAAGCGCACCGTCGTACCGGCCGACGAGATCCCCGACCTGATCAAGAAGGCCGTGCTCGCCGCCGAGGACGCCGACTTCTACGGCCACGACGGCCTCGACTACTTCGGCATGGCGCGGGCCATGTGGAAGAACGTCCGCGATCAGCGCATCGCCCAGGGCGCCTCGACCAGCACGCAACAGGTCGCCAAGACCT
>SXOX01000300.1 GCA_005776585.1 Pseudomonadota bacterium | reverse complement strand
GGGGCTCGCTCAGCTCGTCCCCGCGCCCGAGCCCACGGCACCCCGCAGCGTCGACTTGGCTGCTCTCCCCCTCGTGCCGCGAGGTCAAACCGCGGCGCCGGCGCGCGAGCTCGACGGTCTCGCGCTCCACCTGCGCAGGCTGGGGGTCAGCCTCGCGTCACCGGAGCCGGAGCCTGTCGCCGCGACCGACCTGTCCATGGCCGAGACGGCCGACGTCAGTCAGCTCGTCCGTGAGGTCGTCGCCACGAGCCCGCCACCCGTCGTGCTCGCCGACCTTGCAGCGAGTCGCATCACCCCGGTGTCGGTCCGCGCGCCCCCGCCGGCTCACGGCATCGCCGACAACCCTCGGGGAGCGCTCCCGCCGTTGGAGGTCGCCGAGGTCGAGGCCCCTCTGCCGGCCCGTGCCGAGGCGCCGTCGGTCGATTTTCACTACGAGCCCTCCGTGGCGATTCCGCCGCTCGACCCCAGGCGGACGCCGCCCGACGACCCGGTCCTGGCCGCCGTGTTCTTCGCGCGCAAGAAGATGCAGTCGCAGAACCCCTTTGACGCGCTCGGCGTCCGTCCCGGGACGCCCGTGTCGGCCATCCGTGAGGCGCACACGCGCCTGCGCCAGAAGTGGGACCCGTCGCGCTATTCGGACACGCCGCTCTCTCCCGAGGCGACCGAGGACTTCACCGTCCTCCGCTTGGTGGTGGACACCGCCGCCAAGGATCTCCTGGACCCGCGCCTGCGCCCGCGCCTCGAGAAGCTCGCGGGCGGCACGTTGGACGACCTGCACGTCAATCACTACTTCCAGGCCGAGCGCACGTTTCACGAGGCTCGGCAGAAGCACAAGGCCAAGGAGCTGCGACCGGCCTACGAGCTTATGGTCCATGCCGCCTCGTTGAATACCTCCGAGCCCGAGTACCCCACGTGGTGCGGGGCCGTCCTCTGGGAGACGCTGCTCTCCGAGAAGGCCTTCGATGACGCGGGCCGGAAGGCGGTCGAGTACCATCTCACCTCCGCGCTCGCGATTCAGCCCAAGCACGAGGCGGCGCTCGTGCTCTTGGGTCGCCTCCAGCGGGCGCGGGGAGACGTCGTGGCCGCGCTCCGAACGTTTCATCAGGTGTTGGCCGTCAACCCGCGGAGCCAGGAAGCACGTGACGCGGTGAAGGAGCTCGAGGTGGCGGTCGCCGCGCTCCCCAAGGAGACGTTGAAGTCGATCGCGGTCGAGACGTTTGGAAGCCTCTGGAAGCGCGTACGAAAGGATCGAACATGAGACGGATTCTGATGGGCTTGGCAGCAGCAGGACTCCTGGCCTGCACCGGCGGGTCGGGCTCGACCCTGCCCGCGAGCGCGGACTCGGGCACAACGGGGACCGCGGACTCCGGCGCTCCCGCAATCGCCGACTCCGGCTCCGATCCGGGCGCGGGTGCCGATCCGGGAACGGACACGCCCGCGACACTCGATACCCTTTCCCCCGCCGATGTCCCTTCCCCCGAGGACACCGGCGGCCCGACGTGCCTCACGCTTCCCAAGCCCACGGGAGCCGCCGTCACGCTCAAAAAGGGCCCCTACCTCCAATCGCCAACGTCGACCGCGATGACCATCGCCTTCGAGGCCGACAAGAAGGCCAAGGTCGAGGGCCAGGTCGGCGTCTGGCGCAAGGGCGACAAGTGCCTCCTGGCGCTCAAGACGACCGCTCCAACGGAGATGGACGTCACCCTCGGCATGAACGGCATCCCCGTCGAGCCGGTCGACGGCTACCTGCACGCGGTCACCTTCGACGGCCTGCTCCCGGAGACGGCCTACGAGTACGCAGTCGTCATCGGAGGCACCGCGTCCAGCACCGCGAGCTTCCGTACTGCACCTACCCTCACGGGCGGGCCGTTCACCATCGGTCTCTTTGGCGACAACCGCACCTACGCGGACGCGCACAAGCTGGTCGTCGGCGAGATGGCCAAGTTCGCCCCCGACGTCTTCGTCAACACCGGAGACGCCCTCGCCACCGGCGGCTCGCTCCCGGACTGGGACGGCTTCTTCGCCATCGAGGGAGATCTCCTCAAGCAGGCGCCGCTCATGCCGGCCTTTGGCAACCACGAGGCGTTCCTCGGGCAAGCGTACTACGCCGGCTACTGGCACTTGCCCAACGCCTACGACGTGACCGAGCTGAACTATGCCTGGGCCTACGGTCGCTCGTACTGGATCGTGCTCGACTCGAACGACACGCCCTCCGGGGAGCGCCTCGCGTGGATCGAGCAGGAGCTGGTCAAGGCCTCCAAGTACCCCTATCGCTTCCTGGCGTTCCATCACCCCATGTACACGTTCTCGAATCACCTGCCGGCCGCCAGCATCCGCAAGGTGCTCAAGCCGCTGCTGGAGAAGTACGGTGTCTCAGCCGTGATGAACGGCCACAACCACTGCTACGAGCGGTTCGAGGTCGACGGAATCCACTACATCGTGACCGGCGGCGGTGGGGCTCCCTTGTATGGCATCAACGACAACGTCGTGACCGCAGAGAAGGACCTGCGGAAGGTCGCCAAGAAGGTCCACCACTTCCTCATTGGCGAGTTCACCAAGGATCAGGCCACCTTCAAGGTGCACGATGTCGACAACGATATGGTTATCGACACGTTTACCCTCCTGCCCAAGCCCATCGCGCCCTGAGCGCGGTTTCATAAGACGATGTAAGCGACTACAATGGCTCGTCGCTTGTCCCTGCACACGGTCCCTGACACCCGAGGACTCCATGGCCGATCCCGCACCGCAGCTCCCGCCCCAGCAGACCACCCCCGCGCCGGCCGAGCAGCAGACGCCGGCGCCGCGTACGAAGCCGACGACGTCGGGCAAGGGAGCCACCTACGCGACCGGCTCCGCCGCGCTCCAGATGAAGCCGGCCGACGATCCGAGCAAGCCCAAGGTCGCCGACCCGTATGAGGAGCTCAAGGCCATCGTCAAGACGACGCGGGCCGACCAGATCGCGGCTATCAAGGGGTACCTCGGCGGAGCGACCATCACTGACGGGGATATCGAGAAGGTCCTACGCATCTTCGAGACGCTCGATGGCGCCACGATCGTGGCCATGATGCAGGCGCTATCGGCGGGTCAAATCAAAGACTACGTGGATAACCTGAATTCGCCGCACGTCGGTCGCTTCCGACGCGAGGTGCTGGACTCGCTCTTCGGGGCGTGGCCGGGTCAGCTCGTGGATCTGGACACGGATGTCGTCACCGACATGAACCTGGACGGCCTCAATGGCCGCGAGTCGCTCGAGCTCGCCTACGTCCTGCGGAATCTGCCCAAGGGCAAGCTCAACGACATCCTCGACTCGAACAACGGCCCCAAAGTCCGCGGCATCATGACCACGCCGTCTACCTACGGCAAGGAGGACTTCGACAAGGCCAACGCCACCGCGCTCATCAAAGAGAAGAAGCGCGCCGGAACGGCCGACGAGGACAAGAAGCAGCTTGCGAACGTCGACGTTGGCGCCAAGGTCAAGGGGATGCTCGACATCCTGGACGACCTGATCGTCACCGATGCCGAGGCCACGCGCATCCTGGACTGGATCGGCGGGTATTACCCGTCGGATGCGACGATTGGGGCCATCACGCGTCACCTTGCCAAGAAGGGCGCGTTGGAGCGCCTTATCGACGAGCTGCCGTCTGAGGCACGGTGGGGCAAGGGCCTGCGGATGAAGACCTTCTGCACGGTGCTCAAGTTTCGGGCGCCGGAGAAGAACCTCGCCACTGCGGAATCGCTGCTGTCTTACGGCGTCTTCGACTGGGCGATCACCGACGAAGAAGCGCGCCTCGCCTATCACCTCATCAAGGCGCAGCCGCCGAACATCCAGGATCGTTTCCGCAAGGCCGAGAGCGGCAAGTGGTTCATTCGCATGGAGCACGAGCTCAACGCGAGTGTCGTCAAGTCGGGCGAGTACCAGGGCGTCGAGGTCGAGAAGGACCAGAAGACCGGCGAGTGGGTCGACGTCGCCGAGATGTACTCGAAGAAGCTCGCGGAGAAGCCCACCGCCGATTTTTATAAAGACGTCGTCGCGATGTGTGAGAAAGGCTTCGACGGCGAGAACGCCCGCAAGATCTACACGAAGCTCTCGGGCAACAAGGACAAGACCGGGCTCCGAGCCGTGGTGCGCCGGCTGGACGCGCTGGGCTTCGTCGAGCCGCTGCTGTCGACGCTCGGAAAGAATTTTCTGTTCGCGGAAGAGAACCGGGCGCCGACGTTGCGCATCCTGTGCGGACGGGATCCGGTGCATCAGGCCGCGCACGCGCGCTCGCTGCTCTCGCTCGGCCTCTTCGACTGGGCAGTGACGAGCGAGGAGGCGCTGCTCGCGTTCTACATGGTCAAGGCGCTGCCGGAGGGCGAGCGCAAGGTGTTCATGGAGGCTGACGGCGGCAAGTGGTGGAAGAAGATCGACGCCGAGATGACGCAGGAGATGCGCGAGTCGACGGCCACGACGTTCTACGACGGCGGCGAGAACCAGGGGGATCAGAACAGCATCCGCGCGCAGCTCCTGGATGACGCGAACTGGGACCCAAAGAACACGGCGCGCCTCGACGGGCTCGTGCGCATGGCCAAGATGGCGGGCGACGGCGTCTGGGTCTTCGCCGAGTCCAAGCGACGGGAGGCCTACAAGACGCTCCCGGCCACCGTCGAGAAGCACGCGCTCTACAATCCCGACAAGGGTCGGCTCAAGTACGCGCCCGAGACGCTCAACCAGACCCAAGCCGAGGGGCCGCTCGCGACGTTCGACAGCATCGGGCAGTCGCTGGATTTCTTGTACACCTCCAAGGACGTCGAGACCGCGCACTACCTCGGCGGCAAGGGCCTGAACCTGCCGGAGCTTCAGGACGTGCTCGGCGGCAGCATCATGGGGATGCGTCTCAAGCGGCACGAGGAGCTGGGCCAGGAGGGCAAAGACGCCAAGGACAAGAAGGAGGGCGTCAACTTCGGCGACGCGAAGTGGGATCTCGTCAATGGCGTGCTCGACTTCCAGGCGCAGGACCTGCGCATCGCGGCCGTCAACCGCATGGTGGGCACGACCCGGC
Source organism: Pseudomonadota bacterium (assembly GCA_005776585.1). Lineage (GTDB taxonomy): Bacteria > Myxococcota_A > UBA9042 > SXOX01. The sequence goes on along the minus strand of SXOX01000300.1, from coordinate 7,830 downwards.
TCTCGACCAAAGATGGCGTCATCAGCAAGATCAACGTCTCGGCGCGCTATCCGACCAAGGCGAACCCCAAGCCGCCGTACCTCGAGGTCAACGTCGGCAAGGTCGAGCTGAACGACGTCATGATCGTGAACACCGGCTCGATGCAGACGGCCAACCAGCTTCGGCTGGCCGATCTGTTCGTGAAGTTCGCGCGGCCGGGCACGACCAAAGACGAGCTCATCGCGGCGCACGACAGTAACCGCATCCCCGTGCCCATCGTGGGTGGGATGCTGTCCTCGGTCTGGAACATCATCGACGTCATCGGCGTCGAGGACGACGCCAAGGCCATGACCGACGGCTTTACGGACCCGAAGAGCCCGATGGGGCTCGAGGTCTCACTTGGCGACTTTACGCTGGATGGGGTCGCCACCTCGGGCGGCTTCTCGGCGAAGTCCGTCACGATGAAAAACCTGTTCCTCGGCGGCGGAGCGACGCGGTCGGCCTACCTGACCGGCAAGATCGCCAGCGTGGATCGGGCCATCGACCGGGCCAAGAAGGCAGGTCAGACCGAGAAGGCGGCTCAGCTCGAGAAGGAGAAGGCGACGCTCGCAGCCGAGCTCAAGGACGTCGAACCCAAGGAGAAGGAGCTGTTCGCGCTCCAGGACAAGTATCGCGCGGACCCGAAGGCCTTCCCCGCAGCCGATCAAGCGCGGTTGGACGCGCTCCAGAAGTCCATGAAGAGCGGTGGCTTCGTCGCCGATATCGGTGAGGTCGCCATCACGGGCATGGACGGCTCGGTCAAGGCCGACGACATGTCGGTCAAGAACGTGCACGCCGAGGCGCAGGGCCAGGCGCTCGGGTTCAGCCTGCTCACGCAGGGCAAGCTCGTCGACGACTTCAAGAAGAACGGCACCCCCAAGGCGCCCACGCAGGCCGACACGGCCAAGTCGGCCGGTGGCGCGAGCGCCAGTCTGTCGTTCGATGACCTCGACGTGAAGAACCTCGACGTCAAGGGCTCGATCCCGACGTTGAAGGACCTGGATGCGCGTATCACGGAGCTCAAGCGCAAACTGGCCAAGGACGAGGCCAGTGAGCCGGAGCGGCAGGAGCAGGTCAAGAACCTGGAGCTGCGGCCCAAGATCGCGCGCTATGAGGAGCTACAGGCGATGGGGCTCACGACCCTGTCGGCGCCGCAGAAGGCCGAGTTCCAGGCCTTGCGCACCGAGCTCAACCAGGCCGTCGCGTTCCATGCTGACCACATCGGCCTCAAGAACGTCACGGCGAAGGCCGGCATCGGCGCTGACGGCAAGACGGGCGTCGCCAGCCTGAACGTCGGCGCGCTCGACGCGTCGGGCATTCAGGCCGGCGGGGTCTCAGTCGCGTCGGTCACCGGCACGAACGTGGGTGTCGACGCCAACCTCGCGGGCCTCGACACCGTGCTCGACCCGAAGAAGATGCTCACGAGCGCGGGCGTCCATGCGGATTCGCTCACAGCGACGGGCATCAAGGACACCAAACGGGGCATCGAGATCAAGAAGATCGGGGTCGAGGGCCTGGGCGTCACCGGCAGCGATCTCGGGACGGACGCCAAGATTGGCGTGAAGGCCAAAAAGATCGAGGTCGAGGGCATCAACCTCTCCGGGAAGATCGCCGCACTCGAAGCGGAGCTGGAACGCCTCGTGTCGGTGCCTGAGGCCAAGCGCACGGCCGAGCAGACCAAGCGGCTCGAGGAGGTCAATCGCGCGCTGAAAGAGTACAGCGTTTTGCGCGGCAAGGTCGTCTCGGCCGAGGAGTCGCTCGATCTAGCGCGCGGTACGCCGAAAGAGGCGGAAGCCCAGCGCAAGGTGGAGCTCGCCAAGAAGGCGCTCGAGGCCTGGAGCCAGGTCGCGGCGCGGATCGAGGTCAAGGACGTCGATCTCATGGTCTCGGGGCTCGGGGATGTCACGAGCGGGTTCAACGTCGATCAGGCGCTCGCCGGCAAGGGCATCACGATCGAGGGCAAAGGCGGGCCGGACGGCAAGACCGCCGTCGGCTCGGCGATGGCCGAGGGCGTCAAGCTCCCGAACGGAACGGTCGGCAAGGTCGCGCTCGAGAACCTCGGCGGCAAGGTCACGGCCACCAATGAGAAGATCCGCTTCGAGGGCGTGACGCTCGGCGCGCTCACCGTGTCGGGCCTGTTCTACGACGGCGGGGGCACCTATGTGTCGGTCACGGGCGCGGCGGGCTTGCAGGGCCTGTCACTCACCGGCGAGGTGCGTCAGCGCGAGATCGAGGACAAGGAGACCAAGGAGAAGAAGTGGGTCCCAGACACCGTCAAAATCGACGATTTCGGGATCAAGTCCATCACCGGAACCGGCATTACGCTGGACATGCCGGCCAAGGACATGCGCCTCGACATCCCCAAGGGCTCGCTCGGCGGGATCTGGGCCAAAGGCGTCGAGATCTCGCTGCCCAAGGACGGCAAGGAGATGGGCATCACCGGCGCGGGCGGGCTCGGTAGCCTGGATCTCCCAAATCTTCAGGCCAAGCTGGGCAAGTCGCTGACCTACAAGGGCAGCCTGTCGATGACCGACCTCGGCGTGGGGCTCGCGACCGACGGCACGCGCACGATCACGCTTGGTAACCTGGACGCGCATGGCGTGGCGACCATGGCGGCGGGCAGCAGCATCAAGGTCGATCTGACCGGCTTGAAGGGCAAGGTCGTCCAGAAGGGTGACGAGATCGTGCTGTCGGGCGTCGAGGTCGGGGATCTCACCCTCGGCAAGTCGCACTACGAGGCCTCGGGCACGGCGCTAGACATTGGCAAGCGGGCGAGCTTCAAGGGCATCAAGCTCAACGCGCGACTGAAGACCAAGGAGGAGAAGGACCCCGAGAGCAAGGAGGGCAAGACCAAGACGACGCTCTCGCAGTTCATGATCGATACGCTGGACGTCAACAGTATCGACGCCGAGGACGTGCACGCGACGATGGCGGAGGTGCCCGCCAACGAGAAGAAGGGCACTGAGAAGCAGGACGAGAAGCGCATCGATCTGGCCAAGGCCAACATCTCGGGGCTGCACGTCATTGGCTTCGATGTCCTGAACAAGACGGGCGAGATCAAGGTCGACAGTGGCGACCTCACGGGCCTGCACGCGGCGATTGGCAAGAAGGGCAAGGAGACGCTCGAGGCCAACGCGAACGTTCACACGAAGGGCCTGCGGTTTCAGCTGTTTGGGCCCGACCACATGGCCGTCGACTTCGGCACGACCAGCATCGACGGCGACGTCACGACGAAAGATCCCAAGACCAAGGCCGACACGACGGTCAAGTTCGACGCGAAGAACCTGACCGGCAAGGTCGAGCAGACCAAGGATGGCTATGTCCTGTCGAACGTCGGGCTGGAATCCATTGCGGTGCCGTACGCGAAATACAGCGCGCCCGGTCAGCTCGTGCAGCTCCGCAAGGGGGCGGCGCTCGAGAAGATCGTGCTCGAGAAGGCCGAGATCCTCATGGAGGACAAGCCGGCCGCGACTCCGGGCGGCAAGCCCTCGCGGGTCGTCAAGACGGTCATCGTCAAGGAGCTCGGCATCAAGAAGATCACGGCGGAGTCGCTCGACTACCTGGGCGCCTCCGAGGTCGAGGAGGGCGGCAAGAAGGGCACCTCCAGCATGGCTGTGCTCATGAAGAGCGTCACGGTCAACGACCTGAAGGTGCACGAACTCTATCAGGACCTGCTGGGCGGGACCTCGCGGCTCAACGTCGAGACGGGTGCCGTCGACGTCAAGGGCCTGGATGCTGCGATTACCAAGACGATCAAGGGGAAGGCGGCGGAGACCACGACGTTCTTCGGGAACCTCAACGCGGGCTCGATGAACGCCAACATCACCGCCAAGAAGATCAAGCGCGGTGGGGCGGAGGAGACCGAGGTTTCGGGTACCGCCGGGCTCACCGGCCTGGGACTCTCGAATTTCCGCGTCGGCGATGGCGGAAACACGTTGGCGAGCGGAGACAAGGCCGGAGTCGAGAAGCTGGATCTGACGCTCAAGGGCGACAAGGGCACGACGGTCGAGGCCAAGGGCGTGAGCGGCGCCAACATCAAGATCCCGATGGGAGGATCGACGCTCACACTTGGCCAAATCGAGGCCCAGGGCGGCACGGTCGAGCTCGACGCGGCGTACAAGCCCAAATGGGCGATCATTCCGGAGCTCACGCTGGGGACGAAGGCGGGTATTCCGGCCATTGGCTACGAGGATCCCCAGGGTCTCAACGCCAAGATTACCAAGGGCAAGGTCCAGAACATCCGCATCGACTGGAAGGACGGCAAGATGTCCACCGCCAAGGTTGGCCTCGTCGTGGTGGAAGACGGCACCTTCAGCGCCGACCTGGGCAAGATGGCTGCGATGAAGCCGCCCGCCAAGGAGGGCGACAAGGTCGGTGATCCACTGGACATGAGCTTCCTCGGCGGACTCAACGGCAACATCGACCTCAGCTTCTACTGGTGGTACCAGAACCCGCTGGCGCCCAAGGGTCGCGGGGCCTCGAACACCGAGAAGCTCCGAATCGCGCTCACCAAGGGCAAGTTCAACGCCAAGGAGTTCGAAAACCAGTTCTCGAACATGGTCGACTGGTTCGGCATCGACTTCGAACAGAAGGGCACGAAGATCGGCCTCGACGTCAGTGGCCCGGTCGTGTGGGTGGACGTGGGCGAAGAGGGCAAGAAGGAATTCGACAAGCACGGGACCATCAAGTTCGAGACTTTCATCGAGCTCGGCAAGAAGTTTGGCGCGCAGGCGGCCGCGGCGCCGAAGGAAGAAGGCGAGCCCAGCCTGTACCTCCCCATGGACCGTGTGAAGATGTCCGCAGATCTGACGGTCGACGGGGGCACCGCGATCAATCTGCCGGGTGTCGGCAAGCTCACGGTCGGCACGGCGGGCGGCAAGAAGAGCAGCATGACTGGCAAGACGTCACTGACCGACAACAGCGTTACGCTGGACCTGATGAGTGTCGCCCTCGATAGTATCGACTGGACGTCATCGACGCTCAACGTCAAGACCGGGCATGTCACTCTCGACGAGGCCAGGGCGACCTACGACTGGAAGTCCAACGTCATCAATGGCTCGCTCAAGAAGGCCACGGTCAACGACATCGACGTGAAGCTGTAGTGCGCTGGGGTGACGTCCTCATCGCCGGTCTTTGGGCGGGATTCCTCGGCGCGGTGGTGTGGACCATCGTTCAGCTCGTGGGCTGGTTGCGTGCGCGGGGCCACGATGCCGAGCGGGCGCGACGGCACCGCAAGCGGTTCTGGCTCGGGTTGGGGCTCGTCGTGCTGTCGATTGCCGCGGCGGTGACCGCGTTCGCGATCTCGTTCAGCAACGCGTTTGGCGCGGCTGTCGGCAAGGCCGTGCGTGGCGATTGAGACCTTTGTGGGCTCGGCGTCTCCGCAATGGCGGCCCGGGACCGAGCGGTGCTAAAACCTGCCGAATGGCACGCGCTCTGAACCGCATCCCTAGCCTCCGACGATCACTCGAGGCGGCCACCACCTACGCTGAGTGGCTCGACGTGGCCACCGAGCTCGACGGATTGGAGGGCGGCGCCGAGTGGCGCGCTGACGATAGCTCGACCGTCTACCGCACTGAGGTCCTGCGCGACGCGGTCACGGAGCTCACGACCGCGCTGCGGCACGGCCAGCCGCTCACGCTCATCGACACGCTGCATGCGAGCCTCCATCGCCATCAGACCGAGGTACTCGATCCGGCGCTCTACCAGCGCTCCCGCGTCGGGACGAAGCGCCTCGTCGAGGCGTACCTGGACCAGGTCGTCGAGGCCGTCCATCACCTCTGCGACGTGGACCTCCCAGGCGTGACGGACGCCCAGCGGCTAGCGCTCGTCGAGCGTGAGGCCCACAACGTCGGCCGCAGCGCCCTGATGTTGAGTGGCGGCGCCACGCTCGGGCTGTTTCACATTGGCGTCGTCAAGGCGCTCTGGGAGGCCGATCTGCTCCCGACCATCGTGTCGGGCGCGAGCACGGGCTCGATGATCGCCGGTGGCCTGTGTACCCGCACTCGCGCGGAGCTCGAGCCGATCTTCGCCGATCCCGTCGCACACATCGACACGCGCGTGTTTCGGCTCCTGGGCCTGCGCGAGATGCGCGAGCGCAAGGTCGCCATGAGCCAGGAGCAGCTCTACCAGGCGATCTCGGCGAACATGGGCGACGACACCTTCCGCGAGGCCTTCGAGCGGACCGGGCGCATGCTCTGCATCTCCGTCACCTCGACCCGAGCGCAGCAGAAGCCGCGGCTCTTGAGCGCGATCACGGCGCCCGATGTGCTCGTGAGGAGCGCGTCGCTCGCCTCGTGCGCCATTCCCGGGCTCTTCCCACCCGGCGCGCTCTTCCAGCGGCGCGACGGTGCGGCCACGGAGTACGTCGCGGGCGAGCGCTGGATCGACGGCACCGTCGAGGGGGACCTCCCCGCCGAGCGGCTCGCCCGGCTGCTGAACGTCAACCACGCGATCGTGAGCCAGACCAACGCGCACCTCGTGCCCTTCGCCCACGCCCGCAACCGCACGGGGCCGCTGCCGCTCGTGACGGACCTCGTGTCCTCGACCGTTCACGCGCAGGGCCTTCAGCTCCTCGACGTCGCGCGCCGCCACGTCAAAGCGCAGTGGGCGCAACGCCTGCTCGAACGGGCACACGGAGCCGCCGATCAGCGCTTCATGGGAGACATCACCATCGCCCCGCACGCGACGGCGTGGAACTACGGGGTCATCTTCCGAAACGCGTCGCCTCAAGCCCTCCGCCGCCTGATCGCACAAGGCGAGCGCGCGACGTGGCCGCGGCTGCACGTCATTCGAGCGCAGACTCGCCTGTCGCGTGCGCTCGAGGCGTGCGTGACGAAACTCACCGCCCGGGTCGCAGCTCACGCACCTGGCTCGGGTCGGAAGGGCGCGACCGTCCTGACCCCGGAGCGTGGCTGACGTGCGCCTGCTCGCCATCTACACCATGCTCGGCCTCGTCTTGAGCGGCGCCGCCGACAAGCTCGGCGCCGGGATGCCGGTCACGGTCATGGCGGGCCTCGTTGGTCCGCCGCTCCTGCATTTCCTGTGGCTCTGGCTCCGCATGAACGAGCGCTTCTGAGCCTCGCCTGCTGACACGCCGCGCGTTCCCCACTAAGCTCCCGCGCCATGACGCGACCTACCGAGCCTCGCCCCACTACCGAGCCCCGCACCGAGCGGCGCGACTTCTTGCGCGACATCATCGACGCAGACCTCGCCGCCGGTCGGCACACGCGCGTGGCCACCCGCTTTCCGCCCGAGCCGAATGGCTATCTCCATATCGGCCATGCGAAGTCGATCTGCCTAAACTTCGGCCTCGCGCTCGACTACGGCGGCACCTGCAACCTGCGCTACGACGATACGAACCCGACCAAGGAGGACGTCGAGTACGTCCAGTCGATCGAGGCCGACGTCCGTTGGTTGGGCTTCGCACCCACGGCGGTGCTCTACTCGGCCGACTACTTCGGCCGCATGTACGACCTCGCCGTCAAGCTCGTCGGCGACGGCAAGGCCTATGTGTGCGATCTCAGCGAAGAGGAGTTTCGCGCTTATCGCGGCACCTTGACCGAGCCGGGCCGCGAGAGCCCCTACCGCGAACGCACCGTGGCCGAGAACCTCGACCTGTTCGAGCGCATGCGGGGCGGCGAGTTCGCCGACGGCTCGCGCGTGCTCCGGGCGCGAATCGACATGAGCTCGGCCAACATGAAGATGCGGGACCCGCCGCTCTATCGCATTCGCCACGCGCACCACCACCGGACGGGCGATGCCTGGTGCCTCTACCCGATGTACGACTACGCGCACCCGCTGGAGGTCGCGATC
>SXOX01000299.1 GCA_005776585.1 Pseudomonadota bacterium | reverse complement strand
GACGGCAAGACCTCTGGCAACGCGTGCCTCGCGTCCTCTGCTGGAGTCAACGTCCAGTCGGCCGGGCAGTGCGTCATTCCGTGCGGTGGGCTGGCCGCGCTCGCCTGTCCCGACGGCATGATCTGCAGCTATACGGCTGGGGCTTGCGGGATCATGGACGCCAAGGGCACCTGCGTCGCCAAGCCGACCGCGTGCACCAAGGAGCTCGTCCCGGTCTGTGGCTGCAATGGCACGACTTACGACAACGCCTGCTACCTGCTCGTTGCGGGCGTGGCCAAGGCGTACGACGGCGCGTGTACGTGCGCGACGAACGACCAGTGCGGCAAGGGCCAGTACTGCAAGAAGGCCGTGGGCGACTGCGATGGCAAGGGCACGTGCACCGCCATGCCGACCCTCTGCCCGCTGACCCTGGTCTACCAGCCGATGTGCGGCTGCGACGGCAAGACCTACGACGGCCTGTGCGGCGCCGCCGCGGCGGGCGTCAACGTGAAGTCCAAGGGCCAGTGCTCGTGCGCGACCGCCATCAAGTGCGCGGTCGGCTACGAGGCGGTCGACACCGACGGCGACGGCTGCGCAGACACGTGCAAGAAGATCTGTACCATCGCCATCAAGTGCGCCGTCGGCTACATCGCCGTCGACAGCGACGGCGACGGCTGCAACGACACCTGCAAGAAGATCTGTCCGACCGACTTTATCTGCAAGCCGGGCTACGAGGCCGTCGACACGGATGGCGATGGCTGCCCCGACACGTGCAAGCTCCCATGCAAGCTGCTGATGTGCGCTCGCGGGGAGTACGGTGTCGACACGACCGGCGACGGCTGCAACGACGCGTGTGTTCCTTACACGTGCAAGGCGAGCGCGGACTGCCTCGTCGCGGGCTACGTCTGCTTCAAGCCCCAGGGCTCCTGCGACGCGATGGGCAAGTGCGGGCTTGCACCGGAGGCCTGCGCGGCCGTCGATGCTCCCGTATGCGGCTGTGACGGCGTGACGTACCCCTCGCAGTGCGTCGCCGAGCAGAAGGGCGCGGCCGTTGCGTACGCCGGCCAGTGCCTCCCGACGTGCACCACCGACGCGGAGTGCGAGGTTGGTGCCTACTGCCAGTACGACCCGGGCATGTGCGGCGGGGAGGGCATCTGCACCGACAAGCTCGGAGGCTGCCTCAAGCTCCAGAAGCCCTTCTGTGGCTGTGACGGCGTCACCTACCCGTCCGACTGTGCGCGGGTCCAGGCTGGCGCCAGCGAGGCGGCCAAGGGACCTTGCTGTCCGGAGGGGCAGACCGCGGTCGACACCGACGGCGACGCGTGGCCGGACGCGTGCAAGACCACGGTCGTCGGCTGCAAGACCGACCTGGAGTGCAAGGACGGTCAGTTCTGCGAGTTCGACCTCGGCATGTGCGGCGGCAACGGCGTCTGCACCGACAAGGGGAGCGGCTGCCAGAAGGACCAGAAGCCGTACTGCGGCTGCGACGGCGTCACCTACCCCACGGACTGCGCCTGGGTCTCGGCGGGCGTGAGCGTGGCCGCGGCGGGTCCGTGCTGCCCGACGGGTCAGACGGCGGTCGATACGAACGGCGACAACTGGCCAGACACCTGCAAGGGCAAGGCCTGCAAGTCCAACACCGACTGTCAGGCGCTTGGGACCGTGGCCGGCATGTTCTGCGAGAAGAAGGCGGGCGGCTGCGCCGGCGAGGGCACGTGCGCCCCGCTGCCCAATCCGACGACCTGCCCGAAGTCGCTGATCGCGGTCTGCGGCTGCAACGGCAAGACCTACGCCGGCGAGTGCGAGGCGCATGCCGCAGGCGAGAACGTGGCCGCCTCGGGCGCGTGTCCGACGACGACGGCGTGCAAGGCCAGCACGGACTGCAAGGCCGGTCAGTACTGCCAGTTCGTCGCCGGCATGTGCGGCGGCGAGGGCAAGTGCGTCGACAAGGCCACGGGCTGCCAGAAGGACCAGAAGCCGTACTGCGGCTGTGACGGCACGACCTATCCGACGGACTGCTCCTATGTGTCGGCCGGCGTCAGCGTCAAGTCCAAGGGTCCATGCTGCCCCTCCGGGCAGGTCGCGACGGACACCAATGGGGACGGCTGGCCAGACACCTGCAAGGCCATCACCGTGGCGTGCAAGACCAACACGGAGTGCAAGGACACCGAGTTCTGCTCCAAGGCGGCCGGCCAGTGCACCGCCGCGGGCACGTGCACCCCAAAGCCGACGCTGTGCACCGCCGAGCTCGCCTACGTGTGTGGTTGCAACGGGTCCACGTACTCGAATACGTGCACTGCCAACGCAGCAGGGCAGAGCATCGCCGCATCCGGCAAGTGCTCGGTCGTCGGCGTCCCGCAGTAGCCTCCGGAGCCCGCTGCGGTCCGCAGCGCGGCTTCTAGCCCAGGGCCGGGTTCCGGTGCGACGCGCACGGGAGCCCGCGCCGGATCTCATCCTGCTTCGCGTAGTCGATCTCAGCGAGAGCAAAGCCTAGGCCGTCCGGGGACGTCGCGAGGACCAAGCCCCAGGGATCGGCGATGAGCGCCTTGCCGTAGCTGTAGCGCGTCCCGCCATGGTGGCCGTACTGAGCCGCGGCGATGACATAGCACTGGTTCTCGATGGCCCGAGCGCGGAGCAGGACCTGCCAGTGATCCTTGCCCGTCTGCAGCGTGAAGGCTGCGGGCACGAGCAGCACGCGCGCACCCTCGGCCGTAAGGCGGCGATAGAGCTCCGGGAAGCGCAGGTCGTAGCAGATGGAGAGACCGACGAGGCCGAGGCCGGCGTCGATGAGCGTGGGCGTCGTGCCCCGCAGCATCGTGTCCGACTCCCGGAGCGAGACCTGGCCGGGCAGGTCGATGTCGAAGAGGTGCATCTTGCGGTAGACGGCGCGGATCCCGCCCAGGGCGTCGATGTAGACGGAGCTGTTGTACGTCTTGACGGCGTCGTCGGAGGGCTCCGGGATCGAGCCGAGCACCAGGTCCACTCCGAGGGACCGCGCCAGCTCGCACATGCCCACCACGATGGCGTGGTCGAGCCCGATTCGGGGCTGCGGCGTATCCTTGTGGATGCGCAGGAAGGCGAAGTTCTCCGGTAGCGTGACCAGCCGCGCTCCCCGGGCTGCGGCCCGCCGCACCTGATCTTCGGCGGCCGCGACGTTGCGAAGGACGTCCTCGGTGCTGTGGAGCTGAATCGCTGCGGCAAGAAACGGTGTGTTCGTCACGGTTGACCTCACCAAAAGAAAAGAGGCGCCCCGGAGTCAACCGAGAGCGCCTCTTGTCAGGCTCAGCTGGCCGAAGGTCTCCGGTTAGGGAGCCTTGGGCGCCTCCGCCGGCTTGTCGGCCGGCTTGTCCGCGGGCTTGTCACCCGCCGGAGCCGCCGCCGGAGCCGCGGGCTTGTCACCCGCCGGAGCCGCCGCGCCCGGGGCCGGAGCCGCGCCACCCGGAGCGGGGGCCGCGCCACCCGGAGCCGGCATGGCAGGCATGTTGGCCTTCATCTCGTTGGCCATGCACATCGCGAAGTCCGCGCCGCACGCCTTGTCCGAGCACTTGGAGACCGCCTTGAGCGAGGTGAGGGCCGCCGCGATGTTGGCCTTCTTCGCGTTGTCGCAGCCGGTCTTGCACGCCGTGAGCATCGCCTCGGCGTTGGCCGCCGCGGCGCCACCGGCCGCAGCCGCGCACTCCTGCTGCTTCTTGCAGACCTTCTCGCAGTCGATGTCGCCATCGGCCGCCTTGGGGGCGTCCGCGGGCTTGTCGGCCGGCTTGTCTGCGGGCTTGTCGGCCGGCTTATCGGCCGGCTTGTCCGCGGGCTTGTCGGCCGGCTTGTCTGCGGGCTTGTCGGCCGGCTTGTCGGCCGGCTTGTCCGCGGGCTTGTCGGCCGGCTTGGCGGCGGCCGGCTTGGTCTCGGCCTCCTTCTTGGGGCAGCCTGCGAGCATCGAGATGGCGCCCACGGCCATTGCCGCGGTGCCGAGCTTCACGAGGTTCTTCATTCTTGCTTCTCCTGGGTCAAATCGGGGTTCCAGAGGTTGAGGTACCCGCTAGTGGTTGCGCGACTATACGAAGCCACTTCGGGCTGTCAAGAATCAATCATCCATTCAAACCGGTACTCGAAAACCACTACGCTCAATCCCGTCTCAGCGATAGCCGCGCTGGCACGAGATCGTGGCACTGAGCCCGTTTGACGGGGCGCACGCCATTGCGTAGAACGGGCCGGGTCCGCGCGGAGTTCAGTGAATTCGCGCGTGTTCGTCGCTGCGACTCGGAGGTGACCCATGCCGGAAATCATCGACGTCCTCTCCCGCGAAGTGCTCGACTCGCGCGGGTTTCCGACCGTCGAGGTCGACGTCTTCGTCGAGGGCGGCGTCTATGGCCGCGCGCTCGTGCCTTCGGGCGCGTCCACCGGCGAGCACGAGGCGCTCGAGCTGCGGGATGGCGATCCGACCCGCTTCCTCGGCAAGGGGACGCTCAAGGCGGTCGGCCACGTCACCGACGTGCTGCGCGATGAGGTCGTCGGTCTCGACGCAGAGGACCAGTGCGCCGTCGACGCGGCCCTGCTGCGCGCCGATAGCAGCCCGAACAAGGGCACCCTGGGCGCGAACGCCGTCCTGGGCGTCTCGCTCGCCGCTGCTCACGCCGCCGCCGAGGCCAAGGGCATGCCGCTCTTTCGCCACCTGGGCGGCGTCATCGGTCGCACGCTGCCGGTCCCCTTGATGAACCTGATGAACGGAGGCGCGCACGCGGACAACTCGCTGGACGTCCAGGAGTTCATGATCGTGCCGCACGGCTTCTCCTCCTTTCGCGAGGCGCTCCGGGCCGGCGCCGAGGTGTTCCATCACCTCAAGAAGCGCCTGAAGGCCGACCGCCTGTCCACCGCGGTCGGTGACGAGGGCGGCTACGCGCCGAACCTGGAGACCAACGAGAAGGCGCTGATGTACCTCGTCGACGCGATCGGCGCCGCCGGCTACGTGGCGGGTAAGCACATCTCGCTGGCCCTGGACGTCGCGGCGAGCGAGCTCTTCGACGCGAAGCGCGGTACCTACCGCCTGGACGGCGAGGGAAAGACGCTCGATGGCGCTCAGCTCGTCTCGCTCTACGAGAGCTGGCGCGGTCGCTATCCCATCGTGTCGATCGAGGACGGCAT
>SXOX01000298.1 GCA_005776585.1 Pseudomonadota bacterium | reverse complement strand
CATGAATGGCGCGATGTCAACGCCGCGAACGCACGGCTGAGCCGTCGCGGCGCGAAGCGCCGGGATTCACCGACTGAGACGTACTGGTGGTACGGCGAAGGAGGTGAACGACGGCGCAAGCCTGCGATCGCGGACGTTGACACGTGAAAGTCATGCATAATGCGGGCTAGCTTGAGCTGCGAGCCGACGGGGGGCACCGCAGCGAATCGTCCTGCCCTCTCGAAACGGACAACGCGGCCCGGGTGGAATCCGAAGTGATAACGAACAATGCACTCGATCAATGGATCCTCTCCTCAAGAACATAACTACGTGACTGCGGTGCGCGAGGAGCCAGCGCCTCGCTGCTTGCCCGGGTCCACGTATTGAACTTACGAGACGTATCGAGCCGCGCATAGCCGTCCCCCACCCGACCGTCAAGCGCCCCGCCTCCAAAAAAAAAAGCCCATTCGCCTGCCTCCCGTACGCCTCCGTGCCATTGTCCACCGAGCGCGCCGAGGGGGCGCCGCACACCACTCATCGGAGGAGCACATGGGAGAGGTCATCTCGCGCAAGGCAGCCACCGACGACATCCTGAAGGACGTCGGCACGACGCTGAGCAACGCGCGCTCGCGGAAGGGCGACATCGCGGCGCTGGCGGAGGAGCGGCTCGGGGCCATCGACGCGCTCGCCGCGCAACAGACGAACACGCTCGAGGGGCTCAAGAGGGCGCTGTCGCCGCTGCGGTCGGACGTGGCTGCGGCGGAGGTCGCGGCCGAGCACCTCGTGGGCGGCATCTACGACACGGCGTGGAACCTCGCGGGGCGGGTCGTGGGCGATCCGGTCTTGGCCGTCTACTTCCCCGGCGGGTCGGGCTATTACACCGTGCCCGGTCCGGCGGAGCAGGTCGTGCGCATGGGGTTTCTGGCCGAGCTGCTCGAGACGCGGCTCCACCCCAGGCTGCCCGAGTCGTTCGTCGCGACTGCGCTACGGCCAACATAGCGCAGGTGCGGGACGCCGCGAACACGCTCGACGTGGCGGTCCAGGCCATCGCCCCGCTCGCGGCGCGGGTCGCGTACACGGAGAACGTGCGGCAGGCCTTGGCGCGCCTGGGGCAGATCGAGCTGGCGCGGCTCAAGCGCCGCTGGCTGTCCGACGGTTGGACCCAAGCGCAGGTCCACGAGATCATCCCCGACCGCCCGACCGGCACGCCGGAGCCCAAGGGCTGAGCCCGCACCTCGGAAAAGGCCGCTCCCAGGTCTGGAGTTTGCGAAACGAGGTCAGGATCGGCCACTCCCAGGTCTGGAGTTTGCGAAACGAGGCCAGGATCGGCCACTCCCAGATCTGGAGTTTGCGAAACGAGGTCAGGATCGGCCGCTCCCAGGTCTGGAGTTGGCGAAACCGGCATAACGGTGCGTCGAGTGAGCTTCCGCTCGGACCGGCGCCACGACGCGCCGTTCGCCGCGTCGTGCACACGGGGGGCGACATCGGCGCGGGTGACTCCGTGAACGTCCTCGTGCTCGTGCTCGTGCTCGATTCAAGCCATCCAATATCGCGCCGGCCTTCACTGGCAGCCATACGCGGGCCTGCTGGACGGGCCTTCCGGCGAGCCAGTGCCGAAACAGCTTCAGCAAGTGCCGCGTCGTGCAGCGTGTGCCCACTTCTGCTCAGCGTCATGCCAAAGGGACACTCCGTGCTCAGCCGCATATGTCGGCAGGACGAATCGAGCACGAGCACGAGCACGAGGACGTGGACGAGCAGGCAACTGCGAGGCTTCGCGGTTGGATGCGCAACAGGATCTTATGCGCCGAGCGTCTTTCCGCCGCTCGGATCCAGCGCATGCAGGGGCCTTGCCTGCAACTCGACACCCAGCGCCCGTAGCACCCTGACGATGGTCGTATACCTCGGGCTCGCTCCCGGCGTCAGAGACTTGTACAGGCTCTCCCGTCCGACTCCGGCTTGGAGCGCGATTTGCGACATCCCGCGCGCCTTGGCAACGGTGCCGACGGCGACGAGAAACCCGTCGGGATCGTCGTCCGACAGCGCCGCGGAGAGGTACTCAGCGATGACTTCCTCGTTGTCGAGTTATTCGCTTACATCGAACTCAGTCAACTTGATTGCCATGATGGTTCCTCACTCGAGCCCGCCCTTCGGCCCCCGCCGCAGCGCGCATCACGCCGCGACCTCCAGGTACTCGACCGAGGCGCTCGGCTCCGGAAGCGCCAGGCCGTCCTCGCGCATGCCGTCGAGGTGAAACTCGATGGCCTCGCGCAGGTGCGCCTCCACCTCCTCGAGCGTCGCGCCGGTGGCCACGCAGCCCGGGAGGTCGGGGACATAGGCGGAGTAGTTGTTCGGTGTTCTCTCGATGACGATCGCGTAGCGCATGTTACTTCTCCTTGAGGCCGGCCTGGCGAAGGATGCTGTTGAGGGTTCCTGGCGCCAGGTCGTCGCCCGGATGCCCAGGGACCGTCACCCGCCCTGCCTTCATCGGGTGTCGGTATTGGCGATGGCTTCCACGGATACCCACCAGCGTCCAGCCTTGGTCTTGCAGCAGTCGGATGACGTCCCGCACCTTCATCGGGGCGATTGTAGCGAGGAACGCGAGGAGGAACCAACATCGCCCTGCGCATGACGTCGCGAACCCGCCTTGCCTGCTCCTAGAAGACGTTGAAGGCGGTCAGCGCCAGAGCGCCGCCGAAGATCATCGCAAGAAAGACGAGCGCAATGAAGAGCTTGGACGTCACGCGATGGGTGAAGCATCGCTTCTCCGGACACGAGTGCCATTTGCCCTGGTGGCGCATGGCCTCCTGCATGCCGGCCCACGTGCCACCGAAGCCGAGCTTCCAATCCGCCCACAAGCCGACGAGGCAGAGCGAAAAGAGCACCAGATAGCCTCGCTCCGCCTGCGTCGTGCATCCGCTCACGTGCAGGCAAACGAAAATCGGCATCCACGGCCTTCTTCCCCAACTCGACCTCGAACTCCTCAACGCGGTTCAGCCGCGCCCGCCGCGACTGCGGAAGCGGTCGAACACGGCGGCGTCCTGTTCGGCGATCGAGCGCGTCGGACCGTCAGGGCGGTTGAAGCCGATCAGGTCGGACCATTCGCAGCTGGCGGCGGATGTCGCCAGCGGCCGTAGCACGATGAGGTTGCCCACGGCCTCGATCTCGAACATGGTCCCGGGCCCGATGCGCTGCTGATCGCGAAGCGATTTGGGGAGGACGATGTGACCTTTCGTCGAGAGGGTCGTGCGCAAGGGACCTCCATCAAGTCCGAGGTAGGATAGTGAGCACATGCCCGCGGTCAATCGGTGGACTCTCCCCCTCCGCGCGTGGCATCACTGGCCCATGAGCGCTCGCACCCTGTGGCTCCCTGTCGTTTTCTGTGCGGCCTGCGCCTCGAGCGCGCCCGTGGCACCCGCGACCGTCGCCGACGTCCCGGACACATTCGACGTGCCCGACCTGCCGGGCATCCCTGACGTCGCCGACTTCGCCGCGATGCCGGACCTCGCCGACACCCCCGACAGCCCCGACACCGCCGACGTCGCGCGCCCCTACGCCTACCCGATCGTCGACCGCGCGGCCTATGTGGACCCGTTCATCGGCACCGGCGGCGGCGGCAACGCGCTCGTGGCGGCGCTCGTGCCGCACGGCATGGTGCGCGCGGGGCCGGACAACAACGGCGGCGACGGGCGCATCGACGCCTACGACCGCGGCGGCACGACGCTCCAGGGCTTCACGCACACGAACCTCCAGGGTCCCGGCGGCAGCAAGTATGGCTACAGCCACGTGCTCGTGATGCCGCGCCGGCTGAAGCCTCCAGACAAGCGCGCCGAGTGGACCGTGCCGATGGCGAGCGTCACCGAGTCCGCCGCGCCGGGGCGCTATGACGCCAGCTACGACGGGCTCACCGTCGGGCTCACGGCCACCGGGCACGCGGCGGTGCACCGCATCGTGACGACGACGCCGGGGCGACTCGCCGTCTTGGTCGACCTCGTGCACAACCTCGGCGACGCGCGCGGGCAGAAGGTCACCGTCGTCGATGGGCGGACGCTCTCGGGCACCGCGCGATACAACGTCCATCCGTTGCTCGAGCTGCTCATCGGCGAGGCCGAGCCGACGGGCAACCTCACGCTGCACACCTGGCTTCGCGCGTCGGTCCCCTGGAAGGCCGCCACGCTGCGGGAGGGAGACGGCGCCCCGGCGAGCGCGACGCAGCTCGAGGGGAGCGCGGTGCTGTGCGCCCTCGACTTCGGCGAGCTGCCGGCGGGCGCGGTCGTCGAGCTCCAGGTCGGCCTGTCGCTCATTGATGTCATGCAGGCGGAGCGCAACGTGCGCGTGGAGGTCGGCACGCGCACCTTCGACGCGGTCGCGGCCGCCGCGCGTGCCCTGTGGAACGACCGCCTCTCGCGGCTGGACGTCGCGGCGCCCCAAGGCAGCGGGCCCGACCTGCGGAAGCCGCTTTACACCGCGCTCTATCGCACGTTCATGCAGCCGGTCGACCTGACGGAGCCGGGAGAGACGCCCGAGGAGCCCGGTCGCTTCATGACGGCGTTTACCGGCGAGCCGGCGGTCTTCTCCGCGGCGAAGGGCCGCAGATACTACACCGACGACTGGTGTGCGTGGGACACCTATCGCACCTCGCACCCGCTGCGCACGTTGACCGAGCCGGAGATGGTCGACGACCTCGTCTGGTCCTACCTGCACGCGTTCACGCAGGGCGGATGGATGGACAAGTGCCCGTGGATGGCCAGCGGCTTCTCGCGCGTGATGACTGGCAACCCTCAGGTCGTCGCGATCGCCGACTTCATCCGGCGCGGCTTCGCCGGCTTCGAGGTCGGGACCGCGTACGCCGCGATGCGCAAGGCGGCGTTCGAGGACCTGCCGAATACGCTCGAGGCCGGCGGGTGCGGCTACCTCGGGCTCGGGACCCCGGCGGGCTATCGCGCCAAGGGGTTTGTGTCCATTGAGTGCGATGGCACGCAGTCGGCGTCGATGACCTTCGAGTACGGGCACGCTGACGCGATCCTGGCGCAGGTTGCCGCGCAGCTCGGGCACACCGACGACGCGACGCTGCTGCGGGAGCGCTCCAAGGGCTGGCTGCAGCACTGGGACCCCGGCACGGGCTTCATGCGGCCGAAGCACGACGACGGCTCGTGGAAGACGCCCTTCGACCCCGACCAGGGCGACGCGGCCTCGGGCTTCGTCGAGTCGACCGCCTGGCCGTTCCTGTTCGCGGCGCAGCACGACTGGGATCGGCTGTTCACGACATTGGGTGGTCGCGAGGCCGCGGGGAAGCGGCTCGACCAGGCCTTTGCCGGCAACAAGATCGACTTCGGCAACGAGCCGGGCTTCCATCTGCCTTTTGTCTACAGCCTGCTGGGCCGACCCGCGGACACCTCACGGCTCGCGGCGACGCTCGTGCTCGGGACTCCGGCACCGCCGAGCGCGTCCACGAGCTACCAGAGCGTCGCGGCGACCTTCACGGGCGACCTCCCCGGCAACGACGACTCCGGCGCGACGTCGGCGTGGTACGTCCTCACCGCCCTCGGCCTCTATCCGATCACGCCGGGAGACCCGCGCTGGGTCCTGTTTCGACCGAGCGTGGCCGACGCGACGCTGTGGCTCCACCCGGCGTTTGCGAGCGGCACCGCGCTGCGGGTGCGCAGGATTGGGGCGGGCGACACGATCGCGAGCGCCACCCTCGAGAATTCGCCCATCACGGTGCCGTGGATCGCCCACTCCGCGCTGCTCCAGGGCGGGCTGCTGGAGCTTCAGACCGCCAACGAGAGCGCGTGGGGCCAGGACGCGGTCTGGGGCGATGGGAATTGACCATCGCTGGCGGAGTGGACGCAGACCCGGCCTCCGTGGCATCACTCACGCATGGGTCCGCGCGCCACGCTCCTGACCTCGCTGCACGTCGCACGCTTTGCGCCCGAGGAGGTCCAGAGCCGTAACGCGGCCGCTGAGGTCGAGCCGCGCGCCGCGGGGCTCACTCCCGCCGCCGTGGACGCCATCTGGCAGGCCGCGGTCGACCTCTACCGCACGGGGCTGCACCCCGCGCTCTCGCTGTGCGTGCGGCGCCGCGGGCACGTGGTGCTCGATCGCGCGCTCGGCCACCTCCGCGGCAACGCGCCCGGGGACCTTGCCGGTACGCCCAAGGTGCTGGCGCGACACGACGCGCTGTTCAACCTGTACTCGGCGTCCAAGGCGGTCACGGCCATGCTCGTCCACCTCATGGACGAGCGCGGGCTGGTGCACCTCGACGACCCGGTGGCCGAGACCATCCCGGAGTTCGGGCGCCACGGCAAGGAGTGGATCACGCTCCGTCACGTGCTCACGCATCGCGCGGGTATCCCCAATGTCCCGGGCCAGCGCGTCGACCTGAGCCTGCTCTCGGACCGCAAGCGCATCCTGGAGCAGATCTGCGAGGCCCGACCGCTGTCGGTGCCGGGCCGTCGCCTCTCGTACCACGCGGTGACCGGCGGCTACGTGCTGGGCGAGATCATCGAGCGCGTCACCGGCCGCGACCTGCGCGCCGTGCTCCAGTCGGAGGTCCTCGAGCCGCTGGGCCTGAGCGCGCTCAACTACGGCGTGCCGCCCGCCCGCCTTGGGGACGTGGCGGAGAACGCGTTCACGGGGATGCCGGCGCTGCCACCGACCTCGTGGCTCGTCGAGCGCTCCCTTGGCGTGGGCGTCCACGACGCGGTTCGGCTGTCGAACACCGCCGAGTTCCTCACGAGCATCATCCCGTCGGGCAACGTCATCGGCTCGGCGAACGACGCCTGCCGCTTCTTCGAGCTGCTGCTCCGCAGCGGTGAGCTCGACGGCGCGCGCATCTTTGGCCGGCGCACCGTGCGGCGCGCGGTCGCGGAGACGAGCTTCCTCGAGGTCGACTCGTTCTTGGGGTTGCCCGTACGCTACAGCATGGGCTTCATGCTCGGCGGCGCGTGGTTCAGCCCCTACGGCGCGGACACGGCGGACGCGTTCGGGCACGTGGGCTTCACGACGGTCGTGGCCTGGGCGGATCCCGCGCGCGACCTGAGCGTGTGCCTGATGACGAGCGGCAAGCCGTTCATCACGCCCGGCCAGCTCAAGTGGCTGGCGGTGCCGCGCACGATCGCGCGCGTCTGCCCTCCGATCTGACTCGCGGCGCTCCGGAGTGTCCGCAATGGGTCCACGCGTCGTGCTTGGTTCACCCCGTCGCTACGCGAGCGGCCCAATGAGCAGCGCCCAGCCGTCGAGCACCAGGAAGACGGCCATGCACACACCCAGGGCGCGCAGTGCGACGTCCCAGAGCGGGCGGGCGAGCTCGTCTGGGGTCTCGTCGATGCGCGCGAACACCGGCAGCGAGAACACGAACAGGACGCCGTAGAAAATGCTCCCGTAGAGCAACATGGCGCGCTTGTCGGTGTACTCGAAGACGTCCTTGATGGCGTCGGTCGCCATGCTGGCCGTCTCGGCGAAGGCCATCGCATACGACAGCACGCAGACGACGACGACATTGCCGACGAGGCCGAGCGCGAAGCGCCGCTTGCTCCAGCGCCAGACGAGCTGCATCACGCCGTGGTAGGTCGCGAAGTAGGCGTGGGTGAGCAGATACAGCGCGAAGGGGACCTTGCCGTTGCCGCGGCCGAGCAGCGCCGAGTCGAGGTTCCACGTGGTCGGCCAGAAGTAGCGCATACCGAGCAGATCGAAGAAGAACTCGCTGAAAGCGTAGTTGCCGACCCAGGACAGGATGAACAGGAAGACATTGAGCCGAAACGAGGTGCGGCGAGACAGGGGGAGCCCGCGCTCGGACTCGGGTGGGCGGAAAAGCGGCCAGAGCCACAGCGGGAGCATGACGACCAGGCCGAGCACCAGATAGCCCATGTCTTGAAACGAGCGATAGAGCCCGAAGAGGATGACCACGGCCATGAGCCCGGTCCAGATGGGCGTGTAGAGGAGGAACAGGCGCTCGGTGTACGCCTTGGCCGGGAGCGGTGAGCTCATGCTAACGGCGGACCGCGTGTGACGGCCTCAGCGCGGAGCGATAGCGCGCCACCGTCGTGGGAGAGAACAGCGCGAGCTGTAGGAGCGCGCCGGTGCTCGAGCGAATCGCCGCGACGCCCTTGGAGGCCCAGACGGACTCCGCGCCCTTGAGCGACGTGCCGCGCCCCAGGGCGACGTCGAGCCGCCCGTCCGGCTTGCCGAGGGCGGACTCCCACGCGCCGGTGAGCTGCACGTCCTCGCTCGTGATGAGCACGAGAGCGCCGCCGACGACGTGCACCGCGAACGTGCCCCGCGCCGTGGCGTGGACCCGGTAGCGGGCCGAGACGTGGTCGGTGCCGAGGGAGGCCTCGCCTTCGCCGGGACGGGGCGCACCGAAGCTGGCGGCCGCGTCCGCCTCCGTGCAGCCCGGGGGCAGGCCGGCAAATGCAGCCAGCTCGCCTGCCGCGACGGCGGCCAGTGCGACGCGACACGCCGCGGGCGCCTCAGCCATCGCGCTCTGACCGCTCACGGCGCCGGGCAGCGCCACCAGGGATGCGACCACGGCGCGTCTCACGGCTTCTTCTTGATGTCACCGATGAGGTCCGTTCGGCCCAGGAAATAGGCCGCTGCGACGTTGTGGAAGCCCGCGATCGACATGGCCTCCTCGGCGCGCGTCAGCGACTTGTAGCCCTTGAGCGCCGACGGCTTGGCGGCGTCGAAGGGATCCTTCTCGTCGAAGAGCGGACCCTCGATCTGCTGCCGCATCGTCTTGTCGAAGACCACGTTGGACCAGACGGTTCGCGTAAACACGTCCGTCATGCCCTCCGCAAGCGCGTTGTCCTTGTCTCCCGAGAGCGACTCCGCATACGCGAAGTAGCGCGGGTGCGTCTCTAGGTGCAGGTACTCGTGTATGAACGTCTGGAAGAAGCGCCACTGGTCGTTGCGCTGCTCCTTGGTCGTGGCGCCCTTCAGCCGCTGCATGCGGACCTCGCCCTTGGCCGGTGAGGCCTCTCCGGGCCAGTTGCGCTCGATGGCGACCATCTCGTCCCGCCGCGCCGCGGAGTGCTCGGTCGCGACCGTCTCCTCGATGCCCTTCTCCTTCGCCCGATTGCCCGCGTGATGCTCTCGGCGCACATCCAGCACCTGCTGCCGCGTCTGAAGAAAGTACTCCGACAGCTCCTTGGCTACGGCGAGCTTCTCCGGATCGCCCATCTTGGCCTCTTTGGCCGTCTGCTCCTCCCACTGGTCCTTCAGGTTGACCCCGGACTTGAGCGCAGGCTTGCTCGCGTAGCCGCCGAAGACTTTGTCGGTCTCGCGCTTGGAGAGGACCGCGACGTCCTCGAGCGTCTTCCAATCGTAGAGGTTCTTCGGGTCGCCGTGCTTGTCGTCCTTGCCCGTGACGAGCTTGGCCTTGGCCTCGTCGGTGGCGGCGTTCATCGCCGTGCGTAGCCGGTCGTGATAGCTCAGGCCCCCGATGCTTGGCTTGAACTCGCCCACCTCGCCCGGCTTGTTGAGCGAGAGCGCGCTGTTGATGTCCTTGCGATCCTTGTCTGACAGCTTGCGGGTCCCTGCGAGCGGATCGCCCGTGCCGGGCACGACCTGCTTGGCCATGGTGGCGTACGGCTGATACGTCGCAAACGCCATGTCGAGCGCTTTGGAGGTGTCCGGGCCGACGACCCCGTCCACCTTGAGCGACTTCGAGCCCTGAAACGCACGGACGGCGGCGTCGGTCTCTTCCCCGAACTGGCCATCGACGCCGTACTTCGGCAGCGTGAACCCCAGGTCCAGCAGCGCCTGCTGCAGCTTGGTCACCGTGGTGCCCGAGGCGCCCTTGCGCAGGTACTGCGTGCCGGCCAGGAGCCCGGCAAAGTTCTTGTCGCGACCAAAGCGGGGCGAGGCGTTGGGTCCGGTCGTCAGCGAGGCCTCGCCGACCTTGGCCGGATCGTCCGCCTCCGCGGCAGGCGCTGACGGCGACGCGGGCGACAGCGACTTGGCCTGCACCGCGTAGCTGGTCGCCCCAGGCTTGAGCGCGGCGGCCTGCGCCGCGTAGCCGGTCCCGGCGCCCGGCGCCGTGCGTTGCTGTTGATCGGAGTCCTCGCGACGGTTCCCTTGCGGGGCGACGTCGGTCACGTTGGCGAAAGTGTTCGACACGGGGCGGGAGTATCACTATTTACGTCGTTTCTGGCAAGCGCAAACGACCCTCTGGCGCACCAGATTCCCTTGACGATTGCGACCATTCCCCGGCATAGCGGTCGACCATGCAACCACACGCCAAGATCGGAGCGCTGATTGAGCTCGTGACCGCCGTCGACGCGGGCGATCGCCCGGCCGATGACGTCATCCGCGCCTACTTCGCGGCTCGCCGCTACGCTGGGAGTAAGGATCGGGCCGAGATCATCGAGCGGCTGTATGCCTTCGTGCGGCGCCGCGGCGCGCTCGTCGAGCACCTGGTCGCCAACGCGGCGCCCGTCAGCCCACGGACGCTCGTCGTGGCCTTGCTGCGTCACCTCGGACTGACTGCGGACGCCATCGCGCAGGCTTACAGCGGGGCTGTCCATGCTCCGACGCCCTTGGGCGAGTCCGAGCGGCGTGCGTTGTCGGTGGACCCCGGTCGGCCCGTCTCTCGCGCGGCACGGCTCGGAGTCCCGCAGTGGTTCCTCGAGGCGCTCGAGGCGAGCGGCGTCACAGACGTCGACGCGCTCTGCGAGGCGCTCCAGCGCGAGGCGCCCGTCGACCTGCGCGTCAATGTCGCGGCTACCACGCGTGAAGCCTTCGTCGACAGACTGGTTGCCCTGGACCTCGCGGCCGAGCTCACACCCTGGTCGCCCTGGGGCGTTCGGCTCGCTGGTCGCCGGCCGCTGCCTCCGGAACTGGCGCGCGTGGGGCTGTTCGAACCGCAAGACGAGGGCTCGCAGTTGGTGGCCCTGGCCGTGGACGCGCAACCTGGAGACCGCGTTCTGGACCTCTGCGCCGGCGCTGGCGGCAAGACGCTCGCCGTCGCGGCCGTGCTGCGAGGCTCAGGGCAGGTCGTCGCGACGGACGTCTCCGCCGCGCGTCTCGAGCACCTGGTGCCGCGCCTGCGGTCGGCGGGTGCCGGCAACGTCACCCTGAGGGCCATCGACGGCGTCGGTGACCCCTGGCTGGCGACGCAGGCGCACGGCTTCGACCGCGTCCTGGTCGACGCGCCGTGCAGCGGCACCGGGACGTGGCGCCGGCACCCGGAAGCGCGGTGGCGGCTCGACCCCTCGGAGCTCGACGCGCTCACCGCGACCCAACTCGCGCTGCTGCTCGCTGCGGCGTCGCTCGTCCGACCTGGCGGTCTGGTGATCTACGCCACGTGCAGCGTGCTGCCCCAAGAGAACGAGTGCGTCGTCGCGGCCGCCCTCGATCGGGTGCCCACGCTGCGCCTGGTGGATGCCGCTGTGCCTGCCGCGCTGCGCCGAGACGATGGCTCGGTCGCTCTCCGCCCGGATCGTCACGGGACGGACGGCTTCTATGTGAGCGTGTTGAAGCGGGAGAGCTAGGCGGGGAGGGCGGGGCGCCGTTCGGACGCCCCGCTGAGCGCTGGGGCTACGGCTTGATGGCGTGGCGCTCACCGACGGCGGCGAGCTTGCCCGGGCCGTGGCACAGGAGGCACTGCTCCGGCTTGGCGAGCGCCGAGCTGCGTGGCTCGTAGAACGA
Organism: Pseudomonadota bacterium; assembly: GCA_005776585.1. Classification (GTDB taxonomy): domain Bacteria; phylum Myxococcota_A; class UBA9042; genus SXOX01. The sequence goes on along the minus strand of SXOX01000298.1, from coordinate 18,583 downwards.
GGCCCCCATGCCCTGCATGTGGTCCACCGCCGAGGCGCTGTCGTGGCACGACGAGCACGCGGCCGCGATTGGCGAGACCACGAGCGTCGTCGCCTGCGGCTGACACGGCGCCGCCGGGCTGCAGGTCGCGAGCGTTCCGGTGCACGGAACCGCGGTCGTGCAGGCGCACGGGGTCGCCTCGGAGCAGGTCGTCGCGCCCTGCTTCATTGTCACCGGGACGTTGTTCCACGTGTAGGGCCCCGAAATGGTGACCGTGCACGGGTTGGCCGCCGAGCAGACGCACGGTGTCGCCGGAGCGCAGTTGGTGGTGCCCTGCGTGCCCGCTACGCCATTGGGCAACGTGACCTTGATGTCGGACGTGGAGAACCCGTAGCCGTAGTCGGTCGTGTTGTCCTTCGTGATGTACGGCGAGAGGCGATAGAACGTCGTATTCGTCGCCGCGCTGCCGTTGTAGCGACCCTGCGCCACCGTGGACGGCAGGAGGTTCGGAACCGCGGCGGCCGCTGCCGTGCCGCTGAAGTCGTAGGTCCCCGGCAGGTGACAGGTCTCGCACTTGTTGAGCACTGCGGGATACGTCGCTGCCCAGAAGCCCTCCTCGGGCGTCTGCTGCTGCCAGGTGAACGGCGTGGAGCGCTTCTCGGAGCCGTGGATGCTGTGCACGAAGTCCTTCACGTTCGCCGACCAGCCCGTGCTCGTACGGTTCGGGTTGTGGCAGAACGAACACGTCGGCGCGTCGTTGCGTTGTCCTGCGTGGAACGTCGGGCTGACGCCGAGCGTGACGTGGCAGGAGCCGCACTTGGCGTTGTCGACGATCTGACGACGACCGGTGTGACCCTCAGCGACCTTGGCGACGTCAGGCGGCGGAACGATGAGGCCGCCGACGTACTTGTTGCTCGTCGCGTTCAGCGTCAGCGGGTAGTCCGGAAGGTCGGTCTGCACGAGCGGCGGCGAACCCGCGTAGGACGGCGCAGAGCCTAAGCTGTACGTATATCCGAGGCCGCCGGTCAGCATGGTCGCGTTGTCGGGGATGGCGACGCCCTTGAGCTGGAGGGTGTAATAGCCGGTCGCGTCGGGCCCCGTGAGGGTGCCAGCCGAGGTGCTGGTCGCGGTCCCGTTCCACACGCTCTTGATGTAGGCGCTGGCCGAGACGTTGTAGTCTGCCGGCGTCGTGCGACCGTCCTGCGGCACCGCGTAGACGAAGTACGCGCTCGGGGAGCCGGTGAACCCGGCCATGAGCTCGGTCGTGACGCCCGCGGCGTAGGTCTGGAACACGACGTCGGTCGCCCCGACGGGCGGCGTCGCAGTGGGATCGGCCATCTTGAACTTGAAGACCATCTGCGGCCGCTTCACGCTCGGGATGACGCTCTCGTCGAGCCACGTCGAGACGCTCTTGAGGTCGTACGTGATGACCTTCGCGCCCTTCGGCACGTAGCCGACACCCGCGATGTAGGCCGAATTGGTGTTGGAGTTCGTCCCGCCCGACCACGTGTTGTTCGGGTCCGGAGGCGCGATCGGCTTGTGCGAGTCCAGCACGCTGCCAGCGAGCCCGCCCGTGCTGTGGCAGACGCCGCAGAACTTATCGTCGGCCTGCGCGCCGCCACTGTGCGCCGTCCGGCCATTCGGGACCGGCGTCACGAAGCTCTTGCCATCGTGACACGCACCACAGGCGCGGATGCTGACGTTCGCTGCTTCGGCGTACGTACCCGCCTTCGCGGCCGGAGCGCGGTGACATTTGCTGCAGTTCCGGATGTCCTGCGGGTAGGTGACCTCGTAGGGTTGCGGGAGGCCGGCGTAGGTCCCGCCGTGAAGCGCGAGCTCCTTGCCCATGTGGATCTTGTGGATCATCACGGGGAAGTTGATGACGGCCTCTCCATTGATCACCGCGGCGTTGCCCGTCCAGGTGCCATCGGCGGCGAAGGCGGGCTCGGCCACTTTGGCGCCCGAACTCGAGAACCGACGCTGATCGTTGTGGCACGCCACGCACGTCCGGACGTCATAGCGCACGCCGCCGTGGAACTCGCCCGCGCCCAGCGCGCCCGCCCCGCCCGTCACGGTGCGGAAGGTCGTGTGGCACTCGAGGCACGCCGCGGCGTCAACCTTCTCCTGTGAGTTCGTCATGTCGGCGCCCGTCGACGGTACGAAGTCCTTGACGACATTCACCGGCGGGAACGGGTTGCCCGACGCGTAGAAGATGACGACCATGCGGTGAATCTTGTCGGCCTCGTACGTCGTCCCCGCGGCGTCCTTGCCCGCGGTGATGTTCCGCGTCAGCTTGTAGGAGTACATGCCGTCGCCCTTGTCGGTGAAGCCGGCCGCCGTGGCCGTCTCGCTGCCCGCCGAGGAGTGGTCGTTGTTGGCCATGTAGCTGACCCAGGTCGTGTTTGCGCTGCCGTTGACGTTGTCTGCCAGCTTCAAGAACGCGAACCGGAACCCAGTGACCATGGCGGTCGAGCCTTGGGGGATCTTCGTGAGCCCGGTCACGCCATAGCCGTGCCGCTCGCTGACCTTGAACGTGACCTCGGGGCGACCATCGGCCGGGATGGTCACGTCGGTCACGACCAGGTTCAGGGCGGACTCGGCGCGCTCGTCGGCGGTCATCGCGTTGTAGTCGAGCACGGCGTCGAAAACCATGATGGAGGAGCCGTCGCCGCAGGTGATGGTCCGGGTACCGTTGCCGTTGTTGACGACGGTGCAGGACGTCCCGTCCTTGCCATCCTTGCCGTTGGCCCCGTCCTTGCCGTCGGTCCCGTTGGTCCCATCCTTGCCGTCGAGACCGTTGGTCCCACTGGCGCCGTCTTTCCCATTGGCGCCGTCCTTGCCGTCGAGACCGTTGGTGCCGTCCTTCCCGTTGGTGCCGTCCTTCCCGTTGGTGCCGTTCTGTCCATCCTTGCCGTTCAGGCCGTCCTTGCCGTCCTTTCCATTGCTGATGGTCGCAGACGTGCCGTCGGTGCAGGTGATGGTCTTGGTGGCCTCGGCGGTGTTGGACGTCACGGTGCACGAGACCCCGTCCTTGCCGTCCTTTCCGTTGATGCCATTGGTGCCATTGGCGCCGTTGGCTCCATCTGGTCCGGCAGGGCCTGTGTCTCCTTGCTGTCCTGCGCACGCCGAAAGGGCCAGCATGGCCATCAGCGCGAGCGTTGTGATTTTGGCGAAGTGCTTTCTCATGGTGTCGACCTCCGGGTACCCACGTACTCATCGCCGCGTGGCAGCACTCGCCATGCCAATGTTCACGTCGCTATCGAAATGGCCCGACATTGCCGTAATCCGTTGGAATCGACCGGGTTCGAGGTGGGTTAGAGAGCGCCGCGCGTGGGCGAAACGGCCCGAAGTGTCCCAAGACAAGCCGCCGAAGCGCCCGCTCGGGGCATTGTGTCCCGTCGATCGCGCACGCACTCGTCATTCGATCCCAGCCGTGGCCGGATGGCCCAGTGCGGGCCAATGTAGCCCGGGCGTCGTACACAAGCCCCTGGAAGGCCTGAAAAATCTCCACCTGGCAGCCGCTCTGCCACTCCCCATGATTCCGGCGGTGTGGGCGTGACGCGATCGAGGCGACCGCAGCTCAAACGGACAGCCCAGTGGAGGACCTCATGAAGTGCACGATGAGCCTGTTCTTGAGTGGCGCGATGGTGGCGAGCATGGCCGTCGGCCTTGGCTGCAACGGGACCGCGGACTCCGGCGCGCTCGGTGCCGACGCTGCGACCGTAGACGCCGTCGTCGATGTGCCAGTCGACGTCGCGACCGGCCTGCCAGACAACCCGGCGACCCCCGACGTCATCTCCGGCGTCGACGTGCCACTCGTCGAGGACGTTCCGACCGTGCCCGATCTCGGCCACGACAGCGGTCCGGTGCCACCGGGCTGCAGCAGCGGCGTCATGTGGACGCTCGGCGACAAGGAGTCGCCACTCATGCACCCCGGCGGTGACTGCATCGGGTGCCATGTGACCAAGAAGGACGCCCCGCCGCTCCAGTTTGGCGGAACCGTCTACCCGACGCTCTCGGAGAAGAACGACTGCAACGGCTCGGCGAGCGTGACGGTCGAGGTGACCGACAGCAAGGGCCAGGTCGTCTCGCGCCAGACGAACGCCGCAGGGAACTTCTACCTCAAGTCCGAGGAGTCGCCGACGCTCGTCTTCCCCATCACCGCCAAGGTCCTCTCGAAGGGCCAGGAGCGCAAGATGTTCAGCCCGCAGAGCACCGGCGCGTGCAATTCGTGTCACGGCAGCCCGCCGATCGCCGGCGCGCCTGGCCGGATCATGACGCCTTAGGGCAGGGCGCCAGGTCGTTTCGACGAGCCAACGGGCGCGGCTCGTCCTATCGTTTCGGGACTGACCCTCGATGGGCCCACGGGACGTCGAGCACGAGAGGACCGCAACGATGAACCAGCCCGCCCGCCGCCGCGCCATGCGTGGAGAGCGCGTCCGCGCGTCGACGCAGTTCGATGGCGCCACGTTTCGCAACCCGTCGGGCCTCGGCCCCGAGCTGCAAGGCGGCTCGCTCCCCGTGTTAGGCGAGTACGTCTTTCGCCGTGGTCAGCGCGTTCCGCCCGGACCGCTCCCGCTCGAGCGCCCACACGAGATCTGGCTACGGCCCACCTCGACCGGGTTGCGCGTCACGTGGCTCGGGCACAGTACGGTGCTGCTCGAGCTCGACGGGCTGCGGCTCCTGACCGATCCCGTCTTCGCCGAGCGCAGCTCTCCGGTGCGCTTCGCCGGTCCCAAGCGCTTCCACCCCGTCCCCGCCACGCTCGAGTCGCTGCCACCGCTCGACGCCGTGCTCATCTCGCACGATCACTACGACCACCTCTGTCGATCGACAGTCGCGACCCTGGGCCGCATGGGCGTGCCCATCGTGACGGCGCTCGGCGTGGGCGCCCACCTCGAGGGGTTCGGCGTCCCCCCGGAGCGCGTCATCGAGCTCGACTGGCACGAGCACGTCGACCTCGGCGGGCTCCGCCTGACGGCCACGCCCTCGCAGCACTTCTCGGGACGCGGGCTGCTCGGCCGCAATCGCACGCTCTGGGCCTCCTGGGTCATTCAGTCCGAGCGCCGCAAGGTGTTCTTCTCCGGTGACACGGGCCTCACGCCGCAGTTCTCCGACATCGGACGCGCGCACGGGCCTTTCGACCTCGTCATGCTCGAGGTCGGCGCGTATCACCCCGCGTGGGGCACGATCCACCTCGGCCCCGAGAACGCGCTCACGGCGTTCGAGATGCTGGGTAGCGGCACCCTCCTGCCGGTGCACTGGGGCACGTTCAACCTGGCGTTGCACGACTGGGACGAGCCCGCCGAGACGCTGCTGCGCCTGGCGACCGAGCGCGGAGCCCGCATCGTGACGCCGCGCCTTGGCGCCGCGTTCGAGCCCGAGCACGTCGATGGGCCTGCGGCGTGGTGGCGAGAGGTCGAGGCCGTGCGCGCCCGCTGCGGGGTCACGGAGACGGTGGCTCGGGTCTCAGCGGAGCCTGTCGGCGCGCCGATCGACTGAGGGTTGCTCCGACTCGCCTGCCGAGCGCGCGGTGTGCTACGGTCGCTCGCATGAGGACCCGTCACCGGAGCCCCGCAGTCCTGCTCTGCCTCGGCTTGCTGATGTGGGGCACGGCCGGGTGCGCGACGGGGGCCGGCAACGCGAGCGTCGCGACTCCCGACGTCAGCGCTGACGACGGCAGCGCCCATGACGCCGCCCACGCCAGTGACACGTCGACCGGAGAGGTCAATGGGCCGTCCGACGCGCTCTCGGACGGGACCACGGTCAATGAGGCCGGCGGGCCGATCGATGTCGCCACCGTCCTCGATCAGAGTAGCCCGAGCGGTGACGCGAACTCGGACTCCACCTCGGGAGCCGACGTCCTTGACGTCACCATTCCGAGCGATGGCGCCGTTCCGGCGCTCGATGTGCCAATCGCCGCGGACGTGCAAGGACCTCCGCCGCCCCTGTTCGATCACGCCGCCATCGCCGACCCGAAGACCGCGGCGTGCGCGTTTAGCAACTTCCACACGATGGTCAAAAACGGCGTTGCGTTGATGGTCGAGAACGTGAGCTACACGTCCTGGGAGTCCATCGACGGCGTGCTCGTGCCCATCCAGATTCGCGGCTTTTACGCTCGCCCGGCGCTCATCAGCGCGCTCACGCCCGGAGTCGTCCAAGCTCACGGGCTCGGCGGATTCGCCAAAGAAGAGCACGCGACGGGCCTCGCGTCGCTGCTGGGCATGGCGGTCATCGCCTACACCGGGCCTGGGGGCGGGACCGAGGCGGACAATACGTCCGAGGGCACGCCCTCGAGCGCTCAGAACGGCTATCGGATGTTCGACACGCTGAAGGACCCGCGCGGCTCGTGGTTCTGGGGTCACGCCGTCGCGGCCATGCGGGCGGTCACGTGCCTTCAGACCGTGCCGAGCGTCGATGCGACGAAGCTGGGCGTGACGGGCTTCTCGGCCGGGGGCGTCATCTCGCTCATCGTCGCCTCGGTGGATCCGCGCATCGACGCGGCGGTGCCGATGTCGGGCACTGGGCGCTGGGACGTCGCCACCCAGTCCCCCGCGGCCTGGCAGCACGCGCTGCTGACCAAGGCCGGCCTGACGACCGCGAGCGCCGAGTGGACGACGCTACTGGCGACCGTGGAGCCCGGCGCGCTCGTCCAGAACGCCAACGTCCCGATCCTGATGGTCAATGGCAGCTCCGACGAGTTCTTCCCCCTCACGGCGCATGTGGCGACCTACGACGCGATCCCCTCGGCGGACAAGCGGACCGCCATCGCCGCCAACTTCGATCACGGCTGCTACGGCCTCACCGGCGTCGAGTCCAAGGAGACCATCGAGGAGCGCGCCAAGATCCACGCTGAAGGGGGTCAGCGCTTCTGGTTCCGCCACTGGCTCACCTCGGACCCGACCTACGCGACGCTCCCCAAGGCACCGACGCTGACGCTGGCGAACGTGGGCCTGCTCACCGCTGCGACGGCCCAGGTCGATGGCGGCGGCGCCGCGTTCGAGGTCGAGAAGGTGACCGTCTTCTGGAGCAGCGACGACGCGTTTCTCTGGGGCAACTTCGATCTCGACGCCGGCCCTGCGGGGACCTGGTCGAAGGTCGGGCCCTTCAACGTCACGCCCAACCTCATTACTTACGTCGACGTGGTGTACAAGACCAAGGGGCTGGCGCTCTTCCCCGAGCGCTTCGCGTTGAGCTCACCGCCCAGCATTCCCGCCGGCCTCGTTCCGCACATCCGGACCATCGACACGTGCCTTTAGAGGACCTCGTATGACCGCACATTCCGACCTCGAGCAGGCGCGCGTCCGTTGGAAGACGGGCGTGTTGGAGAAGACCCTGCGACGGCAGGCCAATCGCCGCGCCCACTTCACGCTGTCTGACGGCACCGAGCTCGACGACCTCTACCTGCCGGACCACCCCGACGACACCTACCTCAGCAGGCTCGGCTTTCCGGGCGAGCCGCCGTTTACGCGCGGCGTTCAGGCGTCGATGTATCGCGGGCGATTCTGGACGATGCGCCAGTACGCCGGCTTTGGCACGGCGGCCGAGACGAACGCGCGCTTCCGCTTCCTGCTGGAGAAGGGACAGACCGGGCTCTCGGTCGCGTTCGACCTCCCGACGCAGATGGGCTACGACGCCGACCACGTCATGGCGACGGGCGAGGTCGGTCGCACCGGCGTGGCCATCGGGACGCTCGGCGACATGCGCGAGCTGCTGGCCGGGATCCCGCTCGGCGAGGTCACCACGTCGATGACCATCAACTCTACGGCGGCCATCCTGCTGAGCCTGTACGTCGCGGTCGCCGAGGAGCAAGGCGTGGATCCGGCCGTGCTCCAGGGCACCGTTCAGAACGACATCCTCAAGGAGTACATCGCTCGCGGGACCTACGCCTATCCTCCCGCGCCGAGCCTGCGGCTCATCACGGACCTGTTCGCGTTTTGCAACGCGCGTGTGCCGCGGTGGAACACCATCAGCATCTCGGGCTATCACATTCGCGAGGCGGGCTCGACATCGGTGCAGGAGGTGGCCTTTACGCTGGCTGACGGTATCGCATACGTCGAGGCGGCGCGCGCGGCCGGCCTCGAGGTCGACTCCTTTGCCAAGCGCCTCGCGTTCTTCTTCAACGGTCACAATGGCGTCCTCGAGGAGGTCGCCAAGTTTCGCGCCGCGCGTCGGCTTTGGGCCACCATCATGCGCGATCGCTTTGGGGCCAAGGACCCGCAGTCGTTGGCGCTGCGGTTTCACACCCAGACCGGGGGCTCGACGCTCACGGCGCAGCAGATCGACAACAACGTCGTCCGCGTCGCGCTCCAGGCGCTCTCGGCGGTGCTTGGCGGGACCCAGAGCCTCCACACGAACTCGCGCGACGAGGCGCTGTCGCTGCCGACGGAGGCCTCGGCGGCCCTCGCGCTCCGCACACAGCAGGTCATCGCGCACGAGGCGGGGGTGGCCGAGTTCGTCGATCCGCTGGCCGGGAGCTACGTCATCGAGGCGCTCACCGATCACATCGAGGCCCAGGCGCGCGCCTACCTCACCCGAATCGACGCCATGGGCGGCATGGTTCGCGCCATCGAGGCCGGTTTTCCACAGGGTGAGATCCAGAACGCCGCGTACGCCTACCAGCGGTCGATCGACAGCGGCGAGCGCGTCATCGTCGGGGTCAACCAATTCCAGTCCGACCAGGAGCCGCCCGTTGAGCTGGCCCGAGTCTCCGGTGAGGTGGAGCGCCACCAGAAGGACAAGCTCGCCCGCTGGAGGGCGGCCCGAGACGGCGCCCGAGTCGAGGCCGCACTTCAGGCCATCGAGACCGCCGCGCGCGGCACCGACAATGTGCTGCCGCTCATTCTGGCGGGAGTGAAGGCGGGAGCAACCCTCGGCGAGGTGTCCGAGACGTTTCGACGCGTGTTCGGCGTCTATCGCGAACAGGTCGTCGTTTAGCAGAAACGCGTGGCGTGCCGCGGCAGATGGGTTAGGCTCCGCGGCGCATGCGCGCAACGAACTGGGCCAGAAATCACCGGTGGCAGCCTGCGGCACGGGCTGTGCCCGCCACAGAGGCTGAGGTCGTCGCGCTCGTCGCGCAGGCCAGGGAGCGGGGCCACCGCGTGAAGGCCATCGGCGCCGGCCACTCGTGGTCGGATGCGGCCGTGACCGCGGGCACGCAGGTCTCGCTCGATGGTCTGCGCCGCGTGCTGGCGGTCGATCTGGCGACCGGTTGCGTGCGCGTGGAGGCTGGCATTCGCCTCCACGAGCTGAGCACGGCGCTGGCTCCCCATGGGCTCACCCTGCAGAACCTTGGCTCGATCGCGCAGCAAAGCCTGGCCGGTGCGATCGCCACGGCGACTCACGGCACAGGCCTGAACAATGGCCACCTCGGCACGCAGATCGTCGGGGCGCGGGTCGTCACGGGGACCGGCGCGGTCGTCTCGCTCGATGCCCAGGACCAAAGGCTCGACGCGGTCCGAGTTCACCTCGGCGCTCTCGGCGTGGTGACCGAGCTCACCGTCGCCGCGGTTCCCGCCTTCGACCTGGAGGAGCAGGCCGAGACGCGGCCCGTCGCTGAGGTCATTGCCGAGCTCGACGCGATTCGGGCCTCGGCGGAGTGGGTCAAGCTCTGGTGGATCCCGCACACGGGCCAGGTGCAGATCTACCGCTGGAGCCGCACGAGCGCGCCGCGACGGGCGCGCGGGGGGCTCGCGGGGCTCTTGGAGCGCAACACTCGGCTGTCCTATGGTCCGATTCTGGCGCTCGGGGGGCTGGTCCCGTCGCTCATCCCGTCGCTCAATCGCTCGGTCTTCCGTACGAGCTTTGGGACGTGGTCTCGCGTCGAGCCGAGCAACCGCGTCTTCTCCATGGCCATGCCGCCACGCCATCGCGAGCTCGGCTACGGCATCCCGATTGCGCGCACCGCCGAGGCGCTCGCCTGGACCGTCGAGCACGTCGAGCGCGAGAGCGTCCGCGTCGACTTCATCTTCGAGCTGCGCTTCGTGCGCGGCGATACGGCCTGGATGTCCCCGGCCCATGGCCGCGACGTCTGCCAGATCGGCGCCTACGTGGCGCGCAGCCCCGATCGCGCGCGGTTCTTTGCCGCCTTCGAGGAGCACATGTTGGCCCTCGACGGTCGCCCGCATTGGGGCAAGGAGTTCAGCGTCGGACACGAGCTCCTCCGCGCGCGGCTTCCGGAGTTCGACCGATTCGACGCGCTGAGACGCCAGTGGGACCCCGCGGGCGTCTTCGACAATGCCTTCACCGATCGCGTTCTTGGGCCTCGGGCGAGCGCTTGACAGGCACTGGAGCCCGCCTAGCTTTCGCGGGCTGCGCGCGCGTACTTGACCGCTCGTGCCGTTTCGGGGATGTAAGCGCGCCCGTGAGCACCACCACATGAGCCAGAAACGCGACTACTACGAGGTGCTCGCCGTCGCACGCGACGCCTCACCGAGCGACCTCCAGCGCTCCTACCGCCAGCTGGCGATGAAGTACCCCCCGGACCGCAACCCGGGGGACAAGGACGCCGAGGACCGCTTCAAGGAGGCGGCCGAGGCCTACGAGGTGCTGTCGGACGACCAGAAGCGGGCGACCTACGACCGCCATGGCCACGAGGGGCTCTCCGCCAGCGGCGCGAACCCGGGCGCGCGGGGCTTCGACGACATCTTCAGCCACTTCTCCGACGTCTTCGGTGACCTCTTCGGCATGGGTGGCGGCCGCCGGCGCGGCGGGGCGCAGAAGGGCCAAGACCTCGGCATCGAGGTCGAGCTCGGCTTCTTCGAGGCCGTCAAGGGCACGCGCAAGTCGCTCGAGATCCCGCGCGACGTCACGTGCGAGCCGTGCAGCGGCAGCGGCGCTCGGCCGGGCTCACAGCCGGTCAACTGCACCATGTGCGACGGGCGCGGCGCGGTCGTACACGCGCAGGGCCTGCTGCGGATCCAGACGACGTGCCCGCAGTGTCGCGGCCAGGGGCGCGTGATTCGCGACCGGTGTACGACGTGCGGGGGCCAGGGCACGCGACGCGAGGTCTCCAAGGTCGAGGTCAACATCCCCGCGGGTGTCGACTCGGGCTCCCGGGTCCGCAAGCCGCGCGAGGGGATGCCAGGCACCGGGGGCGGGCCGCCGGGCGATCTCATCGTCATGCTGCACGTCGCCGAGCACCCGACGTTCAAGCGCGAGGACGCGCACATCCACGCAGCGCTCGAGGTCGACTTCACGACCGTCGCGCTCGGAGGCCACGTCACCGTCGAGACGGTCCACGGCCCCGAGAAGGTCCACGTCGAGTCCGGCACGCAGCAAGACGACGTCATTCGCCTGCGGGGCAAGGGACTCCCGCGCCTCGACGGGCACGGGCAGGGCGACCACTACGTCCATGTGCGCATCGCGGTCCCGCGCAAGCTCAACAAGAAGCAGCGGAAGCTCCTCGAGGAGTTTGCCGCCGAGGGAGGCGCCGAGTGACCGTCGAGCAGAGCATCGCGCTGTCGGGCATGGAACGGCGCCGCACGCCGCCGTGGGCCTTGGAGCTGCTGCAGATCGTCTCGGGGTACCTGCTCGTGCGCTGGCTCGTCTGGCTCGCCGGGCGCTACCTGCTGGGCTTCGAGGTGCGCGGCACGCTCGCGCTCGCGGGCGGCCGCATCGAGTACCGGTCGTTGGCCTTCCTCCTCGGCCGGGAGATTCGCAAGACGGAAGAGACGTTCCTGGCGCGGGACGTCGTAAGCGTGGGTCTCGAGACCCGCTTTCCGCACCTCCTGCTGCTCGCGGGTGCGTTTGGCCTCCTGCTCGGCGCCATCTGGGGCCTGACCGCGGTGATCGACGGCATCCAGGCGCACTACGTCGCCATCTCGGTCGTCGGCCTCGGCGCGCTCGCCCTGGGCGTCCTGCTCGACATCGGGCTCGGCGCGCTGTTCGGGCACCTCGGTCCGCGGACGGCGCTGGTCTTCACGCTGCGCTCGCAGACTCTGTGGGGTCCCGGTCGCCGCTTTCGCCTGCTGGGCGTGGACGAGGACGCCGCGCGCGCTTTTGCCGCTCGGCTCGCGCAGCCGGCCCAGACCGCGGACTCCACAACGACCCCCTGACGACACCACTCGACGTGTGCTATACTGCGCCGCGTTGAGCACGCGTCCGTCCAGCGGCGACCTGCTCGGCCGGATATTCGACCGGCGGTATCGCGTCAACGAGCTCATCGGCAGCGGTGGGATGGGATCGGTGTATCGTGCGACCCATCTCGAGATGAACCGCGAGGTGGCGCTCAAGGTCCTCGAGGCCGGCGTCGCGGACACCGAGAAGCAGATCAAGCGCTTCTATCAAGAGGCGCGGGCCTCCAGCAGGCTTCAACACCCCAACACGATCCGCGTGTTCGACTTCGGCCGCGCCGACGACGGCCGGCTCTACCTGGCCATGGAGTACCTCCGCGGCGAGACGATGTCCGACATCCTCAAGCGGCAGCGACGCATGGACCTCGGGCGGCTCTGCCGTGTCATGAAGCAGGTCTGCAAGTCGCTGTCCGAGGCGCACCAGCTGGGCATCGTTCATCGCGACCTCAAGCCCGATAACATTTTTATTACCGACGTACACGGAGAGACCGACTTCGTCAAGGTGCTCGACTTCGGCATCGCCAAGTCCACCGAGGGCGAGGAGCGCGAGTCGCTCACCCAGACCGGCTTCATCTGCGGTACGCCGCGCTACCTGTCGCCGGAGCAGGCGCTCGGCAAGCCGGTGGATGCGCGCAGCGACCTCTACTCGATCGGCGTCATCCTCTACGAGTCGGTGGTCGGCAACCCGCCGTTTGCGGCGGCGACGCCGATTGCGCTCGTCATGAAGCACATCCATGAGGCGCCGCCACGCATCCCGACCGATGGCTCCGATCGCGTGCGGTGGCTCAGCGGCGTTGTCTTTCGGCTGATGCAGAAGCGGCCCGACCGCCGTCCGATGAGCGCCGCGCTCGTCGGCACCATGCTGGACGCGATTCGCGACGGCCGAGAGCCTCCTGGCATCGACGCGGCCGACATGCCGCCGCCGGGCGCTCCCGTCGGAGCCCCCGGGCGACCCCGTCGTGCGATCACCTGGGTCGACCCGCGGCTCGCGCCCGCGCTCTCGTCGCTCGCGCCGGAGCCGGAGGTGCTGCTGTCGAGCGATCTGTTGCCCATCCCAGACGAGGCGGCCTCGATGTCGCTGGAGGTCAGCCTCTCCGAGTCGTCCGAGCTCCCCGATCCCGGCAACGATCCCACACACGTCGGGGTCACGGCCATGTCCGACGACGCCATCGTCAGCTCCGTCGGGCAGCCGCAGCCGCCTGTGCTCCGTGCGCCAGGCACGTCGCCGGTGCGCCGCGTCGACACGGTCCCGGGGCCCGCGCTCAAGGCCAAGATGGGCGCCGTGCCTCCGGCGGCTCCGGCCCGCGCGTCCTCCATCCCGCCGAGCGGGCTGCTGCGTGCGGTGCCATCGCCGCGGCCCGTCGCGCCGGCCCGCAGCGTCGCGGTGCCACGGCCCGTCGTGCCCCCGCCCTCGCCCGAGGCGGTCGACACCGACGCTGAGTTCCGGCAGGCCACGCCGTCAGTCATCATCAACCTCGACGCGGAGCCCACCTCGCCGAGCCATGAAGCGATGGAGGAGCCCAAGCCGCCGCCCAAGATCGCGCCCGTCGTCAGCATGCGCGCCCGCGCCGTCCATCATGGCGAGGACGAGGCGCATCACCCGATGACCCGCGTCATGCGGGGGCCGTCCGGGGACGCGGTGCTCAAGGCGGCCAAGGCCAGCCGGTCGTCGCAGCGCTCGACGTGGCTCCTGGTCGGCACGCTCCTGCTCACGGGCGCCGGCGCTGTGGGGCTGCTGGCGTGGCGCAAGGCGCGCGGGAACACGCTGGAGGCGGCCGTGGCGCAGAGCCGGGAACACGTCGTCTCTGTCGTCGCGGCCCAGGTCGCGGACATGCCGCCCGTGGTCGAGGACGGTGCCGCGGACTCCGCGCAAGAGGCGCAACGGACGGCCGTCGCGTCCGCGCCAGCTGCTGCACCGGCAGGGCCCACGGTGACGACGGCCGCCGTCGCACCCAGCGTTCGGCCGGTTGCCGTGTCCGTTCCTTCTCCCACCCCAGACGTGCTCCGCCGCGCGGAGGACAGCGACGCGGCCCGGCGTGCGCGCGAGTCGTTCGTACTCGTCGCCGTCTCGCCACCGTCGCGCGAGCCGCCGACAGTGCCTCAGCTCCCGGCTGCGACGTCGCCCGTGCTCATGTTGGCTCCTCCAAAGGCCGCACCCGCTCCGCCAAAGGCCGCACCCGCTCCTCCAAAGGCCGCGCCGGCTCCTGCGAAGGCCGCGCCGGCTCCTGCGAAGGCCGCGCCCGCTCCTCCAAAGGCCGCGCCCGCTCCGCCAAAGGCCGCGCCCGCTCCGCCAAAGCCCAAGCCGGTGCTACCGAAGGCCAAGCCCGAGAAGCCCACCAAACCTGATTTCAACCCCTTCTGAGGTCCCGTGCATCGTCTTACCCTCGCCCGCGGCCTTCCGCACGTGTCCGCGCTGGTCGTCCTCGTTTTCGTCGCGCTGGTGGTTCCCACGCCGAGCGCCGCCGGCGACAAGGATCCCAAGCGGGCGCAGGCCCTCTTCGGCGAGGCCAAGGCGGCCTATGAGCGGGGGGACCACAAGACCTCCATCGCCAAGCTGCGGGAGGCCTTCGAGCTCTATCCCGATCCCATGATCCGCGTCAGCATCGCCAAGCGCTATCTGGATCTCGGGGAGCCGGAGCTTGCGGAGGCGGAGCTTCAGCGCGTGGACACGCCCAACGCCAAAGTGAAGAAGACGGTCGCTGAGGTGCTGGCCACCGTCCGCGATCTGCTCGCGCAGCCCGTGCTCGTCACGATCGACACCGACCCGTCGGGAGCGCGCGTGACCGTCGACGCGCAGCGGCCGACCAAGACGCCGGCGCGCGTCAAGCTCACCCGCGGAGTGCATCGGCTGGCAATCTCGCTGTCCGGCCACGTTACGGTCACCGAGACCCTCACCGTCAGTGGAACGCGGCCCATCGCTCGCATCTACCCGCTCACGCCGCAGAACGGCACGTTGCGCATTCAGGTCCGTGGCGTGCCCGAAGGCAAGGTCGCATCGGTGACGCTCGACGGCCAGGTCGTCGAGCCGTTTGCCAAGCACGTGCTCCGCGCGGGGCCGCACAAGGTGAGCTGTCGCGTCGCCGATGGCCCCGCCGGGACGCTCGCGGCGATCGTCCTCGCGGGCCAGGAGGTGACCGTCGAGTGCGCGCTGCCCGTCCCCATCGAGACGGTCGCCGACTGGCGGCGGCCCGTGGGATGGACCTCGATTGGCGCCGGAACGGCCGCGGTCGCGACTGGCGTGGCCTTGCTGGTCCTTTGGGCCGTCGAGAAGCGGGACTTCCCGGAGCCGCAATACACCATCGACAGCCAGAAGCCGCTGGCCGGCGGCCTCGTGACCGGACTCGGAGGCGTGCTACTGGGCCTTGGGACCTACTGGGTCGTCGCCAAGTAGACTCGGGCTACCCTTTGAGCCGCTCGTTCACGAGCGCCCGCAGGTGCTTCGTATCGAACGGCTTGTCGATGTGCTGATTGGCGACAGTGTCCATGAACGACCGTGCGCCCGGTGTGAAGGCGCCGCCCGTGAGGAAGACCATGCGCTCGACGATCTCGGGGGCCGTGGCGCTGAGCTCGGCGTGCAGCTCCATGCCGGTCATCTGAGGCATCATCAGGTCGCACAGGATGAGGTCGAAGTGCTCGCCGGCCGTGAGCAATTTCAACGCCTCGTGCGCGCCGCCCGAGACCGTGACGTCGTGCTCGACCGAGAGCGCGCGCTCGATGACCCGTCCGACCGTCGGCTCATCGTCGATGACCAACAGGCGGCCGCGACGGCTGGCGCGAGCGGCCTCCGGCTGCACGTACGTGGTCGGAGCTCGCCCCGGCGAGGGCGGGAGCAGCACGCGAAACACGGTGCCAGTGCCGGGCTGGCTCTGGACCTGAATCTCCCCGCCGAAGCCGCTGACGATGCGGTGACAGATCGACAGCCCGAGGCCCGTCCCGACGCCGATGGGCTTGGTCGTGAAGACCGGATCGAAGATCCGCGTCAAGTTCTCCGGGGGGATCCCGACCCCGGTGTCGCGGACCTCGACGACCACCCGGTCAGACGCGGCGTCGACCGACGTCACGACGCGAATGACGTTGTGCTCGGTGTCGCCCTCGGCGATGGCGTGCGCCGCGTTGACGATGAGGTTCAGGAAGACCTGGCCGAGGCGGGACTCGTTGGCGTCGACGGGCGGAACGCTCCCATAGTCCTTGACCAGCCGCGCGCGATGGCGAATCTCGTTCCACGCCATCCGCAGCGACGAATCGAGGACCCGAGTCACGTTGACCGGGCCACGTTGTTCCTCGTCGGTCGAGCGTGAGAAGATCTTCAGGTCGGAGATGATGTGCCGGAGGTTGTCAGCGCATTCTCGTGCGTCGTTGAGCTCCTCGAAGACTTCGCGCAGCCGCATGGTGGCGTTGAGCTCGCGGGCGACGACCGTCAGGTCCATCGACATCAGCTCGAGGTTCGCGATGATCGCCGCGAGCGGGTTGTTGATCTCGTGGGCCACGCCCGCCGCCAGGGTGCCCACCGAGGCCATCCGGTCTGCGATGAGCAGCTGCTCCTGCATGCGTCGCCGCTCGGCGCGCATCTCCGTGTCCCGCAGCTCCCGGTCGATGGCGGGGCACAGGCGGGCCAAGTGACCCTTGAGGACGTAGTCGTTGGCGCCGCTGCGGATCGCCGCCACCGCCGTCTCCTCACCGACCGTCCCGGAGACGATGATGAACGGGATGTCGAGCCCGACCGCTTCGAGGACCGCGAGCGCGTCCGGCGCACTGAAGCTGGGCATCGCGTAGTCGGACAAGACGATGTCCCACCGGCGCTGCATCAGCGCGGCGCGCATCGTCGGCTCGGTCTCGACCCGCTCATGGGTCACCTGGTAGCCGCCTTGCCTGAGGGCCAGGACCACGAGTTCGGCGTCGTCGGGGCTGTCCTCGACGAGGAGCACCCGGAGGGGCTGTGGCGAAGAGGTTGCAAACGGGGTCGGGGGCTCAATCCGTGAGCTCCGTGTCAGCAATGCATCCTGCATGCGTGTCATTGATTTGCTCCTATCGTAAAGTAGAAAGTGGCTCCTTCATCCAAAGCAGCGACCGCCCAGACTCGGCCTCCGTGTCGCACGATGACGCGATTGACCGTTGCCAAGCCGATTCCCGTTCCCTCGAACTCCTCGCTCTTGTGCAGCCGCTGAAATGGCACGAAGAGCTTGGCCGCGTAGCGCATGTCGAACCCGGCGCCGTTGTCGCGCACGAAGAACGCGCCGCCTGCGTCCGCCGTATCGCGACTGACCACGATCCGCGCACCTGCGCGCTTGGCCGTGAACTTCCAGGCGTTGCCCAGTAGGTTCTCGAGCGCGATTGTGAGCAGGGGCACGTCGCCCAGGCACGTCAGACCCGCTGTGATCTCGACGTTCACGACGCGCGCTGGATCGCGTCGCCGTAGCTCCTCGATGACGCCTCGAGCGAGCTGGGTAAGGTCGACCGCTGTCCGGCGCAGTGGAGTCCGGGTGATCCGCGAGAGCGTCAGCAGGTCCTCGATCAGCGCGGACATCCGCACGGTGCCGGCCCGAATGCGCTCGAGGTAGTGGCGACCCTGCGCCCCGAGCTGAGAGTCCGGCTCGCTGAGCAGCGCCTTGCTAAAGCCCTCGATGGCCCTCAGGGGTGCACGCAGGTCGTGAGAGACGCTGTAGCTGAATGCCTCCAGCTCGCGGTTGGCCTGCTCGAGCTCGTCGGCCCAGGCACGCCGTGTCCGCGCGAGGTCGAGGTGCGTCCGCGTGCGCGCCAGGAGCTCGCGTGAGGAGAACGGCTTGACGAGGTAATCATCGGCACCGGAGTCGAGCCCCTCGACCGACGCCTCCTCACCGGCGCGCGCGGAGAGCAGGATCACCGGAATGTCCCGTGTCGTGCTGTTGGCGCGCAGCTCCCGGAGCAGCCCGAACCCGTCGAGGCGCGGCATCATGACGTCGCTCAGGATCAGGTCCGGCGTGCGCGCGCTGGCTGCGGCCAAGGCCTCGACGCCGTCGCAGACGGCCTCGACGAGGTAGTGCGGCGACAGGAGGCTCTCGATGTAGGCGCGCAGGTCCGCGTTGTCGTCGACGAGCAGGACGCGCGCCGTTGGCATTGGTCCGAAGCGGTCCGGAGCCGCGGTCGTCGTCGGCTTTCGGGGAACCCACCGTCGGGTCTCGGCCTCGAACGCGGGGAGAAGGACCGGGCTCGACGTCGCCTCGACAGGCGCGCTCGGGAGCTGCGCCATGTCCTCCGGAGGCACATGGCTGCGACCGCGCGGGAGCAGGACCGAGAACGTCGTCCCGACATCGACGCGGCTCTTGGCGGTGATCGTGCCACCGTGAAGCGTCACGAGCTCCTTGACGAGCGAGAGGCCAATCCCCGTGCCCTCCTGCGTCCGCGCCCTCGCCCCACGGACGCGATGAAAGCGCTCGAAGATATGGGGCAGCTCGCTCTCCGCGATGCCCGTGCCCGAGTCCTCGACCTCGAGGCGGACCGCGTCCTCGAGGGCATCGAGTCGCACCGTCACGTTGCCCTCGAAGGTGAACTTG
>SXOX01000297.1 GCA_005776585.1 Pseudomonadota bacterium | reverse complement strand
GCCGCGCCCGCGCCCGCTCCAGAGCCGGGCCTCCCGGTCCTGGCCACGCCGGGAACCCGCCGGGTCGCGCGCGAGCTGGGCGTCGATCTGCGCGCCGTCAGCGGCAGCGGCAAGCATGGCCGTGTGACTCGCGAGGACGTCGAGCGCGCCAAGGAGGGCCCCCCGCCGCCGCCGCTGGCACAGCCGCGCCCCGTCGCGACCCGGCTCGCCGCGCCTGCCGCCGGTCAGGTCGAAGAGCGCATCGCGCTCAAGGGCCTGCGCAAGGTCATCGCCGAGAACATGGTGCGCTCGGCGTTCACCGCGCCGCACTTCACCTACGTCGAGGAGGTCGACGTGACCCGCCTCGTCGCGCTCCGCGACCGCCTCAAGCCGCGCGCGCAGGCGCTCGGGGCCGAGCTGTCGTTTCTGCCGTTCATCCTGAAGGCCGTCACCATCATGCTGAAGGAGCACCCCTACCTGAACGCCGCGCTCGACGACGCGACCCAGGAGATCGTGCTCAAGCGCTACTACAACCTGGGCGTTGCGGTGGCCACCGACCGCGGGCTCATGGTGCCGGTCGTGCATCAGGCCGATCAGAAGAGCCTCGTCGAGCTGTCGACCGAGGTCGCGCACCTCGCCGACAAGGCGCGCGCCATGAAGCTCGACCCCGCCGACATCAAGGGCTCGACCTTCACCATCACCTCGCTCGGCAAGGTCGGCGGCATCCTGGCCACGCCCATCATCAACCCGGGCGAGGTCGCCATCATGGGCATTCACCGCATCTTCGTGCGCCCGGCGTGGATCGACGGCAAGGTCGAGCCCCGGTCGCAGATGAACGTCTCGCTGTCCTTCGATCACCGCGTCGTCGACGGCTACGTCGGCGCGGTCGCCGTCCAGCGCATGCGCGAGCTGCTGGAGGAGCCCGAGGCCCTGCTCTTGGAGCTGCGTTGACCGGCATCGCTCCAGTACAGCCCGGCGTCGACCCCGAGCGCTACGCGGTCATCGACCCCGAGACCGGGGCCATCGCGCCGGGCCGCGCACCGTCGCTGACGCACCGAGACTATGTGTCCCTCTATCGCTGGATGCGCTTTCTGCGCGCCATCGACGAGCGGATGATCGTGCTCCAGCGCCAGGGTCGCATCAGCTTCTATGGTGCCGCGACCGGCCAGGAGGCCGCCGTCATCGGCACGGGCTATGTGCTCGCGCCGGGCGACTGGATCCTCCCGGCGCTGCGCGAGGGCGGTGTCGCGCTGCTGCGCGGCTACCCGTTCTCGGCCTATGTCGACCAGTGCTTCGGCAACGCCACCGACCTCGAGAAGGGCCGCCAGATGCCGTGCCACTACGGCCATCGCGACGTCAACTACGTCACGCTGTCGTCCAACATCGCCACGCAGCTCACCCAGGCCGTCGGCGTGGCGCTGGCGCAGAAGACCACGCGGTCGGGCGGCGTGGCCGTCGGCTACATCGGCGACGGCGGCACGAGCGAGGCCGACTTCCACGTCGCGCTCGAGTTCGCGGCCAGACTGCATGCTCCCGTCGTGTTCGTCTGCCAGAACAACCAGTGGGCCATCTCGACGGGCGTCGGCCAGCAGACGCGCGCCCGCTCCATCGCCCACAAGGCGCACGGCTATGGCCTCCCCGGCTTCGCGGTCGACGGCAACGACGTGCTCGCGTGCGCCGAGGTCATGCGCCACGCCGTTGAGCGCGCGCGCCGCGGCGAGGGTCCGAGCCTCATCGAGGCGCTCACCTACCGCATCGGCGCGCACTCGACCTCCGACGATCCCACGCGCTACCGCGACGAGGCCATCACCGAGCAGTGGAAGCAGCGCGACCCCATCGCGCGCTTTCGACGCACCTTGGACCACCTGGGCCTGTGGGACGACGCCCGCGACGCCGCATTGGAGGCCGAGCACGACGCCCGGATCCGGGCCGAGATTCAGCGCGCGGAGGCCGTGGGCCCTCCGGAGCTGGAGACGCTGTTCGAGGATGTGTACGCGGAGCCCACGCCGCTCTTGCGCGAGCAGCAGGCTGCGTTGCGGCGCCACCTCGCGCTCAGCTAGCCGTCCATCGGCTGCGGCACTGCGACGACCGTGAGCTCGTCGATGCCGACATAGTCGCTTGGATTGCAGGTAAACAGTGGCAGCGCGTTTGCGATCGCCACAGCCGCGATCATCGCGTCGTACGTGCGCGCCGTCGTCTTGCGGCCGGAGCGTCGCAGGGACGCTGCGACTCGGCCAAACGCGCGTGCGGCGGCGGCGTCGAACGGCAAGGGCTCGAAGTCGGCCTCCGCTTGCTGGACGTGCGCTTGGCGATGAGCCCGTTCGAGGTCGTTCGTGGCGACGAGCGGGCCAACGGAGAGCTCAGCGAGTGTGATGGTGCTGATGCGCGGCTCCTCGGGGAGCGCGTGCGCGTCGGTCAGACGCGAGAGCACGATGACCGTGTTCGTGTCGAGCAAGCCGAAGCGATGCCGTGTCACAACGACGCGTCGAACACGGCGTCGATGTCTGCGCGAAGGCGATCCACGTCCACCCTCGGCAAGCGCTTCCATCGTTCGAGAAGCACGTGCGCTCCCAGGGTCGCACGCCCGACGGGACGCAGCTCGGCGACGGGCTCACCGTCCCGCGTGACGGTCAACGATTCGCCCGCAGCGACGCGATTGATCACGTCCCCACCGCGGTTGCGCAGGTCTCGGATGGTGATGGCTTGCATGGACGAACTGTATCACGCGTGAGACGTAGCTCAAGAGCCTCGCGCACCAGTCCGCGTTGCGGCGCCACGTCGCGCAGAGCTAGGAGCGCGATGCGCGTAGCGCAACAGTGCATGGCGTGAGCTTCCACTCGGACTTGCGCCACAACACGGCGTGCCCGCCGGGGGATTTCGACGCGGGCGTCCGCGTGAGCGTCCTCGTGCGCGTCCACGTGCTCGTGCTCGATTCAAGCGGTCTCATGTCTCGCCGGCCTTCACTGGCCGCTCAACATCGCCGAAGGCTCGGGCAAACCCAACGGTCCCGACCGAATGCGCACCATGGCGATCGCACGAGTCTCCGCGGCGGAATGCGGCGCCATTGTCGATGCCGCCCGAATCTTCGGAGCAGCCGCGCAAAGCGACGCGAACGAGGTGAAAGTCCTCCTTGAACGCATCGGCTCGATGCTCAGGCGCATGTGTCGGTAGGATGAATCGAGCACGAGCACGAGCACGAGCACGTGGACGAGCACGAGCACGTCTACGTGCACGATCGGGCAACTGCGACGCTACGCAGTTCCATGCGCAACGGGCTCCTAGCGGAGAGCGCTACTTGCTGGCCGGTGCCGGCTCGGCCGGCTTGTCGGCCGGCTTGTCGGCGGGCTTGTCAGCCGGCTTGTCGGCGGGCTTGTCATCCGCTGCTGGACGCGGGTGCAGCTTCTCGAACACCTTCTTGAACGCCTCCTTGGCGCCCTCGCAGGTGTTGTCGCACTTCTTGACGACCTTGGCGTCCGCGGCGTCCATGACGCACTTGGCCATGCAGTCATAGACCTTCGCGTCGACGTCCTTGAGCGCGCCCAGCATCTTGGGGCACTCCTTCTTCTTCTCGTCTTTGAACTTCTTCTTCATCTCCGCGAGCTTCGGGTCGGCGTCGGCCTCCTTGGCCTTCTCGGCGTCCGCCTTGTCCTCGAGCTCCTCGGCCTTGCCGCAGACCTTCTCGGGAGAGAGGCCGGCCTCGGCCTTGCCCTTGTCGCCACCCTTTTCGCCCGCCGCGCCACCGGCGGCCGGCTCGTCCTTCTTGCAGCCGGCCCCGAACGCCATCAGCGCCGCGGTGACCGCCATCATCGTCATCGTCTTCATGGGGAACTCCTTGCGTCCGCGCTCAGGCGAGGACTACTTGCTGCCCTTGAGCTTCTCGAACGTCTTCTTGAAGGCTTCCTTGGCGCCCGGGCACGTGTCGTCGCACTTCTTCATGACCTTGCGGTCGGTCGCGTCCATGACGCACTTCGCCATGCACTTGTAGACGTCGCCGTCCACCTCTTTGAGCGCGCCCATCATCTTGGGGCACTCCTTCTTCTTCTCCTCGCGGGCCTTCTTGATGATCTCGTCGAGCTTGGGATCGGCCTTCTCGTCCTTGGGCTTGTCGGCGTCGGCCTTCTCGTCCAGCTCGTTGGCCTTGTCACAGACCTTCTCGGGATCGGGAGTACATCCGCCGCCGAGCACGACCAGGCCCGTGGCGATGAGGAGGGTGGAGAGCTTCTTCATGGTTCACCTCAGTGGGATGGGCTCAATAGCGAGCGAAGGCGGGACCCTAGCAGCGGCCCTCGGGCATGGCAAGTTTGACGCGATCGGGGGGCGCAGGGGTCGCGGCGTGCAGAGGTTGAAGCCGGAGGGCGTCCCGCGAGCGACGGTCTCGTGCACCGCTCGCGGTCCTCGCGCGGCGCGGTGCGCGCCGTGCTGCGGGGTTCGCTTCGCGTTGCCCGAGACCGCCGCTCGCGGTTGACCTGGCGACTTCGGCGCTGCGGATGGGAGGACCTGGCGCGAGGTCGGGCCCGTGTCAGCGTGGTCGACCCGGCCTCGCCTCCTTCCGGGACGTCCAACTCTGGGCGCCAAGCATTGTCGCGATCTTCCAGGTTGCTCAACGCCGGGCAGCGAACGAGGTCGCGATCATCGGGCTTGCCCAGAACTGGTCGTCGAGCGAGGTCGCGTTCATCTGGGTTGCCCAACTCTGGGCGTCGAGCGAGGTCGCGATCATCTAGGTTGCCCAACTCTGGGCGCCGAGCGTGGTCGCGATCATCCCGGCCGCCCAAGTCCAGGCACCGCGCGTGGTCGCGATCACCCGAGGTCCCTCTGCGGGGACCCGCGACGTGAGACGCTATTGAGGACCGGCGCCGCCCGACGTCGCCGGGATGGCCCGAAACGGCGCCAGGACGCGGTCGCGCGTCTCCGGCTCGTTCGTGAGCACGCGCTCGACGATCGGCAAGATGTCCGTGATGAGGCCCAGCGCCGCGCGGCGAGCAGCGCCGGCCGTAGCCGTGCCGGCTCCGGCGCCCTGGGGTCCGACCCGACCCGCCAGCGCGTCATTGCGCTCCTTGACGAGGCCGAAGAAGTCCGTGAGCGGGGAACCCAGGAACGCGACCGCGCCGAGCGTCGCGCGCAGGTCGTCGTCGGTCGTCGTGCGCGACAGCATCCGGTCCGTCTCGCCCGTCTGGCCCGCGACCGTTCCGCGGAGGAACGCGAGCCCGTTCGGGAAAAGCGTCGCCTTGGCGGTCGTCCACGTCCTGACGCCTTCCGCATCGTTTTTGGCGGTGTACAGCTCGATCATCGCCTCGATGATGTGGCCGAACACGCGAATCGAGGCCTCCGCGCGCCGATCGAGCGAGGCCTTCTGGCCCCCGTCGGGCTCGGGCTGCACCTCGGCAAAGGACGGCGCCGACCTCAGCGTGGCGCTCGCAGCGTCGAGGTCGGGAAGCCAAACCGCGAGCTTGGTGTGGGTCTCGAACACGGCGCGCTGGGCGACGGTCAGGTGGTTCATGAGCCCCAGCAGCTCCGGGGCGGTGGCGTCTCTGAGTGGCATGATCGACCTCTCTCTGGTCAGTGGGTTGACGAGGGCGAGGCTATGGGCACGGGCGCGGAGGGTCAAGGAAGTTGGGAGCGATTTTCGAGCGGTGTGCTCGTGCTCGTGACCCCGCCAGCAGGTCGAGACACAATGTGCGGTACGTCCCATTCTGGGCATCGGTTCATCCGCGGCGAACGCCACGGCGAAGGGCCTCAGATGTACCAAGACGTTGATTCCCCACGTGTTTCTCATTTGCGCTCATTCCGCAGGGCGCCCGGCGCTGTCTTTCAGAAGCTTCCGGACAGCCCTGTCGTAAAGGCCGCCCGACCACTCGCGTCGGGGCCGAGGCCGAAGGACGGGCGCAGCTCGAGGCGGCGCGCGTCGTCCGGTCGCGAGAGTGCCGTCGGGACGCCGAGGGCGTCGCTTATGATGCGATGCCGCCGCACTCGACCGGTGACCAGGTAGGCGATGCCGAACGTGAGCTCGAACACCGCAGGAACGAGGACGCCCACGAATTTCAGATCGACGGTCGTGAGGGTGATCCCGGCTGCAAACGTGACCACGCTATAGGCCACGAGCACCGCCCCCATCCCTTCGTAGAAGCCCGCGTCGTAGATCGCGTCGGTGAGCATCTCGTCGGCCCGGGGAGGCAGCTCCAGGGTCCTGCTTCGCGACGCCGCCGATTGGCGCCGATTCAGACCGTAGAGGCACGCGCCGGTCGTGAGCTCGGTTACCGCGAGCGCGATGCCGATTCCCAGGACGACCCGGGACTCGTCGACAATGATGGAAAAGAGGGGGTAACCGAGGAGGTTCATCGACCCCCCGACGATCAACACGAGCCCCGCCCCCGCAAGTCGACCGCGCGATGCGGCCTCTCGGAGCACCTCCGGTTCCACAACAGGGAGGGCTCGCGGCGGCGGGTCGCCCGCGTGCGCGACTCCCGCGACGGCGGCAGTCGCAATCGCAAGCGCGACGGCCGCGACCTGACGTAAGTCGTTCACGCTGGCCAGCGTACGTGTTTTGGCCGGAGGCCGTCAAGCCGTCGGACCGCCCGTCCGCCGATGGCGCACGCGCGCGCCACGCATGTATGATGCCGCCACGATGCTCACGGTCTCCGAGCTCCTGGCCTGCCTCGCCGACCTCGAGTCGGACCGGGTCGAGCGCACGCAGAGCGTCTCCGACACCGACAAATTCTCCGAAGCCATCTGCGCCTTCGCCAACGACCTGCCCGGGCATCGCGCGCCGGGCTATCTCATCATCGGAGCGAACGATCGCGGCGTCCCGACGGGGCTCACCGTCACAGACACGCTCCTGCAACAGCTGGCGGCCATTCGATCGAGCGGCAACGTCCAGCCGCTGCCGGCGCTCGCGGTGTCGAAGTTCGCGCTCCCGGGCGGCGAGGTCGCCGTCGTCGAGGTGACGCCCTCCGATCTGCCGCCGGTGCGCTACAAGGGTCGAATCCACGTGCGCGTCGGGCCCCGAAAGGCCATCGCGAGCGAGCAGGAGGAGCGCATCCTGACCGACCGCCGAACGGCCAGCGCGCAGACCGTCGACGCGCTGCCGATGACCGGTGCGACCCTGGACGATCTCTCCCTGGGATTGTTCGCCGCATACCGGCAGGGGGTCGTGTCCGCGGACGTCATCGCCGACAACCACCGCACCATCGAGGAGCAGCTGGCCTCGCTCCGCTTCTTCGATCTGCGGCGGGGCTGTCCGACGCTGGCCGGAGTGCTCCTCTTTGGAAAGCGCCCGCGCCATCACCTCCCCGGCGCCTATGTGCAGTTCTTGCGCCTGCCGGGCGCGGCCCTGACGGAGCGACCCGTCGATCAGGCCGAGATATCGGGCGACCTGCACCAGGTCGTACGCGAGCTCGACGTGCGCGTGCGCGGCAATATCCGCACGGGCCTCGTCCCGGTCAGCGCGTTGCAGGAGGACTCCGTCTCCGACTATCCGGAGGTTGCGCTGCGCGAGCTGCTCTTGAACGCGGTGATGCATCGGGACTATCGCTCGACGACGCCCGTCCGGTTCTACTGGTTTGCCGATCATCTCGAGATTCAGAGCCCGGGGGGACTGTATGGCGAGGTGACGCCGGAGACGCTCACGCAGCGGAGCAGCTATCGCAACCCCGTCGTTGCCGAGGCGATGAAGGCGCTCGGCTTCGTCAACCGCTATGGCTACGGCATCCAGCGCGCGGAGGCGGCACTCGCGAAGAACGGGAACCCACCGCTCGAGTGGGTCATCGACGATCGCGTCGTGCTCGTGCGCGTCCACCGGCGCGCGCCGTTGCAATCGACCACGCCGTAGCTAGGATGCGCGCCCGCGCGGCCCAATGACCGCAGGAGGCACCCCATGAGCACGACGACCCTGATCCTCGATGACCTGCGCACGGAGTGGCTCGCGCTCGAGGCGGCCAACCACGTCATCTTGAAGGACTTCCCAGGCGAGACCGGCGAGCGGCAGCCGGTGCATACCGTCTATGGCGGCGCCCATATCTGGAAGGGCGACACGGGACGGAAGATGGGCGGCGTCGCCCTCAAGTTCTTCGATGAGTACTTCGCCCACCCCGCGGTGCTCGGCGAGGTGCTGGGCCTCGGCGGCTTCGCGGAGGCCGTGCACGGGCGGGTGCGCAGCAAGCTCCAGAGCGAGGCCGTCGAGGACTTCCGCATCGACTTCGAGGACGGCTACGGCAACCGACCCGAAGCGGAGGAGGACACGCACGCGCTCCAGTCGGCCGCCGAGGTCGCGCGGGGCCAGCAAGCGGGCACGCTGCCGCCGTTCCTCGGCATCCGCGTCAAGCCGCTGACCGAGGAGCTCAAGCACCGCAGCATCCGGACGCTGGACCTGTTCCTCACGGCGCTCATTCGCGAGACGCAGGGGCGCATCCCGGCGCCGTTCGTCGTGACGCTGCCGAAGATCACCGTGCCCGAGCAGGTCACGCTGCTCGACGCCATGCTCGGGCAGCTCGAGCGCGCGCATGGGCTGGCACCGCGCACCTTCGGCATCGAGCTCATGGTCGAGACGACGCAGGCGATCCTGGCTCCCGATGGCGCCGCCGCGCTGCCCCGCTTCGTCCGAGCTGGCAATGGCCGCGTCTCGGGTGCGCACTTCGGGACGTATGACTACACGGCCTCGTGCTCCATCACCGCGCAGCACCAGAGCATGACGCACCCGTCGTGCGACTTCGCCAAGCACGTGATGAAGGTCACGCTCGCGGGCACGACCGTCGCGCTGTCGGATGGCGCGACGACCATCATGCCCATCGCCCGGCACCGCCGCGCCCCCGACGGGCCCCCGCTCACCGAGGCGCAGGAGGCGGAGAACCGCCGCGTGATCTTTGCCGCGAGCAAGCTGCACTACGACCAGGCGCGGCACTCGCTGTACAACGGGTTCTATCAGGGCTGGGACCTGCACCCCGCACAGCTCCCGACGCGCTACGCCGCGGTGTACGCGTTCTTCCTGGAGGGACTGCAGGCGGCGACCCACCGGCTCAAGAACTTCGTCGAGAAGGCCGCGCAGGCAACCCTCGTCGGCGACACCTTCGACGACGCGGCCACGGGCCAGGGCCTGCTGAACTACTTCCTGCGCGGGCTGAGCTGCGGCGCGCTCACGCTCGACGAGGCGCTCGCCGCCGGCCTCACGGTCGACGAGCTCAAGACCAAGAGCTTCGTGAAGATCCTCGCGGGGCGCCGCAGCTGAGTCGGGCTAGTCCCGCATCCAGTGGCAGGTGTAGCCGCCCGGATGCTTCTGCAGGTAGTCCTGGTGGTAGCCCTCGGCGGGCGTGAAGGGCCCGGCGTCCACGATCTCGGTCGCGAGCGGCGCCTTCCACTTGCCGCTGCGCTCGACCTTGGCC
The DNA here is from genome assembly GCA_005776585.1 of Pseudomonadota bacterium. Classification (GTDB taxonomy): domain Bacteria; phylum Myxococcota_A; class UBA9042; genus SXOX01. Next base: position 16,736 of record SXOX01000297.1, on the reverse strand, counting down.
TTGACGCTCTCGGCCACGGTGCGCTGCGCGGGCGAGGTCACGAAGATGGCCGACCGGGACTGCGTGCCGACGTCGTTGCCCTGCCGGTTCTTCGTGGTGGGGTCGTGCATCCGAAAGAACCACTGCTCGAGCAGCTCGGCGAACGTGAGCTTCGCCGGGTCGAACGTGATGCGGACGGACTCCGCGTGCCCCGTTCGGCCCGTCTTGACCTGCTCGTAGGTTGGTGAGGCCGTCGTGCCACCGGCGTAGCCGACCTCGGTCTCCAGCACGCCGGGCACGGCCCGCAGGATCTCCTCCATGCCCCAGAAGCAGCCGCCGGCGAGCACGACCGTCTCCAAGGTGGCCTGGCAGCCCGGAGCCTGGCCCGGTGGCGGTGAAGCGCACGCGTTCTGCGTCGATTCGAGGGGGGGCGGCGGCGCGGCCTTGCCAAAGCGCGGGAGATAGCTGCCGTAGCCCTCGGCCTCGAGCTTCGCTACCGGGATGAAGCGCAGCGACGCCGAGTTGATGCAGTACCGCTGCCCCGTCGGGGCGGGTCCGTCGTCGAAGAGATGGCCGAGGTGCGAGTCGCCGGCCTGGGAGCGGACCTCGACGCGCACCATGCCGTGCGAGGCGTCGGTCTTCTTGGCGACCCGTCCGTCCTCGATGGGCCGCGTGAAGCTCGGCCAGCCCGTGCCCGAGTCGAACTTGTCGCGTGAGCTGAACAGCGGCTCGCCGGAGGCGACGTCGACGAACAGGCCGTCCTCGTGCAGGTCCCAGAAGCGATTGCGAAACGGCGGCTCCGTCGCGTTGTTCTGCGTGACCTCGAACTCCAACGCGCTCAGTGTGCGCTTGAGCACCTCGGTCGATGGCTTGGTGTAGATGCGCGCGGACGTGGCAGACATGGGGGTGACGGCTCCTGGTTCAATGGGTGGCGGCTCGCCACGAGCGGCGCGCGCAGTGGCTGGCGGCGTCGGATCGACGCCCGCAGTAGATCGGTGGCCGCATCCGCCCAACAGGGCGACGGCGGCGACGAGGACGCTCGGGTAGGTGCGCGAGTGCATGGGCGCTCATACGGCGCGTGGTCCCAGACCGTTTCACAATTTCACCGCTTCACTTCGAGGCCGACGGCTCGACGTAGGCGCAGCGGGGCGTGGCCGTCCGGTACGGGTCCTTCAAGCGCCACAGCGTCACCCAGTATGCCGCCTTGCCGCTGCGCTGGAACTTGGCCCATGGATCCTCGAGCCGCAACACGGGCTCGAAGTAGGTGCGCACCGTCGGCTCCCTCTGGGCGAGCGAGTCATCCAGGTACCCTGACGGCGCGATGACCAGGAAGCGCACGCTGTCGTTGCAGATGGCCTCGAAGAAGGCGCGCAGGGACGAGTTCCCGGTCTTGAAGCGCTTGGCGTTGGTGTCCACGAAGCCCCCGGCGATGCGGCGCTCGGAGGCGAGCGCGACCGCGGGGGCAATCAGCGAGTTCCCCGCGAGCGTCTCGTCGGCGGTCGAGCCCTCGCGTACGGCGGCCACCAGCTCCTCCATGATCGAGACGTGCAGGCTCTTCTGCCACAGCACGTGGCGGTAGCCGGGGGCCATGTCGAAGTAGCGGCGGTGATCGCGCCAGAAGAAAGCGCGCACGAGCGGCCCGGTGACCGAGGGCCACGCGGCGGGCGCGATCCACGGGTAGCTGCGAAGGTCGCCGGCCTGGAGAAACTCGGGGTTGGCGCCTTTGCCCGGCAGGATGGGCCCGGTGAACGGCCGGAGCCTGGGGCGGCCGCGCTTGTCGCGGAGCGGGGGGCCGTCCTCGCGGACGCGCCCGGGGTTGGAGAAGCCCCAGTTGGCCTCCGCGGCGAGCGGGACCCAGAGCGTGTAGGCCACGAAGAACGCGACCGTCACCGAGGCGCCGCGGGCCCAGGCCGGACGCGCCTCGGCGAGCGCCCGTGCGTCGTGCCAGAGGCTCGCGCCGAGGGCGGTGACCGCGAAGCCGGCGCAGACCGCGCCAAAGGGGAGGAGTAGGGCGAAGTAGAAGTCGTAGATCTCCTGAAACCGGGAGAACTCCACGAGCAGGCCGACGGTGATGAGGAAGCAGAGCTTGACGAGGCCCGGACCGGGCTCGGTCAAGAGCGTCGCGGGGGAGAAGAACGAGCGCTTGCGCTCCTCGGGCAGCGTCCCGAAGCCGGGCAGCGGCGTGCGTCGATAGAGCAGCCACGCCAGCAGCCCAGGGGCGAGCCACACGCCGACGGCCATGGGTGCGTGGTGGTAGAGCAGGTTGAGGTACTCGACCGTGATGGGCTTGGCCTCCTTGAGCAGGTGGAACTTGTAGACTCCGTCGACGTACTCGGCGCCGCCCACGAGCCAGAACAGCAGGTTCAGACCGCCGCCGGTGGCCACCAGGCCGAGCGTCGTGCGGAGGCCGGTGCGGTTGTCGCGCAGCCACGCCACCAGCACGAGGCCGAGCGCGATGCCCGCCGCGTAGACGCCGCTCGTGATGGCGAGGCCGAGTGCTGCGCCCGAGAGCGCGGGCCGACCGCGGACCGCGAGGACCAGGCCCAGCACGCCGAAGAGTGCGGCGAACTCGACGCCGTTCATGTTCGTCGATGACTGGATGAGCTCGTAGGCGAACAGGTAGAAGGCGAGCGTCAGGAACGCCGCGACGCGGCCGAGGCGCTCACGCACGACGCTCCAGAGCAGCGCGGCGATGGCGAGCGTGGCGGCCACGGGGATGAGCTTGGCGAGGCGCAGGTGGAAGCCGAAGAGGCCAAAGAGCGATGCCGCGGCCGCGAGGTGCAGCGGCGGGTGGGCGAAGAAGAAGTCGCGGTAGGGGAGCTTGCCCTGCGCGACGAGCCACGCGTCGTAGAAGTAGATGTTCTCGTCGCTCGTCGACCAGCGCCAGGTGAACGACTTGAGCGCGAGCCAGAGGCCGACGACCCCAGCGATGGCGACCACCTCGACGACCGTCGCTGCGTGCTTGAACGGCGGTGATGCCGGCGCGTCGCTGCGCAGCCCGAGCGCAAACGCCGCGAGGACCAGCGCCGTCCCACCCAGGAGGACGAGGAGCGCGAGCACCGGAGCCGCCGAGGGTACGCCCGTGCCGAGTCTGGCGAGCTCCCATCCGGGTAGCGTCAGCGCCGCGACCGCGCCGAGCGCCGTCACGAGCGGCGACCGCGGGTCCGAGCCGCCGATCCAGGCCGCCGCGATGCACAGGGCTGCGACGACGGCGAAGAGCACGACGGCCAGGCCGGGCAGATCCGCGCCGAGTCGCAGGTGCCAGAGCAGCGCCGGCTGGGTGCGCCCGAGCTCGTGATGCGGGCCGAGCACGCCGAACAGCACCAGCGCGCCGCCGAGGACGGCCAGCGCGCGCGCGGTGGGACCGCGGCCGGCCAGGAGTGCCGCGCCCGCGACTGGGAGGCCGATCGCGACGGGGAAGCCGAAGACGCGCTCGCCCATGCCGCGGAGCGGGAGCGCGGAGACCTCTGGGACGGTGCCGAGCAGGGCGAGCATCGCGCCGAGGCCCGAGAGCAGCAGCGTCGGAGCGAGCCACGTGCGCGCGCGGCCACGGAGCACGATCGCGAGCAAGGCCAGCACGCCGCACGTCGCGCTGAGCCCCTGTAACGCGGTGGTGGCCCACGGCGCGCGCTCAGGTGCCGGCGCGCCGAACGCGGTCGCGACGACCAGCAGGGCCGCGCCGAGCGCCGCGACGAGGAGCGTGACGCCCTCTTCGGGCCACGGCGGCGCCTCGGTCGTCACTGGGCGAGCGCGTGGCTTCACGACCACCTATCCGGCGAACCGCGCGAGGAGCTCGTCGGCGGCCGTGTAGGGGTCGAGCTCGCGGTGGACCAGGCGGTCACAGAGGGTCTCGAGCCGAGCGTCCTCCGCCAGCAGCACGCCGAGCCGCTGCGCCACGCGGTCCATGAGGATGGTGCGGAAGCGGTGCGCGGCGCGTTCGCGTTGCCGGCGCGCGAGGCGCTCGGGGTCGCTCGCGAGGTGCTGGCGGTGCGCCTCGATGGCCTCCGCCACGGCCGCGATGCCCTCCCCGCGGGTGGCGACCGTCGACAGGATGGGCGGCTCCCACGTCCGAGGCTTCTGTCCGAGCGACTGCATCTGCTTCAAGTCCGAGACCGTGCGCAGCGCGCCGTCGCGGTCGGCCTTGTTGACGACGAAGATGTCGGCGATCTCCAGGATGCCCGCCTTGATGGCCTGGACGTCGTCGCCGAGGCCGGGGACGAGCACCACGATGGCGGTCTCGGCGGTCTTGACGATGTCGATCTCGTCCTGGCCGACGCCGACCGTCTCGACCAGGATGCGGTCTTTGCCCATGGCGTCGAGCACCTGAATGACGTCGTCCGTCGAGCGGGAGAGGCCGCCGAGCTGCCCGCGCGTGGCCAGCGAGCGGATGAACACGCCCGGATCGGCCGCGTGATCCATCATCCGGATGCGGTCGCCCAGGATCGCCCCCCCCGAGTACGGCGAGGACGGGTCGACGGCCACGACCCCGATCGTCTCGGGCGGCGTGACCCCGCGACGATAGTGCGCGATGAGCTGATCGGTGAGCGTCGACTTCCCCGAGCCGGGGTTGCCTGTAATCCCGACGACGCGCGCGTGCCCCGTGAGCGGGTGAAGCGCCTTGAGCGCGGCCTCGGCGCCTGGGACGCGGTCATCGAGCAGACGCATCAGCCGAGCCGCAGCGCGCAGCTCTCCCGACCTCACGCGGAGCGCGAGGGCTGCGGCGGCGTCCGGGGTCAGCGTCGGAGGAAGCGTTCGGGTGCTCACGGCGGCGCATCCTACTCGGGCTGTGATGGTCCGTCATCAGCGCCGCGTGCGGCGAAATCACTCTTGCCGTAGTCGGAAGAATCAGCTAAGAGTGGCCTCGTTGCGCAGCAGACTGGGACGGGCGGTCGCCTGGGGGCGGGCGGACGGCCAACCGGCGAGCATGCGGGGAGCGGAATCGTCCCATGTTGCAGCTTCGCGAGCTGAATCGCCGCGCCTTGAGCGAGCTGACGCGACAGGCGCCATTGCCCCGCGCCGCGTTGGGTGGGGCGGAGCTCGAGTCGCTCACCGACCGACTCGTCACGGAGCTGCGCGACACGCGACACAGGCTCGCACGCCGTCACGGCCCGGCCACCTGGCTCCGCGAGCGGTTCGACCGGACCCTGCGCACTCCGGCCCTCGAGCGTCTCGACCGCGACGACGTGAGCGACCAGCGCAAGGTCGGCATCGTCGAGGCGCTCCACGGGCTGAACGACCTCATCTGCTCCTACGACCGCTTCTTGGGCGCGATGGAGCCGATGGTGCGGCGCATCAACCGCGAGCAGGGACGCCCGGCACGTGTGCTCGAGCTCGCGACGGGCGCCGGCGAGTTCTCGCTGCGATGTCCGGAGGCTGCCCAGCGCCGCGGCCTCGCGATCGAGATCACGGGGTCAGACATCGTTCCGGCATACGTCGAGAAGGCCAACGCCGAGGCCGCGCGTCGTCGGGTGGACGTGCGCTTCGAGGTCAGGAACGCCTTCGCCCTCGACGTCCCGCGCGGACGGTACGACCTCTGCTTCATCGGCCAGTCGATGCACCACTTCTCCGCGGGCCAGCTCGCGCTGATGATGGCCCAGGCGCGCCGCGTGTGCACGACCGGCTTCGTCGGCGTCGACGGCCTCCGCAGCTTGCTCCTGCTGTCGACCATTCCCGCCTACAGCCTGCTGTTCGGTAGCCCGAACCGCCTGGACTTCGCGCATGACGCCTTGCTGTCCACGCGCAAGTTCTTCTCGGAGCCTGAGCTCGAGCTCATCGCGCGGGTCGCCGTTCCGGACGGTCGCGCGACCGTGCGCTCATCGCATCCGGGCTATACCGTCATCCACGTGGACTTCGAGGGCGCCGCGTGAGCCCGCCCGGCCGAGCCGCACACGCCCTGGACCTCGATCGCCTGCTGGAGCGCTGCCACGAGCACACGTGGCGTCTCTCCGACCTCGACTTCTCGCGGCCGCCCCAGGCGCTCCCCGAAGCGCAGGAGGACGCGGTCGTCCAGTACCTCACGGACTTCGTCTACATCGAGCGCATGGCCGGCAGCTTCTTCTTGGCGCTGCAGGACAAGGTCGGCCACCCCGTGGTGCGGCAGATCCTCCAGACGTTTGTAATAGACGAGACGCGCCACGCCCACGCGATGCAGCTGCTGGCCGATCACTTCGACCGCCGCAAGCTCCGCATTTACGCGCCGAACCCGTGGATCGTGCGGCTCGTCCAGCGGCTCGAGGAGTGGATCCGCGTCGCTCCTCCCGACGCCGCCGCGACGGCCGTCACGACCGGCGAGATCTGCTTTGACGTCGCGTACTTGAAGCCTCTCGACGAGCACCTGGCGGACCCCACCGCGCGGGAGGTCCTGCGGCTCGTCCATCGTGATGAGTCGCGACACCTCGCCATCGACTACTGGCTCTTGGAGTGGTTTGGCACGGCCGACTACCAGGAGCGGCACCCGCCCGAGCCGTTCGACCTGCGCGCCGAGGCCGAGCTCATGGTGCGGTACGTGCGCGCCTTCTCGGTCGGCTTTCCCTTCATGCGGCAGGTGTTCTTTGGCACCAACGCCCGCCTCGACCAGAACGGAGCGCGGCTGCGTGACGCGGCCAAGCGGATCCAGCTCGCCATGACGCGCCCCGGGATTCGCGGTCGCCCCTTCGTGCGGTTCTACGGAGCCGTCCAGGCGATCTTCGATTCGCCCGTGCTCGGTCCCGTCGTCCGGCGTGGCTTCGCGACCGTGCTCGGGGCCGATCCCACGCTCTTCAAGACGCAGTACACCGACGCCGAGCGCGCGCACGTCGAGGGCCTGTCGGCCCACGAGCTGGCCGTGGACACGCTCGCCGCTTTCTATCCGGAGTAGACCATGGAGCGCATTGGCAACTACGTCATTCGAGCCACGGTCCACGAGGACGTCCGCACGCACGTCTACCGCGCCACGGCGCCCGATGGTCGGCTCGTCATCGTCAAGACCATCGCGTCGGAGCGGCCCACGACCAGCCAGCGCGCGCGGCTCCTGCGCGAGTTCCAGATCACCCGCGAGCTGGCGGCGAGCGGCCTTGCCGGCGTCCCCGTGCCCGTCGCGGCGGACGAGCGCGCGACGCCGCCGCACATCGCCTTCCTGGATACCGGGGGCGGACGCTCAAGGAGCACCTCGAGCACGGCCTCGTCTCGCCCGAGCTCGCGCTGGAGGTTGCGCGAAAACTGGCCATCATTCTCGGCGGCGTCCACCGGCAGGGCGTCATCCACAAGGACGTCAAGCCCTCGAATGTGCTCATCGACGCCGATGGCACGGTGTGGCTGCTCGACTTCGGCATCGCGGGGCGCCTCGACTCTGAGACTCAGGCGGATGTCTCCACGGATCGGCTCGAGGGCTCGCTGGCCTACATGTCGCCCGAGCAGACCGGCCGGGTCAATCGCTCCATCGACGCACGCACCGACTTCTACTCGCTCGGCGCCACGCTGTACGAAGCGCTCACGGGAGGCCTGCCGTTCCCGGAGCGCGATCCCGGCGAGATCGTGCACGGCCACGTCGCACGGGAGCCGACCCCTCCGAGCCAGCTGCGGCCGGAGCTCCCGTCGTTCCTCGATCTCATCGTCCGGAAGCTCATGGCCAAGGCAGCCGAGCGCCGGTACCAATCCGGTCTAGGCCTCGCCCGGGATCTGGAGCGCTGCCTCACCGAGCTGCGCGCGCATGGCCGCATCGAGCCCTTCGCGCTCGGGCGCTCGGACCGGCCCGACCGATTCTTGATCCCGAAGCGCCTCTACGGCCGTGATCGGGAGCTGGAGGTGCTCACCCAGTGCTTCGAGCGGGCGACGGCCGGGGCTCAGGAGCTCTGCCTCGTCTTTGGCTATTCGGGCATCGGCAAGACTGCGCTCGTACACGAGCTCCACCGCTCCATCGTGGAGCGGCATGGGAGCGCGGTCGAGGGCAAGTTCGACCAGTTCAAGCGCAACATTCCCTACGCCTCGGTGATTCAGGCGTTTCGTACGCTCGTCGGCCGTATCCTCACCGAGTCGAGCAGCCGCGTAGAAGAGTGGCGAACGCGTCTCCAGTCTGCGCTGGGCGGCCTCGGGCGCGTGGTCACCGACGTCATCCCGGAGGTCGAGCTGGTGCTCGGCACCCAGCCTCCCGTGCCGGAGCTCGAGCCCGATGCGGCGCGCAACCGCTTCAATCGGGCGCTCGTCGCGTTCGTGGGCACCTTCGCGCGCTCCGACCACCCGCTCGTGCTGTTCTTCGACGACCTCCAGTGGGCCGACCAGGGCTCCCTCGACCTCCTTCGGCGCCTCGTGACCGATCCGGACATCGGCCATTTGCTGGTCATCGGCAGCTACCGGGACAACGAGATCGACGCCTCTCACCCGCTGACCGTCGAGCTCGCACACCTCCGCCGTGAGCGCGAGCTCGCGCATGGCGAGCGCGCCATCGTCGAGGTCCACCTGGGCGGTCTCGGCGCCCAAGAGGTCCGTGCGCTCGTCGCGGACACGACCCTGCGGGAGTCCGAGGCGATCGCGCCTCTGGCTACGCTCGTACACGACAAGACGGCCGGAAACCCGTTCTTCGTTCATCAGTTCCTGGGTCATCTCCACCGGTCGGGGCTGCTGCGGCTCGACGACGCGACGGGCTGGGTCTTCGATCTGGAGGCTATCCGTCGCGAGGCGATCACCGACAACGTGGTCGAGCTGCTGGTTGGCAAGATTCGCGCCTTCGGCGAGCGATCGCAGCGCGCGCTCTCGATCGCGGCGTGTATGGGGACGACATTCGACTTTCAGACCCTCGCGCGGCTCTTGAACCGCGACTGGTCCGAGCTCTCCGACGACCTGTGGCAGGCGCTCGACGCCGGCCTCGTCCTTCCGCTCGACACGGACTACGACCTGGCCGCGCTCACGGCCATCGGCGAGCGCGCGGGCATCAACCCTCGCTATCAGTTCCACCACGACCGCGTGCAACAAGCCGCCTATCAGCTGCTCGACGATGACGAGCGCCGCCAGACCCATCGGAACATCGCCTGGACCCTCTGGCGCGACGCGGCGCCCGACGAGCGTGACGATCGCCTCTTCGACGTCGCCGATCACCTGGGCCACGCGCTCGAGGTGCTCACCGCCGCCGATGAGTCCATCGAGGCGGCGACCGTCCTCGTGCAGGCTGGCGCGCGCGCCAAGCAGGCCGCTGCGTTCGGACCTGCCGTGCGCTACCTCACCGCCGCGCGCACGCTGCTGGGCTCAGAGCTCTACGGCGCCCACTATGACCTCGGGGCCACCGCCATGTTCGATCTGGCGAGCTGCCAGTATCTGTCGAGCCAGATTGACTCTGCCGATGGGCTCTTCGCCGAGCTCCGTACGCACGTCCGGACCGACGCCGAGCGCGCCCGCAGCTTCGTCCTGCGCGTGCAGCTGCGCATCGGTCGCGGTCAGGTCCTCGAGGCACTCCAGCTCGCGCAGGAGGGCCTAGCCTTCTGTGGCGAGGCGCTCGACCTGGCGCCCGATCAGGCCGCGATCGGCGCCGCGTTCGGCGACCTGGGCGCCGCCATCGACGGCCGCACCTTCGACGCGCTCGCGGAGCTGCACGAGGCGACGGACCCGCTCAAGGTCGCAGCGCTCGAGATCCTCAACGACACCGCCGCGCCGGCCTACTATGTCAACGAGAACCTCTACGCGCTCATCATCCTCAAGATGTGCACGCTCAGCGCGCGGCACGGGCAGTCGGGGGTCTCGCCCTTTGGCTGGGCACTCTACGGCGTCTTGATGGGCCCCATCCTGGGCGACTTCGCGACCAGCACCCAGACGGCGCGGCTCGCGCGGCGCATCCAGGCGCGCTTCGACCGTGTCCAGATGGTGCCCAAGGTCAGCCTCTGCCTCGACGGTTTCGTCGACCACTGGACCCAGCCGCCGCTCAGCTGCATCCCGCGGCTCGTGCACGGCGCCCGTATCGGTGTCGAGGCCGGCGATCCCGTGTTCGCCGCCTACTGCACGCTCTCGATCGGATACCTCTGGCTGATGACCGGGAAGGAGCGCGCGGATCTCATCGACGAGTCGCAGGAGTGGTTCGCCTACTGTGAGCGGCTCGGGATCGCCGAGGCTCCCGAGGTGCACGCCGTAAACGTGCGACTTGGGCGCGCCCTCGGCGGAGAGACGCCTTCGGTCACGAGCCTCGGAGCGGACGAGGACGCCTGGCTCGCGCGGTTGGAGGGCTTCGTCCTCAAGATTCCGCTCCACATGGCGCTGCTCGCGAAGATGGAGCTGTGCGTCGTCCACGATGATCTCATCGCCGGAGCCGCGCTCATCGCACGCTCGGCGGCCTTGGAGCCCCGCTCGCTCGGGACCGGTCACCAGAGCGTGCACCCGTGGCTCACTGCGCTGCTGTTGGCGCGCCGGCTCGACGGGATGGCGGACGACGACCCGGACCGCAGCGGCGTGTCCGAGGCGTTCGAGGCCCAGCGCACGCGCATCGCCGCGTGGGCGGTGGCCAACCCGATGAGCTTCGACCACAAGCGCCTGGCGCTGGACGGCATCGCGCACGAGCACGCCGGTCGCGCGCTGGAAGCGCTCGCGAGCTACGACGCGGCGATCGCGTCCGCCGACGCCGGCGGCTTCACGAAGAACCTCGCCATCGTGTGCGAGCGGGTCGCGCGGCTATTCGAGCGCCGGGGACATCCCCGGGTCTTCGAGTCGTATCTGCGTGAAGCACGCGCGGCGTATGAGCACTGGGGCGCGTCGGCCAAGGTCGCGGCTCTGGAGGCGCGCTCCCCCTGGCTGCGCTCGCGCCTCCGCTATGCGGTCCGCGGCAGCTCGTCGTCGACGGTGACCGCGACGCCCACGCTCACAGCGAGCCTCACGACCACGTCCTCGCCCCAAGCCATCGACCTCTGGAGCCTGCTGAAGGCCTCGCACGCGATCGCCGGCGAGATCGTGCTCGAGCGCTTGACCGAGACCTTGATGGGCATCCTGCTCGAGAACACGGGCGCCCAGCGCGCGACCCTGCTGATGCCCGACGGCGACTCGCTGCGGGTCCAGGCGGAGGTGCGCTCGGACGGGCGCGCGTTTCACGGGGCGGGGCCGCTCGAAGGGCGCAACGATCTGGCCGTCGGGGTCATCAACTACGTTCATCGGTGCCGCACGCCCGTGGTGCTCTCCGATCTCGAGGACGTCGACGTCTTCGCGGCCGATCCCTACATCCAGCGGCGCGCCACCGCGGCGATCTTCTGCTGCCCGGCGCTCCAGCGCGGAACGGTCGAAGCCGTGGTCTACTTGGAGAACGACGTGCTTCCCGGTGCGTTCACCGAGGACCGCGTCGAGATCGTACGCGTGCTCACCTCCCAGCTCGCCATCTCGATCGAGAACGCGCGCCTCTATCAGCAGGCGGAGCGTCTGGCCCGCTCCTTTGCGCGCTTCGTGCCCACGGCGTTTCTGGCGCTGCTCAAGAAAGGCTCGGTCAGTGACATCGTCCAAGGCGACGCCGTGCGCCGCGACATGACCGTCCTGTTCGCCGATCTGCGGGCGTATACGACCTTCAGCGAGCACATGTCGCCCGAGGAGAACTTCGCCTTCGTCAACCAATACCTGTCGCGCATCGGTCCCGTGGTGCGCGAACACGGCGGCTTCATCGACAAGTACATCGGTGATGCGGTCATGGCGCTCTTTCCGGGACGCGCCGAGCAGGCGGTCGCCGCCTCCATCGCCATCCAAGACGAGCTGCGCGCGTTGAACGTCGAGCGCGGTGCGGCTGGTCTCCCGCCCTTGCGCACGGGCATTGGCGTGCACTTTGGCAGTCTGGTCCTGGGCGTCGTCGGCGAGGCCGAGCGGCTGGAAGGGACGGTCATCTCGGACGTCGTCAACACGGCCTCACGCACCGAGCGGCTCTGCAAGTACTTCGACGTCGCCGTCGTCGTCACCGATGCGGTCCTGGAGCAGTGTCCCGACGAGCAGCGCTTTCCGCGCCGCCGCCTCGGGCTCGTCGCCGTCGCCGGGAGAGCGGAGGCCGTGGCGGTTCACGAGGTCTTTGGCTCCGACCCGGCGCCGGTCCGGGCGCACAAGCAGGCCACGCGCGTCACGTTCGAGGCGGGCGTGGCCCACCTGGAGGCGGGTCGCAGCCGCGAGGCGGCGCGCTGCTTCGAGGCCGTGCTCGCGGCGAGCCCCGACGACGCCGCCGCAGGCGCCCACCTCGAGCGCGCCCGTATCGGCGCCGGTCCCCTCGTCGCGCCCAAGGAATAGCCACGGTGAACCTACTTGCCTCCCAGTTGCGGCACAGCTAGGCTCCGCGGCCCGAGCCAGCGCCCCCTCGACCGCCCGCTCGTGCGCTTCCGTCACCTTCGTAGGCCGGGGCGCCCCCCGATTCGTCGAGGCCCAGTCGGAGTTCCATGATGAGTGACACCCTCGAGACCATCGGCGACGGCATGGTCGTCGCGTTCCATTACACGCTGCGCGACGACGAGGGCGAGGAGATCGACCGGAGCGAGGAGGGCGATCCGATGGAGTACCTCCACGGCGCGAGCAATATCGTCGAGGGCCTCGAAGAGGCGCTGAGCGGCAAGTCCGTCGGCGCGGCCTTTGCGGTCATCGTGCCTCCCGAGAAGGGCTACGGCGTGCGCGACGAGGCGGCCGTCGTCGAGGTGCCACGCGAGGCGTTCCCCGAGGACGCCGATCTCGACACCGGCACAGAGATTGTCATCGAGAACGACGATGGCGAGTCCGAGAGCGCCTGGGTGTCGGAGTCCGACGACCAGAAGGTCATCCTCGACCGCAATCACCCGCTGGCGGGCTACGCGCTCCACTTCGAGATCGCGGTCGCCTCGATCCGACGCGCGACCGCCGAGGAGCTGGCCCATGGTCACCCGCACGGCCCCGAAGGGCACCATCACCACTAGCCGGCAATTCTAGCGGCTGAGTCGTCGGATCAGGCCCTCGAGGTCCGCGGGCAGCGGCGACTCGAACGAGAGCCGCGCGCCCGTAGTCGGGTGGATGAGCCCGAGCCGCGCGGCGTGCAGCGCTTGGCGCGGATGTGTCAGGCCTTGCCGATCGAAGTCCTCGGTCACATAGCGCTTCTCGCCCACGAGCGGGCAACCGCGAATCAGGGCATGCAGTCGGATCTGATTGCGCCGTCCGGTGATGAGCGCAACCTCGACCACCGAGGCGCGACCCTGTGCGAGCACGCGCACCGTACGGTAGCTCGCGCGGGCGAGCACGCTGCGCTCGGCGTGGGGCTCCGTCTGCACCTGTGCGAGCGTCTGCGGGTCCCAGGTCATCCAGTCGGCGAAGACACCCTCGCGTGGCGCAAGCACCCCGTGGAGCAGCGTGACGTAGAGGCGCTCGGGCTCGTGGCGCTCGAAGGACTGCCGAAGCGCCGCGGACGTCTCGGCGTCCTTGGCGATGAGGACGACGCCGCTCGTGTCGCGGTCGATGCGATGAACGACGAAGGCGCGCGCCCCCGCCGGCCGCAGGTAGGCGCCCGCACGCTCGCGGACCGAGTCGCGGTCCTTGGCCTGCGCGTGCGTCGCCGTGTCGGTGAGCAGCCCCGCGGGCTTGTCGATGGCCAGCAGCCACCGGTCTTCGTACAGGATGGTGATCCCGAGCCGCGTCATGGCCTGACGGCCCTCGATGCGCGCGAAGGCCGAGTTCGGTCGATTCCACGCGATGTCGAGCCGCTGGCCCGCCTGGACCACCCGCGCCGCGTCGGCGAGGCTCACGATCTGGTCGTCGAGCGTGGCCTTCCCGGAGGCGAGGACCTTGCGCGCACGGTCGCGGCTGCCGACCTCGGGCAGGCCGGCCAGCAGCTTGTCGAGCCGCTGTCCTGCTTCGCTCGCGCTGATTTCGTGAGAATTCGGCATGTTGGATTCCGCTTGACGGCCTCGCGCACGGTCCCTAAAGTGCCGCGCCGGTTCGACCGCCAGAGACGGCTAGCCTGAACCCGCGCCTAGCGCAAGGCCCGTCTCGCAACAAAGCGCTTGGAGAGCCAAGCCAACACCAGAAACCCGCAGGTGCGGGCCAGGAGCGGAAGATGCACGCGATTTTGGGAACGAAGCTCGGAATGACGCAGATCTGGGGGCCCGAGGGCAACCGGTTCGCGGCCACCGTGGTCCAGGTTGGGCCGTGCGTGGTGACGAAGCTCAAGCGCGAGGACGGAAAGGACGGCTACAACGCCGTTCAGTTCGGCTACGAGGCGGTGCCGGAGCGCAAGCTCAGCAAGCCCGAGGTCGGCGTCTTCAAGAAGGTGGGCCTTGCGCCCCACCGTCACCTGCGGGAGTTCCGGGTGACCAAGGACCAGCTCGCGCAGTACGAGGTCGGTCAGACGATCACCACGGAGCACCTCAAGGTCGGCAACTTCGTCGACGCGGTCGGCGTCACCAAGGGCCGCGGCTTCACCGGCGTCATGAAGCGCTACCAGTTCCAGGGCTTCAGCATGTCGCACGGCGTGCACGAGTCCTACCGCGGTCCCGGCACCGGCGGTCGTGGGTCGCTCCAGCCGAGCCGCGTGCCGCCCGGTTCGCGTCGCCCCGGTCAGATGGGCAACTGCCGCGCCACGTCGCAGACGCTGCTGATCATGGCCATCGATCCGGCGAACAACCTCGTCTTCCTCAATGGTGCGGTCCCTGGTCCGCGGAACGGCGTCGTGCTGCTCCAGTCGGCCAAGAAGGCGCCTGAGATTTAGGCCTCAGCCTTCGGCCAACACCTGAGCGGCCAACGTCCCGCGGAGCTGCCCGAACCACACGGGCTCCGCGGGGCCCGTCATCCACACCGACGACAGATCTGCCGCGACGCGGTAGGTGAGCGCGCCGCCGGGTTGCTGAATCACCAGATCGGTGTCGGCAGCCAGCAGCCCAAGCCGGACTCCGGTCGCCGCCGCCGCGCCGCCACCCGTGCCGCACGCTTGCGTCGGACCGCAGCCGCGCTCCCAGACGGTCACGAGCGCGTGCCGCGTGTCGCGCACCTCCAGCCACTCGATGTTGGCGCCGCGCGGGAAGAACGCATGCGTCGAGAGCCGCAGGCCGACCGCCTCGAGCTCGCCGGCCGCGAGGCCGCGCGGAATGACGAAGTGCGGGTTGCCGACGGAGAGGTCGACGCCGTCGTAGACGCGCTCCGCCAGTGTGACCTGGGCCTCGCCGCGCACCGTCGCCGCGCCGAGATTGACTCGGACGTGCGACACGAGCCCCTGCGGCGCAATGGGCTCCACGTCCTGCGGCCCGCACTCCGCCATGACCACGAACGGGCGCACCGGATGGCCGAGCTCGTCGCACAGCCACCGCACGAAGCATCGGAGGCCGTTGCCACACATGTCGGCGATGGAACCGTCGGCATTGTGCACCCTCATGCGTGGCGTCCCGTCGGGTTCGGCATGGAGCGCCAGGACGCCGTCGGCGCCCACGCCCAAGTGGCGGTCACACAGCCACCGCGCGATGTCGGGCGAGAGCGGCGCTCGCCCGCGCCGATCGATGAGGACGAAGTCATTGCCGAGGCCGTGGTACTTCGCCACCACGAGGGGCGGCTGCTCAGTCAATCGCATCACGAGGAACGCGCCTCCGACACGGCGCGCACGACGCGGCCGCACTCCGAACAGAACTTCGCCCGCGGCACCGTCTTGGTTCCGCACCCCGGACAATGAGAGGGCGTCCCGACCGCCGAGCCGCAGTGGACGCAGAAGTTCATGTCCCCCGAGAGCGCCGCGCGACAGTGGGGGCAGTACAGCAGCTCGATGGTCGCCGGCGTGCGCGTCCGCTTGGGCTCGGCCTCGAAGACGAGGTCGAAGAACGCAATCCGCAGCGTGTCCCCGTGCTGGAGCGCGGTGACCTTCTCGACCCGGCGGCCGTTCACATGACAGCCGTTTACCGAGCCCAAGTCGGTGAGCGAGACACCGTCGGAGCGCACCTCGAGGCGCACGTGCTCGCGGCTCACGAGGTCGCCATCCAGCACGACGTGGCACGTGTCGCTGCGCCCGATGAGGACGGTCCCGTACGGCAGGCGCTGCACGCGGTCCATGAAGCGCAGGCGGTAGCGGTGCCGGGGCATCAGCGAATCATCCGCCGAGGTGCGGCCCGAGACAAGCGTCAAGACCGGGACGGTCCTGACTTGTTGACATCTTGTTGCTTCCGGGAAGCCTCAAGGCCGGGACGGTCCTGACTTGTTGACATTCTTGCTCATGGCGACAAGATTTACTACGACCACAAGAATGCGTCGCGCGCTTCAATGGAGTTCGAAGCATGGTAGAGGAAACTTGGATGGACACCACCAACCAAGGCAGGAGTGCCGACTTGCTGAAGTTTAGGCTGTACGGATATCCGGCCGGAGTTGCTGCCGAGAACCCGCTCGCGCTCGACGAGGTTACAGTCTCCGCTTGCCCGACTTCCCTGCGTTCCATGGCCGCGTTTTTTCAACATGTCGCGGCGCTCATGGAGACGCACGGGGACGCCTTCGGGCACGAGCACTTGGCAGATTTCGTCGCTGACTGCGGGGACTCGCCATCACTCGTTATTACCCGAATCCAAGACCGGAGAACGGACACGGCCGACGAATGCTGATACCCGCCCCGCCGGTCGCAGGGCGGCGAGTTGCGCCAAATCAGGAAGAACTCGGAGGAGCGATGGACTGGATAGAGCCTGACGGCGGTCCACTTTGACTTCTTGTCGCGTCGCCGATTCGGGGAACCCAACCCGCGCCAAGGGCGTACCGGGGACATGGCACGTTACGAGCTCCAATGGATTGACCGGGACGCCACTCAGGGCCCGTTGTTCCGCATCGGCCGCGACGTCTACGAGCGCGAACGGCCCGGCCAG
>SXOX01000296.1 GCA_005776585.1 Pseudomonadota bacterium | reverse complement strand
GCCGTCCGAGAAGACGGCCGAGTTCAGCGCAGCGAAGTAGTTGTCGTTGACCGGGACGACCGAGCCGAGCCAGCGCTCGATGAGCTCGGGCACCTCGTGCACGGCCTCGGAGAACGAGCAGAAGATGATGCCCAGCTCGCGCAGCTTGCTGCGGAACGTGGTGGCGACCGAGACCGAGTCCACCACCGCGTCTACCGCGATGCCCGACAGGCGCTTTTGCTCGAGGAGCGGGATGCCGAGCTTGTCGAACATGGTCTTGATCTCGGGATCGATCTCGTCGAGCGACTTGGGGCCCTCGCCCTTCTGCTTGGGCGCGGAGTAGTAGCTGAGGTCCTGGTAGTCGATGGGGGCGTAGTGCACGTTCTGCCAGCGGGGCTCCGTCATCTCCAACCAGCGCCGATAGGCCTCGAGGCGAAACTTGAGCAGGAACGCTGGCTCCGACTTCTTGCCCGAGATGATGCGGATGACGTCTTCATCCAGGCCCTTGCGCAGCGTCTCGGCCTCGAAGTGGGACTCGAAGCCGTACTTGTATTCGCTGGAGACCGCGTCCTGTACAACGTCTGAGCTCATGCGAGGCCTCCGGTGAGTGAGCGGGCCGCTTGCTGCCTGTGGGCCGCGGCCTCGGCCTGCGCGTCGAGGCGGCTGGCTTGAACACGGGGCTCCGCGGGGCGCTCCGTGAGTGGCGAGGTCATGTCCACGATGGTGAGCCCGTCCAGCGCGCCGATGACGGCCGAGTTGATCTTGAGCCAGTTGGACCGCACGGGGCACTGAGGCTCCAGGTCGCACAAGCCCGGCGCCGCAGCGCTGCACTCCGTGACGGCGACCGGCCCCTCCAGGACGCGCACGACCTCCGCGATGGTGACGGCGTCCGGCGCGCGCGCGAGGCTGAAGCCGCCCTTGACCCCGCGATGGGAGACGAGCAGCGCACCCCGGCAGAGCGTCTTGAGCACCTTGGTGACCATGGGCAGCGGGATGCGGGCCGACTCCGCGAGCGAACGCGCGGTGAGGATGGCGCCCGTCGGGTGCCGTGCGAAGTACGTGAGCAGCACGATGCCGTAGTCCGTGAGCTTGCCAATGCGAATCATGAGAGGCTGTGGACCGACCCTTGGCTGCCTGGCCGAAAGAGGACCAGGATGGTCCTATATTAGTCAGCGATCGGGCAGAGTCAACGAAAAAGGACTAGATTGGTCCTGTATCTGGCGCTCAGCGCTCCGTGCGTTGCCAGCCGACCTTGGCATGCAGCGCGCGCGCCTCGCCCTCGCCGTCGAACGCGATGCCGAACGTGAGCGCCGACAGCGAACGGATGAGCTTGGTCAAGCTGGCATCGGCGGGCGCGGACTCGGGCACCGTAGGCTCGAAGCGCGTCCCATAGGCGGCATGCTTGAAGCACGTGACGGCGGCCGCACCCTCGCAGGGCGCGACGGGGCCAAGCACCGACTCGGGAACGTAGCCGAGGTAGGCGAGCGCCAAGGCGTCGCGACGGCCGCGCTCGATGGGCAGCTCCGGCAGGCCGCTCGCCAGCCAGTGCTGATCGCGCAGCACGGCCTGGAGCTGAGCAAAGGCGTCGGTCTCCATGACCGCCAGCAGCGCCTCGAGCAGCGGGCTCGGCGAGCCCGACGGGATGAGGGACAGGCCCGCCTGGACGCCCTCGTTCTTGCCATCGCGATGCTGTGGCATCTCCTTGTCGAGGATCGCGTCGATGGCCGCATGCAGCGTGGGCACGTTGAAGGCCACGAGGAACACGTCTCCCGCGGTCGCGTAGACGATCTGGAGACCCGTGAGATCCAGGAATTGCCGGCCTCCACTCGGGCGCGCGGTGATGACCGAGACCGGGACGTCCCGATGCGGCTCGCCCTGCTTCCAATCGACGAGCCCGGGTGCGGCGACCTCCACCATGGCCTTGAGCCCCGTGAGCACGGCGGCGAGCCCCAGGCGGTCCTTGACCTCGACTCCGGCGTAGACCGGCAGCTTGACGACGTGCTGCGCCCACTGGCGACTGGCCTCGCGGGCCTTCTCGCGCTCGGTCGGATCGGTCGGTTCCACGTGCAGGACCGCGTTGTTGGCCAGCAGCGACTCGAGCCCGCCGGGTCGATCGATGCCGCCGAGGAGCACGTAGTCTCCAATCCACTTGAACTTGAGGTCGCGGATCCCGCCGAGGCCCTCCATGCGGTCCAGCTCGCGGCGCAGCTTGGCGTCCCGACCAATTGCGGCCGACCACAGGACGTGGCCCTTGGGAGCGCTCGTCGAGATCCGCGCGCTGCCCACGAGCTCGACGAGCTCGTTGTAGCCCGAGCGATCGATGAGCGGCATGACGTACGCATCGAGCGACACGCCCTTGTCGGAGCGCTTGACGCGAATGCCGACGGGGTCGATGAACGTCCGCCAATAGCTCTGATACGTCGCCTTGAACTGCTCGTAGGCGGTCTTCTCGGCGGCGGTGACCTTCTCCAGGGGCAGCGCGTCGAGCGGGGTGGCGGCATCGACGCGGCCCCAGGTGGTCGAGGTCGCGCCGGTTTCGAACGTCCACTGAATCTTGCCGCCATCGCCGTGCTTGAGCTCGTCTTTGTGGAGGAGCTTGGACGCCACGACCTCATCGAGCGACGCGGGGCGCTTCCCCTCGAGCCAGCCGTACATCATGGTCGCGTGCCCGACGGCGGCGAGGTCCGCGTGAGCCGACAAGCGGCGTGCTGAGAGGATCTTGGCACGCGGCGACACGGCGGCCTGAACAAAGGCGTCGGAGATGAACACGAAGCCGTCCTCGACGTCCGACGTGGCCTTCTCAGGGTAAGGCCACAACGTACGGAAATAACGAAAGTCCCCCGAATCCGCCAGCGCCTTGCGGTTCTTGCCCGGGACGTCCAGAAAGCGCTCGATGAGTCGCTTGCCGTTGGTGATGACGACGATGTCGCCCGGTAGATCGAGGCGGTGCTGATTGACGCGCTTGTCGGCCGTCGCGGTGACGCGCACCTTGAGTCCCTGCAGCTCGACGGTGGTCGTGGTCAGGGCGTCTTTGTAGCGCGCCTTGGCCTTGGTCTCGTATTGCCCAATCGCAGTGTCGAAGAGCCCCTTGTCCTTGACCTGGAAGACGAGCCCGACCTCGGTGCCCTCGCGCACGAACGGGTCGGCCGCGACGATGGCGAATGAGCCGACGGCCAGGTGTCCGAGTAGTTTGGCGATGTCGGACCGCTCCACCATGAGCTCGCCCTCGTAGCGCTGAGCCAGGCGGGAGTGACCGGAGCGCCACTCCAGAAGGCTCGAGACCGGCGTCAGCCAACGGTCTACGTCATCCAGCAAGAGCAAAGCCGAACGAATCTCGGTGAAGTGCACGTACAGCACGTCCGCCGGGACGTGCTTTGCGAGCGGCTCGACGACCGGCGCCTTGTTGGTCGCGGCGATGAGCTTGTCCCACGGGTGCTCGGGGAGCGGCATGCCGGTCACGTCGGCGATGGGGATGGTCGCGGCGGCCTTCTCCTCGCGGAGCAGGAGCCCGCGGTCGGCCTGGAGCGCCTCTTCGACGGACGTCGCCCCCGTGTACAGGCTCATCATCTCGCCAATCTCGGACTTGCGCGTGGGCCGGTCCGCGCCGGGACGGCCGGGTTCGTTGAGGGCACCGCCGAGGAGCCCGGCTCGGGAGGCGGCAAACGTGAGGAACGGATTGCGAAAGCGCGACTCCCGCAAGGTCTGCTGCTGGAGCTGGTCGTGCACGGACTTGAAGAAGCGCGGCTCGAGATCGGCGACGTCACCTGCCGCCGCAATGCCGTCGATCGTGACGGGGAGTCGGTGACGGGGCGCGACCACGTCATTGCGCCACTCGTCGGTGGTGGTCTGATCGACCAGATCGACCTCCAGCGTCTCGGGAAGCTCGGCGCCGACCCGGCGCACCGACAGGCCCGGCAATCGGCGCTGGCCATCGGGGTTGGTCGCGTCCGCGGTCCGAACCGCGACGCCGTGCCGCGTGCCCTTGACCGCGAGCTCGGGGTGACCGCTGAGCTGCGCGCTGGCGGGTAGGGTCACGGGACCGGTGACGAGGTAGACGTGGCCGTCCTTGACGAGCTTGCCGGTGGTAGCGACGGTGACCTTCGGGTGCGTGACGAGCGTGGCCGTCGCCGACTTGCGCTTGGCCTCGACGACCGGGGGCGGGGCGACGGGCGGCGGGGCACCTGCGTCGGGCGCGGCAGCGACCGGAGCGCCGGCATCCGGAGCGGGCGCGGCCGGGGC
>SXOX01000295.1 GCA_005776585.1 Pseudomonadota bacterium | reverse complement strand
TCGGCTTCGTCATCTTCCTCATCCTCATCGTCATCAACTTCTCGGTCATCACGAAGGGCTCCGGTCGCATCGCCGAGGTGGCCGCACGCTTCGCCCTCGACGCGCTCCCCGGAAAGCAGATGGCCGTCGACGCCGAGCTCGCCGCGGGCGCCATCACGCAGGAGCAGGCGCAGCGGAAGCGCGAGCAGCTCGCGCAGGAGACCGACTTCCACGGCGCGATGGACGGCGCCAACAAGTTCGTCCGAGGCGACGCGATCGCGGGCCTCATCATCACGGGCATCAACATCGTGGGTGGCCTGGTCATCGGCATGACCCAGGCCGGCATGGACCTGGCGAGCGCGGCCAAGACGTACACGGTCTTGACCATCGGCGACGGGCTCGTCACGCAAATCCCCGCACTCGTCATCTCGACCGCCGCGGGCCTCATCGTCACACGCGCCAGCGACGGTCGCGCGCTCGGCAATCAGGTCGTCGGCCAGCTGCTCGGCAACCCCAAGGTCCTTCGCGCCAGCTCCGCCATCTCGGTCGCCATGGGCTTCATCCCCGGCCTGCCCCTGATTCCGTTCTTCGCGCTCGGCGGCGGCCTCTGGGCCATGGCCAAGGCCACGGGCGGCCGCGACACGACGACGCCCCACAAGGCGGCGACCGCGGACACCGCGCAGAAGCCGAAGACCGAAGAAGAGCAGCTCCGCGACGTGCTTGGCGTCGATCCGGTCGTGCTCGAGGTCGGCGTCGCGCTGGTGCCGCTGGTCGTCGAGGGCCACGGTGGCGGCGAGGTGCTCGATCGCGTCACGGCGGTGCGGAAGCAGCTGGCCAAGGAGCTGGGCGTCATTCTCCCCCGCGTCGCTTACGCCGACAACCCAACGACGCTTGGTGCGGGCGACTATCGCGTGCTCATCCACGGCGTGCCGGTCGCGACGGGAAACGTGCTGCCCGATCGGCTGATGGCCATCGACTCGGGCGAAGCGCTCGACACACTCGACGGCATCCCGGGCAAGGACCCGACGTTTGGCGTCCCGGCGCTCTGGATTGCGTCGCGCGACCGCGAGCGGGCCGAATACGCCGGCTACACGGTCGTCGAGCCTGCCACCGTGGTCTCGACGCACCTCGCCGAGATCCTGCGCGACAGCGCGGCGGAGTTGCTCGGGCGACAGGAGCTCCAGGAGCTCGTCGACGTCGTGGCCAAGCGCTCGCCCCGCGTGGTCGACGACCTCGTCCCCGGCTTGCTCGGCTACCCTGAGCTGCTGGCCGTCTGCCGTGCGCTCCTGCGCGAGAAGGTCAGCATCCGTGATCTGCGCAGCGTTCTGGAGGTCCTTGGCGAGGCGGCGCGCACGTCGAAGTCGCTGCCGTTCCTGGTCGAGCAGGTCCGCATGCGGCTCGGCGGCGGCATCGTGGAGACGCTCAAGGAGCCGGATGGTCAGCTCTACGCCGCGATCACCGATCCGCAGACGGAGGAAGTCGTGCGCGGCGCACTGGCCAAGGTGGGTGACGAGATGGTCGTCGCCGCCGATCTCGCGACCGCGCAGGGCCTGCTCGGCGCCATTCAACGCGCGATGGAGACCCTCTCGCGCCAAGGCAAGCGGCCGGTGATGGTCGTCCCGCAGGACCTGCGCGCTCCGCTGCGCCGCTTCGTCCAGCGCTTTCTGCCGCAGGTGGTGGTGCTTTCGCATTCGGAGCTGCCGACGCGCCTGCCGCTCCAGACCGTCTGCACCGTGAGCATGGAGCGCAAGGCCAAGCGCGCGGTCGCCCCCTTCGCCCCGCCCGTGGGCCAGGCACAGGAGATGCACTCATGAGCCACGTGACCTCGATCCTCGACGCGACACACGACCAGGAGGGCATGGTGAACGACACCAGCGGAACTCAAAGCGCAGCGGGGGACGCGCGCGAGAGCGACTCGGGCGCCCAGGCACCCGCACGGGCGCCTGGAGCCATCGCCGGTGAGGCTGTCGGGAAGTTGACGACACGCGTCAACATGATGACGGTCCGCCAATGGCTTGACGCGACGCGCCTCGATCCGTTCTGGATGTTCGGCGGACGCGCCGCATGGCCACCGTCGAGCCCAGGCCGTGGACAGGGCCAGGGCCGGAACGGGGCCGGTCGATGAGGATGCAGCACTTCCGAGCGCCCACGATGCGCGAGGCGATGGACAAGGTGAAGGCCGCCTTGGGACCGCACGCCGTCGTGCTCCAGTCACGCGAGCTGCGCGGCGGGCCAGATGGCCTCGTCGAGATCGCCGCCGCCATCGATGCGGAGCCCGATCACGGCCGCCTCACCGAGGACGCGCTTCCGGTGGCGGCCCATCACGGCAGCGACTTCATGCCCGATCCCGAGACACTCAATGGCGTTCGCGGCGAGATCTCGGCCCTCCGTCGCGAGATCTCCAAGATGCGCGCCGAGCGCGTGCTCTCGGCACCGCCAGCCACGGTGCGCTGGGAGCAGCTCATGGACGAGCTGAAGGAGCTCGCCCGCTCGCTCGGCATCAGCGCGGACCCGGCCGTCGCAGAGGACGCGATCGTCGCGCGCCTCATCGGTGGCGGCGTCGAGGCGAGCCTCGCGCGTACGCTGGTCGGTCAAGCGAGCGGCTGGAGCGGCGAGGGCGCCCAGGGCCAGCGCCTGCGGGCCGTCTCCGATCGCATCCGTTCGGCGCTGGAGCCCGCGCCCGCCTTGTGGGATCGCCCCACGCGCACGATCGCGGCCCTCGTCGGCCCTACCGGCGTCGGCAAGACGACGACCCTCGCCAAGATCGCCGCTCACACCGCGCTGCGGCAGGGAAGGTCGGTCGGCATCATCGCGACGGACACCTATCGCATCGGCGCCGTCGAGCAGGTCAAGACCTACGCCGAGCTCATCGGTGTGCCGTTCACG
Organism: Pseudomonadota bacterium; assembly: GCA_005776585.1. Lineage (GTDB taxonomy): Bacteria > Myxococcota_A > UBA9042 > SXOX01. The sequence continues at coordinate 32,735 of SXOX01000295.1, read as the reverse complement.
GTCGCGCGCAACACGGCCGAGGTCGGGCGCGCCATCGACCGATTCAAGGACGCCGACCTGGTGCTCGTCGACACGACCGGGCGCAACCCGTGGCGTGACGACACCTACGGCGAGCTGGAGGCCGTCATCGGTGGTCTGCCCATCGAGCGACACCTCTGTGTCTCCGCGACGTCATCGGGCGCCGATATCGGCCGCATCGTGGAGCGCTACACGCAAGGCGGCCTCCGCGCCGTGGTCGTGACCAAGCTCGACGAGGCGCGCAAGCTCGGCGGAATGCTCTCGGCGGTCATCGGCACCGGACATCAGATCGCCCATGTGACCACCGGACAAGACGTGCCCGGCGACATCGAAACACCCGACGCGGACCGGCTGTGCCGGCACGTCTTCGGCTAGTCAACCTTCGAGGCTCAGGGGTAGACCATGCTCGACATCGACTCCAATACAGCGCACCACGCACCAGCGGACCCACCGGATCAGGCCCAGCGGCTTCGCTCGAGAGGGAGCAGCCGCAGCTTTCGCGTCATCGCCATCACGAGCGGCAAAGGCGGCGTCGGCAAGACCAACATCGCCGTGAACCTGGCGTTGTCCCTTGGTCGCGACGGCCGTCGAGTGCTGTTGCTCGACGCGGATCTGGGGCTCGCGAACGCGGACGTGCTGCTTGGTGTCCAGGCCAAGGCCGACCTGCGGCACGTGCTGCTCGAGGGACGGGACCTTCGCGACTGTTTGACCCCAGTCGGGAGCGGCGTGGATCTGCTGGCGGGCGGCTCGGGCATCGCGGAGCTGGCGGACCTCGACAGCGAGCACAAATGGCGGCTGCTCGAGGCCATCGAGCCGCTCGGCGACCGCTACGACACGCTCCTCATCGACACGGGCGCCGGCATCGGCAGCAACGTGCGCTTCTTCGCCGGCGCGGCGCAGGACGTACTGGTCGTAGTCGGCCCCGAGCCCACGTCGCTGACGGATGCGTACTCGACCATCAAGGTGCTCTCGCACAAGTGCGGCGTCCGGCGCGTGCTGGTGTGCGTAAATCGCGTGACGAGCCTCTCGGCCGCGCGCGAGGTCTTCCGCCAGCTCACGGCGGTCACGAGCCGCTTCCTGCCCGTGGTCGTCGAGCTCTGCGGCTGGGTGCCCAATGATCCATTGGTCGAGCAGGCCGTCATGAAGCAGGTGCCCTTTACAACGGAGAACCCGATGGGCCCCGCCTCGCAGGCCGTGCGGCTGTTGGGTGAGTCGGTCCTCCGGCGGGCTCCCGAGGGTGTCACGAGCACAGGCTTTCAGATCTTCTGGCAAACGCTGCTGGCGGCCGACGCGGGCGGCCACAAGGGGTGGGACGCATGAATACCTACGACTGTGTGACCGCAACACTCGAGGCCCGCGAGACGGGCTCCTCCAGCGAGGCGCCGCGGGACGACCTGGGCCAAGAGGCGTTGTCGCAGCGCCGGCAAGCGCTGGACCTGGCGCGGCGTGCCTACGCCAAGGCGCCGGCCATCCGGGGGCCGAGCCTGGAGACACCGCCGCGCGATCTCGAGGCGCTCGTCAAACAGTACGCGCCGCTGGTCTACCGGATCGCGAAGAAGGTGCGGCGGCGGACCGGCTTCATGGTCGAGCTCGACGACCTGGTGTGCGAGGGCACGATCGGCCTGCTCCAGGCCGCCGAGCGCTTCGACCCCGCGCGGGCCGTCGACTTCGAGCACCTCGCCTCGGTGCGCGTCCATGGCGCGATGCTCGACTCGCTGCGCCGGCTGGATCCGTTGTCCCAGCGGCGACGGCGCGAGACTCGCAAGGTGCGCGCGGCGGAGCAAAAGCTCGAGGGCCTGCTGGGTCGACCGGCCACGGCCGAGGAGGTTGCGCGGACGCTCGGCATCACGGTCGAGGACTACCTGTCGTTGGCGCAGGACTGCGCGGCCTGCCCGCCGACGGCAGTCGAGGACATCGCCAACGAGGTCGGAGACCCGCGACCGATCTCAGATGTGGCGGTCGAGACCAGCCAGCGCGGCCTGCTCGTCCGCGAGCAGATCGAGGCGCTGCCGGAGCGCATGCGGCTCGTATTGTCGCTCGTCTACTTCCATGAGTTGTCGCAGAAGGAGGTGGCGAACGTCCTCGAGGTGACGGAGGCACGCGTGAGCCAGCTCCACAAGGAGGCCCTCGAGCGGCTGCGCAAGCGCCTCATCGGCTCCGTCAAGCCGGGTGAGGATCTGTGATTCGGGCGGCTGCGGCGCTCGTCGCAGCGTTGGCGTGCGTCGGCGCAGACGCCGAGGAGCGCACGCCGCCGGCCAAGCTCCAGGTCGGCACCAGCGTCGGGCAACCGTGGTCGGGGCGACTCGACACGGGCATCGCGATGCCCACCGAGGGCCGTCATCACCGATTTACGTCCACGACCAAGAAGCGGGGCGCCAACTTTGGCTCGCAAGCGCTGGTCGCGCTGCTGCTCCGCGCGGCGGGCACGGTCGACCACTATGTGCAGTCTCCGCCGCTGGTCCTCGGCGATCTGTCGCGCTGCGGTGGCGGTAAGCTCGGCGGCCACAAGAGCCACCAGGCGGGGCGCGACGTGGACATCCTGTTCTACGTCGAGGACACGCAGACCCAGGTGCGGCGCGCGGCGGTCGGTTTCTACGACTTCGACGCCGAGGGACGCTGCACCAAGCCTGCGTGCCGCCGGCTGCGCTTTGCGCTGCGCGAGAACTGGTGGCTCGTCCGCACGATGCTGTGGTCGAAGCGGCCGTTCGTTCAGTACATCTTCGTTGCCGACTGGCTCAAGGCCCGCCTCCTCGCCTACGCCGAGAAGCGCGGCGAGCACCCGGAGATTCTGCGGCGTGCCCGCAAGGTGCTGGCCCAGCCGCGCAACTCGTCGCCGCACGCCGACCACTTCCACGTACGCATCTACTGTACGCCCGAAGAGCGTGCGCGCGGTTGCAGCGATGGCGGCCCGCGGTGGGATTGGGTGAAGTGAGCCTGTGCGGCTACGTCGCGAAGTACCTCGCGAGAAGCTCGGCTCGGCTGCGCACGCTATAAGCTCGATAGACCGCCTTCACGTACTGATTTACCGTATGCACGCTCAGCTCCAGCTCGCCCGCGATCTCCTTGACTGAGCTGCCGCGCAACAGCGCCGCCAAGGTTGCGGCTTCCCGGGGCGTGAGGCTCAACGCCGGCCCTGTCGATGGGCGAAGCGCGGTGCGAAAGCGCGGCGCCCACTCGGTGTGAATGAGCCTGAGTAGCTCCCGAGAATCGACGTCGAACGGTTCGGCATTGCGGTGTCGGGTGAGAACGAGCGCCTGCACGACCGCTGGGGGCTTGATGAACCAGAGTGAGTAGAGCGGGTGGTCGAGGCCGAGCGGCTCCAAGGCGCGGGCCATCGCAGAGCGCGCCCAGACGTCGTCTGCAACGAGGTCGTGGCGCCGAAACGTCATGACCTCCCCTGGACGGGCGCTCAGCGCGCGGCGCTTGAGCTCCTGCACGCCGGGCTCCTGGTGCCAAGCCGGTCCTTCGAACAGCTCGCGGGCGCACATCGCCCGCCTCATGTCCGTCGTCCAGCCGCTCTCCGCGATGGGAAGGATGGGGGTCAGTGCGCCGGCGCGGAAGTTCTCGTCGATGAGCAAGCCCGCGACCTCCGCTCCAAGCAGGTGGCACAGCCCGCCGAGCAGGGTGACCATGCGCTGGTGCTCGCTCTGCACGCCCGCGACGCGGCTCAGCAACGCGATGACGCTCTTGACCTGACCGGCTCGAAACCCCTCGTGGTCCATGCCACCTCCCCTGTCGAGCGTCGCACGTCCCACGCCCGAGTGAATCCCCTGTTTTGGGGAGTTCTACCCCGAATTATGACCTGTAGCTTCGTGACTGACGAGAAGACGGCGCGAGGGGTTTGGCCCTCGCGGAACACGAAGGGAACACACTCATGAAGTCGACGTGGCCTAGTCTCATCTTGCTGCTGCTGCTGCATGCCTGCACGACGCCAATCACAGATCTGCCGCCCAGCGCGGGTCCGGTGCGTGCTCGAGGCCAGGCTCAGGGAGAGGTCGTCGTAGGCGCGCCCAGCTGCGTCACGCTCCAGCGCGGGTTGGCAGGCAACGTCAGCGACACGTACCTACGCAACGAGCCGACGACGAAACTCTTCGGCGCGAGCACGCTCGTCAACGCGGGTCGGATCGCCGGCGCGTCGGAGACGACCGGAGTCCGTTGGGCGCTGTTGCGATGGGAACTCGGGGTCGTGCCGGCGAACGCGACGATCACTTCGGCAACCGTCACCCTCGTCACCACGGGCAACAACGGCGTCGCGGGCTCGATGGACGTCCACGCCGCGCAAGCCACGTGGGCCGAGCCCACCGCAACGTGGACGACGTTTCAGAAGGCCATCGCGCCCGCAGTCGAGGCGACCTTCGCCAATGGAGGCGTGTACTTCGTTGGACCGTTGAGCTTCGATCTGACCGCGCTCGTCGTCGCGTGGCACTCTGGGACGGCGCAGAACCACGGCATCGCGCTCACGCCGCATGATGCGACGAACGCCAACACCTTCTTCAACTCGAGCGAGGCGGCTACGGTGAGCGTTCGGCCCAAACTCGTCGTATGTTACACGCAGCCCATCGTGGCGACTGACGCGGGAGCGGTGACGGACACCAGCGGCGTGGACGCGGGGCCTGCGCCGGAGCTGACGAGCCCAGCGCCGGTGGACGTGTCGGTCCCACAGCCCGTCGAGGGACATCCCAGACTCGTCTTCTCGGCGGCGGATCTGCCGCGGCTGCGCAGCTGGGCTACGGCGAGCAACCCGATGTGGCAGTCGCTCATGACGCTCAAGAGCGCCGTCGATCATCGGGCGCTGACGCTCGGCAAGTGGAATACGAATCAGCCCAACATCGTGACGGGGTATGTCTGCGACAAGGCGACGACTTTCTGCGACTCGGGCTCGGCGGCGCTCACCAATGACATCATCGAGGAGTACGCGCTGTTCTACGCATTCCTGTCGCTCGTCGACAACGACCCAACGATGCGCTCCGCGCACGCGGATGTCGCTCGCCGGATGCTGATGTACGTGATGAACCTGGTCGCGCAGGGGCTCGTCCCCGACGCTCAGGGGTTCGTGCCATTCCGAAGCACGCGGTTTGCGTGGTGGAATCGGGCCAACTGGGGCGGCGAGGCCTGGGGGCTCGTGGTCGACTGGCTCTACCCCTACTTCAGCAAGGCCGAGCTCGCGACCATCCAGAAAGGCTTTCTGCTCTGGAACGACGTTCTCATCCGCGAGGGCCAGGCGCTCACGACCTGGTCACAGCTCAAGGGCAGTCTCGCCAACCTGGGCAACGTGGCGATGGTCGGCGACCCACAGCACGCGCGACATGCCTGGAACAACTACAACGCGGGCCAGGTGCAGCGCATGGTCTCTCAGTCGCTCGCGCTGGACGCGGTCGACGATCCACCGCTCGCGGGGCAGGGGACGCTGTATCCTACGGTGCGCGGCTATCTGGCGTACGTCGAAGGAGCCAACTGGCTCCAATACCAGCTGTTCCTCGGCCAGGGCGGAGGCCAAGGCGGTGTCCCGGCCGAGGGCGCCTTCGGCTATGGCACCGACACCCTCAAGGCGCTGGCGACATCGCGGCTGCTCATGCGATCCTCAGGGCACCCGCTGCCTCCGTCGGTGTCGGGTTTCGCCGATAGCGCGTTCTGGTCCAACGTCGCTGACGGCATCCTTGCGAGCACCGCCAACCAGGCCATCGACGTGGGCCAGGGCCTCGGTATGAGCTACCCGGTCGCGAACTTCAACCAGGTCGTGACCGACATCTTTCCAGAGCTCATGCAGACCACGCTCGTGGCACTCGCCGTTTACGAGCAGCGGCTCATTGGAACGCCGCCGGACCCGCTTCATGCGGCTCGCTACCAGAAGCTGCTCTGGATGGCGACGCACCTCCCTCCGGGCGGACTCGCGCGCCTGTACCAGCGGCCGAAGATCACCGGCAACGTGTGGAACGGCGTGGGTGCGTGGACGAGCCTCCTCTACTTCCTCGCCTTCGATCCGACCGTCGATCCAGCCACGCTGCCCGACCCTCGGCCCGGCATGAGTACGGCGTTCACTGACGCAGGCCTCGGCCGCGTGCTCGCGCGCACGGGCTGGGACGCCTCAGCGCGCTGGTTCGGCTCGTTGTGCCAATACATGAGCCTCGACCACCAGCATGAGTCCGGTCACTTCTTCTTTCACCGCAAGGGTGAATGGATCACCCGACCCCGTAGCGGCTACTCCAACAGCGGCGTGACCGATGGCGCGCAATACAACAACGAGCTGGCCATCCAGAACGTCCTGCCAAACGGCGACCCCAACCTCATCCCAGCGTGGTTCCGCGGGCCGTTCCTGAGTGGCGCGCCGGTGCAGGGCTCGACCGGGGATCCGGTGGCCTCGTCGAGCCGGGGCTCGGGGTTCACGTACAGCGATTGCCAGATGACTCCGCTGTACAATCTCAAGCAGAGTTTCAACGGCGCCGTCCCCAACGAGGTCAAGGCCGTGACCCACGCAAGCCGCTCCGTCGTTTGGCTCGAGCCGGACCACGTCGTGGTCTACGATCGGGCGACGACGTCTCAGCCGGACCTGTTCAAGCGTTTTCACCTGTTCCTCCACCCGACGGACCCGACGGTGGACGCGGCCACACGCACGCTCTCGGGGCTGACCCCCGGCGGCCAGCGGTATTGGGTCAAAACGCTCCTGCCCGAAGCCGCTGCGACGACGCACTCTGTGGCCGAGGGCGTCGCAGACGCGACGGAATCCGCGTTTGAGCCGTTCTTCAGCAGCCAAGGCAACGTGACCCGGCGCGGGCAGGTCTACACCGTCTCCGACCCGAGCAACCCGCTGGACGAGCGTCTGCTCCATGTCCTCGAGGTCGCCGATGGCGGCGCGGTCAGCACGCCAACAGCACTCGTGCTTAGCGCGCCGCAATCGACGGCGACGTTCGAAGGTGCTCGTATCGGTCCCCGCATCGTGTGGTTTCGGCGCGACCTCGGCGGACCTGCAGGCCCGCTCGTGTGGTCTGTCCCCGCGGGAGTGACGACACAGGTCGTGACGGGTCTCGCTGCGAACACGAGCTACCAGGTCGCGATGACGCCCGCCCCTGGAGGCCACGAAGTCACGGTGACGGCCGGTCCTGGCGCTACGACCGACGGCGCGGGTGTGCTGGTCATCGCGACGCCTTGAGCGAATGAGGGCACGACCGTAGCTTTGCGCGCAGCGATGATCACGCCACCCGGAACGCCACGAGCCGTCGCGGGTCGAATGGGCCAAGCTCGAGCGCGGGCGCTTCGCCGGTCAGGATGCTCGCCATGAGCAGTCCCGTCGCGGGCGCGAGCAGGATGCCGTTGCGGAAGTGGCCGGACGCGATGAACAGGCCCTCGTGGAGTCCCGGCCCGAGCGCGGGGAGGCCGTCCACGGTCTCTGGTCGCAGGCCGGCCCACGTGCTCGTCACCGGTGCGTCCGCAAGCTTCGGAAACAGGCGCGTCGCTCGGCTCGACACGTCGCGCAGGCCGCCGAGCGTGACGTCCTTCGAAAAGCCCGCGTCCTCCATCGTCGAGCCGATGACGACGCGGCCGTCGGAGCGCGGTACGCAGTAGGCGCCGGGACCGAAGACCACCGGGCGAAACGGCGGCGCGCGCAGGGTTACGCCAATGAGCTGCCCGCGGGTGGGTCGAATGGCGCTGGCCGCGAGCCCCGCGTCCGGCAGAAGCGAGGTCCACGCGCCGGCGCAGAGGACGACGCGCTCGCAGAGCCGCACCTCGGAGCCCACCTCGACGCCGCTGACACGCCCGCGCGAGACGAGGATGCGGCCGACGGGTTGGCCGGTCAGAAAGCGCACGCCGAGTCGCTCTGCGGCGATGGCCAGCGCGCGCAGCAGGCGGTCGGGCTCGACCTGTCCGTCCTCGGGGAACAGCAACGCCCCGACGGCTTCGCGGGTGAGTCCCGGCAGGCGCTCGAACAGCGCGGCCCCGGTGAGGCGCTCGACGCCGAGGCCCAGCCGCTCCTGCGCGTCCGCCTTGTGCTCGAGCTCCGCCCACTGCGTCGGGTCCAGCGCGACCTGGGCCACTCCGCAGCGGTGGAGGCCGATCGCGACGCCGGTCTCCGCCTCGAGCGCGCCGCACCACTCGGGGTAGAGCCCACGCGAGAGCAGGCCGAGCTCCAGCGCGGGCCCGGTCGCGTGCGCCTCGACCTGCGCGCCAAGGATGCCTGCCGCCGCCGTCGAGGCCTCGGCTCCCGGCACCGCACGCTCCAGGACCGTGACGGAGAGGCCGCGGCGCCGAGCCGCGAGCGCGACCGAGAGGCCGGCAATGCCGCCGCCCACGATGACGACCTCGGAGGTGCTGCGCGCGCTCATTCGGCGTCCTCCGGCTCCGGCATCAGGCTCCGATTCGGCCACGGCGCCGGCGTCCCGCGATACATCTCCCAGAGCACGCGACCGAGTCCAGGCGCCTCGTCGGGCTCGTCGAAGCGCATGCGGCTCCACGCCTCGCGCATCGGCTGGCTCATGGGCTTCTGACCACCGCCCTGTTGCTCCTCCTTGTTGGTGATAACGGGATACAGCCGCGCCTTGTGCTGATAGGGCGTGCTGTCCTTGGTCGCGGTGAAGCAGCCCCAGACGGGCGACGCGAGCGCATCGAGCTCGGTCAGCGGCGTGAGGTCCAGCGCGCGCTCGGCGGTCGCGTGCATCGAGCCCGTGGCGTGGTGCGTATGGTTTACCGTGTTCCGCTTGACCCACGGGGAGACCACGACGAACGGCGAGCGGTGATACTCGATGTGATCCCCGCCGTCCTGCGGATCGTCCTCGAAGATGAAGACCGCGGTCTTGTCCCAATACGGGCTGTTCGAGAGGGCCTCGATGACGAGCCCGGTGCCAAGATCGTTGTCCGCGATCATCGACTTCGGCGAGACGTGGTTGGCCTGACCGCCACAACAGGTGTGGTTGACCGGTAGCAGGATGAAGCTGAACGCCGGCAGCGGGTGATCCTGGAGCCACGACTTGAGCCACGTGCCGCGTTCCTCGTCCTTGACCTCCAGGTTGAACACGACGCCGGGGTACTCCGGCTGAAACACGTTGGTCGTGAGCCACTCGTCGGTGAGCCCCACGATCTGGCCGAAGCTCGCCGCAGTGAGGCCATGGGCCACGACGTTGCGGAAGACGTGCCCATGCGTCGGTGTGGAATCGGGACCGACGCCCCAGGAGATGTCGACGCCCTTGCCCGACAGCGAGTAGAACTTCTCGATGTAGTCCGCTGCCTTGGCCGCGGTCGCGTAGCTGTGGCCGGTAGCCGAGTAGTCGCCGTCAGTATAAAAATTATCGAGCACGCAGAACTCGCGCGCCAGCTCGTGGAGGTTGGGCGTGACCTCGTAGCCGAAGAGCGTGAGCTTGGGATCGGCGTCGACGTCCTTGACGCCCCCCCCTTCGACCGTACCGAGGTCGCCGAGCTCGACGTCAAAGGTCTTGTTCTCGCGCATGATGTAGACGATGTGCTCGATCTTGCTGGACTTCCCAGTCTTGGGGATGACGGCGAGCTGGTCCTCGGTCGGCGTGACGCGCCCGGTGCCCGAGACCCCGACGGCGTTCGACAGCACGACGTCGCGACCCTTCTTGAGCGTCGCGTCGTCGGGCACGTCGATGAACGAGAGCGAGCCCACGTAGCCGCCCTCGGCGCTCAGCGAGCCGTCCCAGGGCGGGTAGCCCGTCCCCTTCGAGTTGGCGACATAGAGCTGCTTGCCATCCGGGCTCACGGCGACCGCGGCGGGATACCAGCCGACCGGGATGGACCCGACGAGCACGAGCGTCTGGGTATCGATGACCGCGACCTCATTTGTGAGGGCACAGGCAACATACAGGCGGCCACCGTCGGGGGAGAGCGCCAGGAAGCCGGGGTCGCGGCCGAGCGGCGCCGACTCGCCATCGGTGCCCGGCAGCGCCAGATTGAGCGGGATGGTCTTGAGCAACGTGAAGGTAGCGACGTCGATGACCCCAATCTGGTCGGAGTCCGTCGCGCTCGCATAGAGGCGCTTGCCGTCGGCGGAGAGCACGAGCCCTTGCGCGTGCTTGCCAAAGCGGACGGTGTCCTTGTCGGTCAGTGCGGCGTGCGTCTCGAGGTTGACGCGCTGCACGCCGCCCTCGCGCCAGGAGGTCACGTACGCCCACTTGCCGTCAGGCGCGATCGCCAAATCGTAGGGCGTGAAGCCCAAGACGGTCTCCGCCTTGGTCGTGCCCGCGGTCGCGTCGAGCGCCATGAGGCTGCGTCGCGCTGGGCCATTCGCGGTCAGATCCGCGTTGCTGCGGACCGCGTAGAGCGTCTTGGCGTCCGGCGAGAGGCCAATCCCAAACGCGCCGTCGGGCGGCGAGAGCGCCCCGTCGTCGGTCAGCGTGCCGTCCGCGCCGATCGTGAGGCGGTAGACCTGGCCCGCGGGCCCACCGGAGGCATAGAGGGACTTGCCGTCCGGAGTGACGAACATGAACCGGTACAGCGTGGGCTTCTTGACCGTCTGGATGAGGGCCTTCGTGGCCACGTCGATGACCTGGATGGCGCGGGACTTCTTGCCGTCGTTGCTCACATAGAGCGTCTTGCCATTGGGGTGGAGCGCCAGACCGAGCGGGTAGCTGCCGAGCTCGAGCATGGTCCCGGCGGGCGTGAGCACGCGGCCGTTGGGCAGGACCCACACGCCCTCGGCGAACTTGCCGGCCTTCGCGGTCGGCGGCGGCGCGACAGGCGCGGCGGTGACCGGCGACGGCAGCGGCGGCGCCTTGGGGTAGAGCGTGTCGACGGGCTGCGCGGTGACGTCGGCCGCTACATCCGGCGATGGGCCCGGATCGGGTGTGCCGGGATCGGGTGTGCCGAGGTCCGCTGCCCCGAGATCCACGCCCGCGTCGGTGACACCGGGCCCCGGATCCGCGGTCGCCACATCGGCCCCGGCCGCGACGGACTCTGGCCCGGTGCCGCACGCGGCAAGGACTCCGGATAACAGCGTGGCCATCAGTCGCAGTCGCATTGGCTCTCTCCCTGGCCGCCCGGGGCGACCGGGCTAGAGTCTGGCACGAGAGGGCCAGGCGACCTAGCGCAACTTGGCCCACGGTCGAGTCGCGACACGAGTGCAGTCGCTCGGCTGGAACGGCGCGATCACGTCCGGTGCCGCCCGCAGTCTGGACTCGGAAGCGCGGAGGCCGCAAGATTCGGCACATGAGCGCCACCGAACTCGAACACCAGGTGCTTGACCTTCCGCATGCAGAGCGGGCGCGGCTTGCCGAGCTGTTGCTCGCCAGCCTCGACGCGGTCAGCCCGGACGAGCACGTTCAAGCCTGGGGCCGCGAGGCAGCACGACGGGCGGCTGAGCTTGACGTCAACCCGGACCTCGGCCGCGACGCTGATGAGGTCTTCCGAGAGCTACGTGCGGAACGCGATTGACCTCGAGATCACCTTCCACCCCGACGCGACGCGTGAGCTTCGCGAAGCCGCTCTGTTCTACGGATCCAAGCGGATCGGCCTCCGCAGGGCCTTCCTGACCGAAGTTGAGCGAAGCGTTCGCGCCGCGAGGGCAGCGCCGATGCAGGCGACCGAGGCCACCCCGGGAATACGCATGTGGCTAGTTCGACGATTTCCGTACAGCATTTTCTTTCGAGTCCGTGACGACGGAATTCAGGTACTCGCAGTGGCCCATCAGAAGCGAAACCCACGCTACTGGGACGAGCGGGCCTGACGGCCGTCAACTCAGCTCCGGACCGATCGTCACCGCTGGCAGCTCGGCTCGCGTGGCGCCGCCCAGCGCGCGCAGGAGGTCGCGGCTCGGCGCGCGTGCATCCAGCAACCGGCGCACGTCGGGGTTGCTGAGGCCCTGCGCGATGCGCGACAGCAAGCCGAGGTGCACGTCGCCGCTGGGCGCGAGCAGCAGGCACACGACGGTGACGGGCTGCGCGTCGATGGCGTTCCACGGCACCGGGCGTCGCAGGAGGCCGATGGCGACCACGGGCCGCAGCGGCTCGGCGTCCTCGATGTGAACCGAGACATCGTCACTCGTTGGGTGCGGCAAGGCGATGCCGTCGCCGATGCCGGTGCTCGTCAGCTCCTCGCGCTCGAGCAGAAGCGCCAGCAGCCGCGCCTTGTCCACCGACGGCGGCAGCGTGAGCGCGGTGACCATCGCGCGCAGCACGGCCTCGGGGTCGTCGCCCTCCACGTCGCGCAGCACACCGCCGCGCTTGAGGGCCAGCGCGAGGTCGTCCTCGCCCGAGAGCGGCGCCTCGAAGTCGGCCGTGACGTCCTCGACGACGTCCGAGTGGTGCAGCATCCGCCGGTGGTAGGCGCTGACGACGTCACGGCGCGACAGGATGCCGATGAGCCGCCCGTCGCAGTCATCGACGACGATCAGCTCGTCGAAGCCAGTCGTGGTCATGCGGCCGATGGCGAGATCCAGCGTGTCGTGGGGCCCGATGGTGACGGCGCGCCCAAGGAAGTCGCGCGCGATGAGCAGAGTGTCGATGCCTTCCCGGCCGAGCGTGCGGCGCAGCTGGCGGCCATCGGTCACGCCCATCATCTGGCCGGTCTTGGGGTCGACGATGGGAAAGACGGCCTGCTTGCTGCTGGCAAAGCGCGAGACGAGGTCCCGCAGGCTCATGTCGGGCGGCACGGTGATGGTCGGGGGCGCGCCGATCATGGCGTCGCGGACCGTCATGCGGTTGAGCACCTGGCCCATCATGTCGGCGAGGCGAAACGGCGCGTCGTAGCGGGTGGCGACCTGCTCCTCGTAGAGCACGCTCCGGCGCGTGAGGATCCACGCGAGCGCGCAGACCCAGAGCGCGGGCACAATCAAGCGATAGGAGCCGACGACCTCGGAGACCATCATCACCGCCGAGATGGGGCACCGGAAGGTGGCGGCGAAGAAGCCGGCCATGCCCACGACGGCGAACGCGGCAGGCTGCACGCCAAGCTCCGGGGCGATCGTCGCGGTGGCCTTGCCGACGACGGCGCCGACCGCGCCGCCGATGACGAGTACCGGCGCAAACAGGCCACCGGAGCCGCCTGTCGCGGTCGTGAACAGGCTCGTGACGGCTTTGGCGACGGCCAGCGCGAGGAGCACCAGAATCGTCGCCTCGGGGCGCAGCGCGATGTGCAGGATGGTGTAGCCCGAGCCGAGCGTCATCGGGAGGAACACGCCGATGAGGCCGACGACCAGGCCGCCGATGGCCGGGCGCGCCCACGGCGGGACTCCGGTCCACCGATGCGCCAGATCCCGCACGGCGTGCTTCATGCCCACGAACAGCACGGTCCCGAGCGCGAGAGCCAACGCCAACACGAGATAGGGGACGAGCTCGACGACGCCGCGAAACGTGACGCCGGGGGCCTCCAGCACGGGCTCCCAACCGCGGACGGCGCCGAAGACGCCGTAGGCCAACGTGGCCGCGATGATGGAGGGGACGAGCACCTCCGACTCGAGGTCCATCTCGTGGTAGAGCACCTCGGCGGCAAAGAGCGCGGACGCCATCGGTGCGTGGAAGACGGCGCCCACGCCGGCCGCGTAGCCGGCCATGATCAGGACGCGGCGCTCGGAGCCCGAGAGCGAGAACCAGCCCGAGACGATGGAGCCCACGCCGGCCGTGATCTGTGAGATGGGTCCCTCGACCCCGGCGGAGCCGCCCGTACCCACCGTCAGCGCGGTCGCAAACGACTTGATGAGTGGCACCCTCCGTCGGATGTTGCCGTCATGGCGATGGTAGGAGTCGATGACGGGGCCAGTACCGGAGCCTGCCGCCTCGGGCGCGAGGCGCGCGCAGAGCCAGCCCGCGAGGAGTCCACCGAGCGCGGGCAGCAGCAGAAGCAGCCAGCGCGTGCCGGTCGGGCGCAGCATCTCGGGCTCGGTGACGTCCACGGCCGTAGCCGCCGCACCCGCGAGCCGCAGATGGAGCGCGCTCTCCGCGAGGTCGACGAGCTCGGCGAACAGGACCGCGACGATGCCGGAGACCAGCCCGACGACGCTGTAGATCGCCAACATGCGGCCAAACTGCCGCGCGGCGCGCGTGTCGATATTGGGCCGCAGCTCCATGGCTCCGAACTTACTCGCGGTGCGCCGGAGTGTCACGGAACCGTGTGGCGCGGGTGCATCGAGCCCCTCGCCTCGCTATGCTGCACCCGTGGTGCTCCAGACACTCGAACGCGCCGCGCTGCCCGCGCTCCTCGTCACGCACCTCGTAGTCCATGGCTGGCTCGACGCGGGCGAGACGGTCTTCAGCCGGGACCTGGCCCGGGACATGGCGGCCTCACGCCTCCTTCTTGGCGGTGACGGCTACGGCTCGCTGCTCGGGCCCGACATCAGCAACACGCAGCTGCACCTCGGCCCGTTCGTCTACGGGCTCTACGCAGCGGTGCTCGCCGTGTTCTGCGACGTCCGCACGATTACTTGCCTCTCGCTCGCGGCGGGCGCGGTGGCGCTCGGTGCCCTCTACATGCTGCTCAGACGTCGCGTGCATTGGGCGGTCGCACTCTCGGCCTGCGCTGCCCTCGCGCTGACGCCGTACTGGCACGAGGTGTGTCACATGATCTGGCACCCGAGCCTGGCACCGCCGTTCGCGGCGTTGACCCTCTGGGCGCTGGACCGCTTTGACCGCGAGCCCACGGCGCGCACCGCCGCGCTGGCCTTCGCGAGCCTCGCGAGCGCAGTCCAGGTGCACGCGGCGCTGGCAGCCTGGGCACCCGTGCTGCTGTGGACGCTCCCTCGGCTGGCCCGAGCGCGAGGGCTCAAGGCGCTCGCGGCGCCGCTCCTGGCCGGGCTCGTGACGCTGCTCCCGGCGCTCGTGACGCTCGGGCTCGATTTGGCGCGCACCGGGGGCGTCGGTGTCCTCTATCAATCGGAGCGGCCGGTCGGACCGGGTCTCGACGTGGTGCTTCGAGTCGTGGGCGGGCTCGGCTTCGGCCGCCAGACGGCGGAGGCCTCGCTGATGGCGGGTGCGGTCGTGTGCCTCCTAGCCATGGTCGGCACGCGCCACAGCGCGCACCGGGGCCTCGTCCGCCTCGTGTTGGCCGCGCTCGGGCTCGGGCTCATCGGCGGGCTCCTGGCACCCGCCGAGCGCTGGTCCCCGCGCTACCTGCATGGCGCCGCGCTGCCCGCGTTCGTGCTGGCTGCGCTGGGGCTCGACCTGATCGTTCGGCGCCTACGGCACGCCGAGCTCGCCGCGGTCGGGCTGGCCATGACGCTCCTCGTGGCTCCGTGGGCGCGCCCGTCGAGCGACACGCCGCTCGTCGGCCAGTTCTGCACCGAGGGCACGCTACGTCGGCTCATGGTCGCGCTCATCGAGGGGCACGGCGTCGACGACGGCGCCTACCAGAGTCGCGTCCACGGGCTCACCTGCCGCACGCATCACTCGGGTGCCCGCGCGTATTTCCTCGGCCGCCCGCCACAGCCGACCCACGACGCGCCAGTCGAGCACCTCGCGGTCTTCGAGTCGGCGCAGGTCGCCCACGTCTCGGCGCAGGGCCCCGTAACGCTCGAGTCCATCGCGGTCGGCGCCGGAGTGAGCTTCGTCCTCGCGCGCTATGTGCCCGTCATCGACTATGAACGCACCACCCGCGTCGGCGGGTCGAGCTCCGAAGCCGACGACGAGCACTCCATCGTGCTGCGAGTCGGGCTGCGCGCCCCCACGCGCGAGCTCCGCGTCGAGGTGCTCACCGAGGCGAGCACGCCCTGCGCGGTCCGCGCGACCTGGGGGGCTCAGAGCGTGCTGGGCGAGCCACTCGGCGCCGGCTCCACGCCCGGGCTGAATCGCTTCCGACTCACGCTCGACGCGACGGCAACCGACGCGGTGCAGGTGCACGCGGGGCCCTGCCGTGGACTGAGGCAGGTCGAGGTGCTGTAGGCATTCACAGCGAACCGAACGCCGTCTCGTGCTACCGTTCTCCGATGCTCGCCGTGCTCGCGCCGCTCGTCCTCGCCGCCGTCAGCGCCGGTTCACCGAGCTTCACGATCGTCTCGACGACGATCGAGCCACTGCAGTCGATGCCGGGCACGCCGTTCTTCGCGCCATTGGCCTGCGTGGACGTCGACGAGGATGGCCGACTCGACGTGATCGTCGGGCGCGGCAACCTCCCCGACCAGCTCTATCGCGGTCTGCCAGGCCCCGATCTGACGTTCGCGCCGCTGCCCGCGTGGCTACCCGGCCAGGCCGCGCACACGATCGCGCTGGCGGCGCACGACTTCACGGGCGACGGGCACGTCGACCTCCTCCGAATCCACGCGCCGGCGGACTCCAACGCCATGCGCCTCGTGAGCCTGCTGGAGTGGACCCCGGCCGGATACGTCGACGCCTCGACCACCCGTCTCGAGGTGCCGCGCGCGGCGTACGTCGGCGCGGCCGTGGGCGATCCGGACGGAGACGGTGACCTCGACGTCGCGCTGCTGCGATGGGCGCAGGGGCTGTCGGTTCAGCAATCGGACTGCCTGTCGCCGCACTTCTTGGAGAATGACGGCGGGATCCTCCGCTGGTCGCCCGACGCGCTCCCTGGGGCGGGGTGCGGGCTCGTCGGCACGTGGGCGGATCTCGACGGCGATGGTGACGTCGACTGGCTCCAGGTCAACGACTTCGGGATGATGGTTCACCCGAACGTCGTGCTCAGGAACGACGGTGTGGCTCAGGGCGCGCCGGGGAGCCTGGCGCGGTGGAAGGCCGGGCCGGACATCGCCCCCGCGCTGGGGCTCGCGACGCCGCTCTTTGGCATGGGCGTCTCGATCGGCGACGTGAACCAGGACGGGCGGCTCGACCTCTTTCAGACATCGTACGGCGAAGACGCGCTCCTGCTCGGCCAGGACGGCGGCACGTGGACCGACGCGACGGACGCCTTCCACGTCGGCGGCGCGCTCGGCATCGCGGGCCCGCGCTTCAAGTGGGGCACCGCCCTCTTCGACGCCGACCTCGACGGGCGCCTGGACCTCATGGTCACGACGGGCGTCATCGGAGAGGTCCTGGGGCTCACGTCCGAGGTCGGGCAGTCCATCTTCTACCATGGTCAACCCGGGCCCACGCTCGTGGAGGCCAGCAAGCCGGCGGGCCTGAACCTGGGCAGCGACGATCGGACCGTCGTGCCTTGCGACTTCAATGACGACGGGCGCGTGGATTTGCTCGTCGGAGGTCCGACCGAGCTCACCGTCCTTCGAAACGTGACCCCCTCGCCGGGACACTTCCTCTCGGTGCGTCTGAAGAGCACGGTCTCCAACCGCGACGGCCTCGGGGCCACGCTCAGCGCGATCGCTTGTGGACAGACCTGGACGGGCCAGCATCCGGGCGGCGCGACGCCGGGCGGCACGGCCGACCCGCGCTGGATCGTGGGGCTCGGAGACTGCGCAGGGCCTGCGTCGGTCACGGTGGTCTGGCCGTCGGGCTACAAGAAGACCAGTCCGGTGCCCGTCGACACGACGACGACCCTGAGCGAGCCGGCGTGGGTCACGGTCGCGCCCAAGCAGCTCGCCCACGGCGGCGTCCCCGCGACCGTCGTGCTCTCCTGGAGCGGCACGCCGCCCGTGGTCACGGCTGCTCCGGGCGGCCCCATCGCGCTCGTCGAGGCCGGACCGGACACCTGGACGGGCGTGGTGCCCATGCCGCCGATGCCGGGCGACGTCGTGCTCTCGTTCACCGTCGAGGGCCAGGTGCTGCCGCACCATCCCCGCGTGCGCGTGCGGACCGCGCCGGCGCTCGAGGTGGTCGTGTCTCCGGCCATGCCCTATCGCTCGATGGGGGCGACCGTCGTGGTGCTGGCGACCGACGGGACGGTGGCCAAGCCGGGTCAAGGGTTTACGCTCGAGCTCGCCGGCGGCGAGATTCTGGAGAAGCACCTGGACACGGCGGGGGCCTCGACGAGGTACGTCATCTCGGTCGATCCGCTCGTCTCGGAGCTCACGCTGACGCCGAGCACCGGTCCTTCGGGTGCCGCGCAGCCATTCCTCCGCCCGGTCCTCGAGCGGGTCGATGGCGCGACGACCGGCGTGCGGGTCACCCCAGTCACGGGTTCCGGTCCGCCAGCGTGGAAGGTGGCCATCACGCCCCGCGACGCCAACCGCACGACGAGCCCCATGGACAGCGTTGGGCCGGGCCTGACGACGCTGCCAGTGGAGGTGCGAGTCGATGGCAATCCGGTCCCGCTGCTGAGCCCGGTCAGCGGCAACGGGCAGCTCGTCGTCACGACGGTCGCGGCGAGCGCGGTCCCGAACGGCGCCGTCCTGACGGCACGAGCGGACGGCGTCGCCATCGATCAGTCCGCGCGTCCCGGCGGCTCCGAGCCGCTCTCGCCGAAGCGCTCGGCGATGTTCTTCTACGGGAGGCATTTACACGCCGACGGCCAGGACCTGCTGCCGCTCCGCCTGTTGGCGCATGACGCCCTAGGCCAACCCCTCCCCGACCAGAAGGGCGCGCTGAGCTTCGTCGCGACGGGCTGCGAGGTGCTCGCCGACACGCTCACGTCGCACGTCTTCGAGGACACCGTGAACTACGGCGTGTTCGTCCGGAGCCCGCTCACGCCGGGCACGTGCAGCGTGAGCCTGCTGGTCAACGGCGGGCCAGCGGGCCTCACCGCGGTGTGCCCGGTCGTCCCCGCGGTTCCGCCGCCAGCGCCGGCCACGATCGACCTCGTGACGACCGCTCCCGGAGACGTCAGCAAGCCCATTGGCCAGATCCCCGGCGACGGAACGACACAGCTCGATCTCGTGGCGCGGCCCCGCGACGTCAGCGGCAACCTCCTCGGCCCGGGCTTCGCGGTCACGGTCGACGCGCCGGGCTTCTGGAGCGGGCCCGTGCGCTATGTGGCCTTCGGCGCCTACGCGACGCGGCTCGTCGCGCCAGTGGGGAGCTGCCTCGCCAGCCTCAAGGTCACGCTTGGGACCGCCTCACAGGCGGTCGAGCTCCTGCTGCACGACGGCATGGGGGCGCCCAACCTCACGGCCTGTCAGGGCTTGACGCCGCCCGAGCCAGTGCCCGAGCCAGCGCCAGAGCCGGTGCCCGAGCCGGTCATCGCCGAGAAGCCGCCCCTGCCCCCGGAGTCAGTCGCCGCGGAGCCCGGGCCAAGCGCGGAGCTGCCTCCGCGGACCGGACTGGACGCGGGTCCACTGCTAGAGCCGGCGAGCGCCGTCGAGCCGCATGGCGACGAACTGACCGAAGACGACGTCGCGCCCGGAGGGACCACGATCGTGCGGGTCACCCGCGGCGGCTGCCGCTCGGGCGCGCCCCCCGGGGGCCCGCGCAGCGTCGGACTGCTCCTGCTGCTGGCGCTGCTCGTGGCCCAGAGGGTCCGCCGCGGCCACTAGAAGCCGTTGCCTGCAGAAGCCGGGGCGGCAGCGCCGTCAGACCGGGTGGACGTCCTCGGGGAGCGGCCGATAGACGTGCAGCAACGTGTACTTCTGCGGCAGGCCGCTCACGGGGCAGAGGTGCTTCAGGTTCACACCGACGCCACCCGCCGACGTGGGGAGCGTGCGCGTCCGGCGCACGACGCCCTCGTACGTCGCGCCGTCGGGGCCGAGCCCGCTGGCGTTACCCTCCAGCGTATGGACGAGCCCGGCGGCGGCGTCGAGGCGCTCGATGAGGACGATGTGGTGGCCCGCGGTGCTGCCTCCCTTGGTCACGACGCCGATGTCGCCGGCGCGCGCGTCGAGGAGTGGAACGCTGCGCGGGCCTCCGTGCCAGCCGGGGAGCCCCCCGTAGCCGCCGAAGAGGCGCACCGTCGACGGCATCAGCTTGCGCCGGATGGTCGCGCCGAGTCCCGCCCCACCCCAGCACCAGGCCGCAAAGGCGCCGCACCAGGCGAACATCCCGTTCTTCGTGTACGGAACGCCCGGCTTCCAGGTGGCGATGTCGGCCGTGTTCCAGGCGAGGCCCTGCGCAGAGCGGATGTAGGCGTCGATGCGGTCCCAGCCGAGGCCTGGTGGCTCGCGCACGCCCCGCTGCCACTCGGCCAGGGCGATGGCCACCACCGCGGCACCAACATCGGCACCATCGGCAGACGCGGGGGGCGCGGGCGGCGCGGGGACCGCGTCGAGGAGCGCCATGCCGGTGTCGCGGACGTCGTCCGGATCGCCGACCGGCGCAGGCGCGGGCGCCGGTTGCGGCACGGGTAGCGCGGCACAGCGGGCCTTGACGAAGGTGTGCGCGGGCCCGCCCTCGAGGGCCTCGAGCGACCAGTAGCGGAGCTCGTCGGTCTCCGCGGCCGCGGCGTCGAACGCGAGCTGCATCGCGCGTGCGGCCGGGTGACCGCCGGCGCCCTCCTGACTGTAGGCGGCGAGCCCCATCAAGAGCTTGCAGCCGGCCGGGAGCTTGGCGCGCCAGGCCTTGGCGACCTCCGTCTGACGGGTGCCCGGCGGCCGCGTCTGATGCTTCTTCGTAGAGGTGTAGGCTTGTGGGATCACGAAGTCGGCGACCCGGACCAGATCGAGGATCTTCGGAAGCGCGGCAGTGATGCCGTTGACGCCGAGCCTCACGCCGCTCGGCCACCCCGCCTTGAGCTGCGCAGCCACCGCGGCGCCGTGCGTGCTGCGACGCGGGTGGCCGGTCCACTGCTCCTCGGCGTCGAGCTCGGCGGTCACGAGCGCGTCTCCGGCGAGTCGGCGCACCTCCGCGAGGTAGGCCAGGAGCTCCTTGGCGTGGCCGGGGCTGGGCTGCGGCCAGAACATGAGGTGCCCGCGAATGCCCGCGGCCGCGTAGGCGCGCAGCACGGCCGCGACGTGCGAGGCCGTCGCGAACGGCTCGAACGGTTGCCCCGCGTCCTGCGCATGCGCCGAGAGCGAGACGTCGGTCAGCCCGAGCTGCTGCGCTCGCTGAAGGACCTTCGTCCACTGGGTCTGGACGCCACCACGCATGGCCCAAGCACCGATTCGCAGGATGGTCATGTACGCCTCCGGAGGAACTGTCGTGAGTCGGTCGAACGCGTGTTTGGCGAAGGGTTACACGGTCCGCTTTCGGGTGGCAAGGGGCTCCGAACGCGACCCTCACGGAGCTGCGAGCGCGACGCTCCAACGCAGCTTCGCGGTCGCGAGCTCGGCCAGGGCGACGCGTCCGCAGCCGTAGAGCGTGGTCACGAGCCGTCCGTCCTGCACCGCGGTCTCCCACGGGCTGCAGCCCGGGTCGTACGCGATCCGGGCGGTCGTCGCGCCCGTCACGCGATCGATGACTTGCACGTCGTTCTTCCCCGAGTTCGTGACCACGAGCGACCCCGCGGTGCAGGCGATGCGGTTGGCGACGGGCCCGACGACCGCGAAGGCGGGCTCGACCGCGAGCGTGGTCGAGTCGACCGCGGCAATCAGGTTCGACAGGTCCTTCATCACGAAGACGTCCGGGCGCAGGCCATCAGCGCAGACGGCGAGATCCAGCGGGCCCTCGATGAGCGACGCCTGGGGGTCCCGGCGCACGGAGACGGGGCCGCGGATGGTCGCGCCGGTGTGCGGATCCAGCACCAGCAGGAGGTCGGTGTTGAAGCTCGTGACGACGAGGCCGGCGCCAGGCGCGAGCGCCACGGTGAGCGTGTCGACCTGGTCGGTTCGATCGAGCGGTGCGGGGAGCCGCAGCGGATCGGCCGGGCCATGCTCGACCGAGAGCGGGTCGAGCACCACACGGTAAAGCACGGGCGAGAGAGCCGACGGCAGGATGGCGCGCCCCTGGCCGATGGGGACGACGCGCCCAGGCGCGCCAGCAAGACGCACCGAGGCCACCGGAGCCGCGCTGGCGAGCAGCCCGTCGCGCGTGAAGACGTCGATGCCGCCGTCCTCGGTCGCGACGGTGGTGCCGCCCGAGGTCACCAGCGGCCCAGGGCCTGAGACATAGAAACGGTCATCGACCGCGGTCACGAAGAGGGGGTTCTTGAAGCGCGTGGCGCTCGTCGCCCGAAGCGTGCCGGTGGCGGCGTCCAGAGCGCGGACGTGACCTGCCGCGTAGCTGGTCGTCGGCCCAGACCGGGTGTCGACGCCGGGGTCGGTGACCACGACCAGCTCGCCTGACAGCACGACGCCCGCGGGGGTGGCCCGCGGCCCGGTCGCGGTCACGCCAGTCAGGCCCGCACGCTCGAGGCAGCCGAGGCCGAGCACCGCGCAGCCGAGCAACAGAAGCGGCCGCCTCATGGGCCATCGGCGGCGACGTACCGGCCACCGACGGCGTCGAGATCGAAGCCGGCGGAGGTCCCGCCGCCCACGGTGGAGCGGTCTCGGATGCGAACGAAGCGCGCGCGTTGGAGGCCGAGGGTCCCGAGATCGAAGACGTCGCCTCCGGAGCGCGCGACGTCGAGGGGGACCACAGCGGCGGCGTCATAGTCCTGAACGATGTTCCAGCCAGCGCAGCCGGGCCATTGACCGTCGGCGCCGGCCGCGGGGTCACACGGAAACGTGTGCCAGGTCGAGCCGTCGTCGCTGACAGAGACTTCGCCGAGCTCCGCAAAGGGGCGCGTTGGATCCCCGCCCTGCCAGAAGGCGTTCTCGAAGACAATGAGGTCCGGGCCGGGTCCGTTGACGATCGCGACCCCCAGATCGAGCACGACCTCGCCGCCAACGCCGAGCGACAGCGTGTCAGTGGAGCCGACCAGCGCTCCCGCTCCGTGCGGAGGTCCCAGCACGACCGCCGGGAGTCGATCCTGCCCGAAGCCGGCGCCGGGACCGGGGGTGAAGCTCACGACCTTGGCCGCGTAGACCGCGGTCGCCTTCGCTGGCACCGATCCGGTCGAGGTGCTCGCCCCCTCCGGCGGCACACACGCCGGCACGAGCCCGATCAACAGAACCTGCCACCATCGACTCATGTGATCCTCCGCATCCTGCGCGAAGGAAGAGGCGCCCGAGGCAGGCACCTGCTTCCACCCGAAGCCTCGACGCGACGCGCAATGTCCTGGCTCCCGGGTCGACCTCCCCGAGCCCTTCCCAGGCCGCGAGGCCCAGTGGCTATGCTCGGATCGTCACCGGTGACAGTTGCGGGGGCAGCGTCGGACTTGCACCGACTTCCTGCGCGTCACGGTTGTGCTCTAGCACCGGGCGAGGCGAGACCGCAAGTGATGGCGCGCACAGAATCGCCTGCCGAATTCGCTCGAACGCGAACGGCGAGTTGAGGTACGGTCCGAGGTCTATGTTGTCTGTTCGTCGCATCGGAATGGCCCTGTCACTGCTGTGCTTCGCATGCGAGGCGCCGCCCGCCGGGGACTTCGCCATTGCGTTCGCGGAGGTCGTCGACACGACGGCGCTCGAGCTGGTCCCAGTCGAGACGGCCCAGCCTCAGGACTGCACGCTGCGCCCGGTGTTGACCGAGACGTGGACGACCGACCACGGCTGGGTCCTGGATGGCGGCGCCGCCACCTCGGGCACGGCGCTGACGCTGGCACCCGGCTCCGTGCCGCGCGCCGTCGCGTCACTCGCCCTGGTCTCGACGACGACCGCGCGGGCGACGGTCACTCTCGGGTCTCTGGCGCTCCCCGAGAGTGCCAGCGCGTTCGTGGGTTTCGTTCGCGTGGAGGCCAAGCCGGGCGAGCCACCGGACGGCGTCGGCGCCGTGCTCCAACGCGGCCCGACGGGCGCCATCGTCGCGCGCCTCAACGGGCTCGGACAGGAGGCTCCGGGTACGGTCGTGCTCCCAGCCACGACGACGCTGGTCCTCGAGCTCCGTCCGACCGTGGCTACGCTCACGGTGGGACCCACGGAGCTGCGCATCGGGGGCGGGCTGGAGGCGCGCGGACTGGTCTTCGCCGTCTTCGGTGCCGGTGCGTCGCTGTCGGTCGGCCAGTTCGAACTGGCGCTGTGCGGTGAGGCTGCTTGCAACGACGGCGCCTGTGGCACGCCGACGGTGTGTCAGCGCCGGTTCTGCAACCCGGCCATGGGCTGCGGCCAGCGGTTTACGACAGCGACCTGCGACGACCTGGACCCATGCACGGCTGGAGACGCCTGCGCGGTCGGCACCTGCGCCGGCGCCACGGCTACCGACTGCGACGATGGGGTCGCCTGCACGATCGACGCCTGCGAGCCGGCGACCGGGTGTACGCATCAGCCAGTCGCAGCGGCGTGTGACGACGGCAACCTGTGCACCGGCGCGGAGAGCTGCGACCCGACCTCCGGCTGCGCGCCGGGCCTCCCGCCCACCTGCGTCGATGACAACCCATGCAATGGCGTCGAGTTCTGCCACCCGCTGCTGGGCTGCGTCGTCGGCGTCCCTCCGGCGTGCGACGACAAGAACCCGTGCAACGGCACCGAGTCGTGCGACGCCAAGCTCGGGTGCGTGGGCGGCACGGCGCCGACGTGCGACGACAAGAACCCGTGCAACGGCACCGAGTCGTGCGACGCGGCTCTGGGGTGCGTTGCAGCGTCACCGCCCGTGTGCAGCGACGGCGACCCCTGCAACGGCGTCGAGAGCTGCGACGCCACACTCGGCTGCGTGAGCGGACAGGCGCTCGAATGCTCGGACGGCAACGCCTGCAATGGGGCCGAGACGTGTCTCCCAGGGCAGGGTTGTGCTCCGGGCCTGGCCCCCACGTGCAACGACCAGAACCCGTGCAACGGCTTCGAGTCGTGTGATCCCAAGATCGGGTGCATCACCGGGGTCCCCGTCGTGTGCGACGACGGGCTCCCGTGCAATGGCCAGGAGTCGTGCCACCCCACGCTAGGCTGCATCCCCGGGGCCGCGCTGCCCGGCTGCTGCACGGCGCAGGACCAGTGTGACGACGGCAACCCCTGCAACGGCATCTCGACCTGCCAGGTGGAGACGGCCACGTGCACGGCGACTGCGCCGATCGCGTGCAGTGATGGCAATCCGTGCAATGGGCTCGAGGTATGCCTTCCGGCGCAGGGCTGCGTCTCGGGCAACGCGCTGGTCTGCGGCGACGGCGACGTCTGCAATGGCCTCGAGTCCTGCGCTCCGGAGCAGGGGTGCGTCCCTGGAACGCCACTCACCTGCGACGACGGGCTGCCGTGCACCGGCGACGAGGTCTGCCACCCGATCAGCGGCTGCCTCGGCGGAAAGGCCCCCTCGGGGTGCTGCACGAACGACCTCGACTGCAACGACCTGGACTTCTGCAACGGCACCGGCTCCTGCACGGTCGCGACGGGCACCTGCGTCATCGTGCCGCCAGCGACCTGCGACGACGCAAACGTGTGCAATGGCGCCGAGAGCTGCGTCCCGGCGCTCGGGTGCGTGTCCGGGACTCTGCTCGACTGCGACGACGGCGACCTCTGTGACGGCCAGGAGGTCTGCCACCCCGCACTTGGCTGCCTGCCGGGCCTCGCGCCCGCGTGCAGCGACGGCAACCCCTGCAACGGCCAGGAGTCCTGCGACGGAGCCGCCGGCTGCCTGCCGGGCACGCCACTCCAGTGCGGTGATGACAACGTCTGCAATGGCCAGGAGCTGTGCGCGCCCTTCTTCGGCTGCATCCAAGGGCTCGGGCTCACCTGCGGGGACGGCAACGCCTGCAACGGCCACGAGGGGTGCGATCCCAAACTGGGCTGTGTCGCGGGCAAGCCGCCGACGTGCAGCGACGGCAACGTGTGCAATGGCGTCGAGTCCTGCGAGCCGGCGGTCGGGTGCATCGGCGGGAAGGCCCTGACGTGCGCGGACGGCAACGCGTGCAACGGCGTCGAGACCTGTGACGCGGGGCTCGGCTGCGTCGCGGGGACCCCACCCACGTGTGAGGACGACAACGCGTGCAACGGCGTCGAGAGCTGCGACCCGGCCGTGGGGTGTGTCGGCGGAAAGCCCGTCGTGTGCAGCGACGGCAACGAGTGCAACGGCGTCGAGACCTGTGACGCGGAACTCGGGTGCATCGCCGGTACGCCGCCCGACTGCGACGATGGCAACGCATGCAACGGCGTCGAGAGCTGCGTCCCGGCGACCGGCTGCGTCGGTGGCCAGGCGCTGGTGTGCGACGATGGCAACGTCTGCAACGGTGTCGAACCCTGCGCCCCGTCGACCGGGTGCGGAGTGGGCGCACCGCTCGTCTGCAACGACAAGGACGCCTGCAACGGGCTCGAGACCTGCGACACCGCGGAGGGGTGCGTGGCCGGTGTGGCGCTCGTGTGCAGCGACGGCAACGCCTGCAACGGCGCGGAGTCCTGCGTCGCCGCGCTCGGGTGCGTCGCGGGGACTCCACCCAAATGCGACGACGGAAACCCATGCAATGGCCAAGAGACGTGTGCTCCGTCCAGCGGGTGCGTTTCGGGCACGCCGGTCTCCTGCAGCGACGGCAACCACTGCAATGGCGAGGAGGGCTGCGATCCCGCGGCCGGGTGTACGCCGGGCAAGCCGCCCGTGTGCGACGACGCCAACGCGTGCAACGGGCAGGAGTCGTGCGTCGCGGCCACGGGGTGTCAGTCTGGCACGCCGCTCGTGTGTGGGGACGGCAACGCCTGCAATGGCCAGGAGTCGTGCAACGCGACGCAGGGGTGCGTGGCCGGAGCGCCTCCCGACTGCGTCGACCAGAACCCGTGCAACGGCATCGAGTCCTGTAGTCCTGGGCTCGGCTGCGTCCCGGGCACGCCGCTCTCGTGCGACGACCAGAACCCGTGCACCGACGACGCCTGCGACCCGGCAGCGACGTGCACCCATCTCTCCGTGGTGCGACCGTGCGACGACGGCGTGCCATGCACCCACACCGACACCTGCACGGGCGGGGCGTGCTTCGGGACGGCCTATGTCTGTGCCGACGGGCACGCGTGCACCGACGACGTGTGCGTGGGCGATGGCACCTGCGCCTTCGCGGTCAAGGCCGGGAGCTGTCTCATCGGCGGTGCGTGCGTGGCCGATGGTGCCCCCGATCCGTCGGGGACGTGCCTCGGGTGCGTGAGCGACACGAGCAGTACCACCTGGGTCGCCGACGACCGCCAGACCTGCGGTCCGCTCCCGGGCGCGCTCGACGCCAAGTGCGCCGCTGGCGTCTGCGTCCCGGACGGCTGCTCAGCCGGGTTTCACGACTGCGTGGCCGACGTTCCCGGATGCGAGACGCACACGCTGGCCGATCCGAAGCGGTGCGGGAGCTGCCAGAAACAGTGCACGTCGGGCCAGGTCTGCTCGGGAGGACTCTGCAAAGCGGCATGTGACGCCAACCTCACCAAGTGTGGCCAGAGCTGCGTCGATCTCACGAAGGACTCCGATCACTGCGGCGGGTGCAGCAAGCCGTGTCTGCTGGCCAACACGGCCGTCACGGCGTGCACGGCGAGCACGTGCAAGGTCGTCGCGTGCTACGACGGCTACGTCGATGCCAACCTCACCCAGACCGACGGCTGCGAGTGCACCATTCAGCATGGCGGCCTCGAACTCTGTAACGGGAAAGACGACGACTGCGACGGGCTGGTCGACGACGCACCCGCGTCGGTCGTGGACACCGATCTCAAGAACTGTGGCGCCTGCGGCAAGGTCTGCCCGCCGGGCCCGACCTCGCATCTGGCGACCTGCGCTCAGGGCAGCTGCGGTCTGTCGGCCTGCGGCGCTGGCCTGTGGAACATCGACGGCAAGGTGGACACTGGGTGCGAGTACGCGTGTGTTCCCGCCGCCAACTTCACCGAGCTTTGCAACGCCAAGGACGATGACTGCGACGGCGTGACCGACGAGGGCTTCGATCTGCTCACCGATGCCACGAACTGCGGGACCTGCGGCCTGAACTGCACGGTCCTGCCCAACGTCGTCCAAGGGCGATGCGCGTTTGGGACGTGCAAGATCGATCAATGCGCCGAGGGCTGGAAGAACGCCGACGGCGCACCAGCCAACGGCTGCGAAGCGGTCCCCAAGGTCGTTTGGGTGGACGACTCGAACGCCGCCGACACGGCGCAGGACGGGAGCAGCGCGCATCCCTGGTCGACGATCGCCAAGGGCACGACCGCGTCGGGACCCGGGGACGAGATTCGGCTCCGCCCGGGGGTCTATGCCGAGGCTGTGACGTTGTCCAAGGCCGGCGTGCGCCTCATGGGCGAGGGCGCAGCGCTGATCACGATCACGCCGCCCGCGCTCGGGACCGGCATCCTGGTGGGCGCCGACGCCGTGAGCATCGAGAATGTGACCGTCAAGGGCGGTCGCATCGGCATTCAATTCAACGGACCCTCGGGCTCGCCTCGGATCGGTGGGCGGGTCGAGGGCGTCGTCGTGCGTGACCAGGCCGGCAAGAATGACACCGCAGATCTCGTCTTGGGCATCGAAGTTCGGTACACGAGCGACGTGACCGTGACGGGCTCGACGGTGCAGACCCTGAAAGGCTCGGGGTATGTGACGACACTTCAACCCGTCGCGACGATCAAGGGCGCAACCGGGGGTGCGGCGCGCGGGATCATGTTGGTTGGCTCCAGCGGCTGCACGATCACCGGCAACACGATCACTGGCGTGACTGCCGGCGCTGGCCAGACGACCAGCAGCGGCTACTCGGGCGAGTACCCCTACGGAGGACTCGGCGGAAGCGCCACAGGGCTGTACCTCGAGGGCGGGACCGGCAACGTCGTGACCGGGAACACGATCGCCAACATCACCGGGGGCGCGGGAGGCAACGGCCGGCACGCGGGCGGGCGCGGTGGCGACGCGCTCGGCATGGCCTTCCGACTCGCGTCCACCGAGAACGGGCTGAAGGGCAACACCATTACGACGTTGACTGCCGGTGCCGGAGGGACGTCGCTCGACGGCACGGCGCTCGCGGGTGCTTCAGGTGGACGCATCGGCATGAGCTTCGCGTCCGACTCGATCAACAACGACGTGGCCATGGACAACAAGGTCGATGGGACGCCGATTGTGTTTCTCTATGGTGCCAAGGATGTCGTCATCGAGGGGCTGACCATCCCGTCGAAGACCATGCCCACGAACTTCGGGATGTTTACAGTCCTCGAGTCGACGAACGTGACCGTGCGCGGCAATACGATCGTCGGAGCCGCGGCGGCGCCCGGAGACACGAGCCCATCCAAGGGCGGCACCGGCTCCTCGCAGGTCGGGTTACGGATCCAAGCCTGCACCGAGTGCCTTATCGAGGACAACGTCATCAATAGCGTGACCGGCGCCGTTGGCGGTGGCGGCGACGAAGGCGGTGTCGGTGGGGCCGCCTATGGTTTGTACATCATCAACTCGACCGGTGTCGTCGCGCGCCGAAACACGATCACCGGCGTCACGGGCGGCAAGGGTGGCAGCGCCAAGCCGCACTGCGGCAACGACAACAGCATCGCCGGGACCGGAGGCGGCGCCTACGGGATGTATGTGTCGGGTTGCATTGGCAGCGTGCTCGACGGTAACTCCGTGCGGACGGTCTCGGCCGGATTGCAGGGGAGCGGCATCTCCAGCTACGGCGGCTGCAACGACGGCACGGTCGGCGCCCATGGGTACGCGGCGGGCACGCTCATCGCAAATAGCGTCACGTGTGCGCTCACGCACCACGAGATACATACGGTGCGCGATGTCTCGACAATCAACGTGAACGAAGCGTCGCTCTCGGGGTTGGACCTGCAGAACGTGACCGCGCTGACGGTGCAATATGTGACCATCTATTCGGTCTATTCGGCAGGCGCAAATTCCACCTCCGGCGTGCAAGGCGTACGGGTCCCCGATGGTCAGACGTCGCCGATCCTCATCCAGGACAGCATCGTCTCGATACCGGTATCGAGCGGAGTCGGCATTCGGGTGGGCTCGGCGGTCGCCGCAGGCCTCGTCGTCATCGACGCCACCACTGTCCATGTCAACTCCGCCTCTCAGACCGTCAACGCGACGCTCAACGCGACGTGCCTGAGCAGCGACCCGCAATTCGTCTCTGCGGCGACAGGCGACCTGAGCCTCAAGGCGACCTCACCGTGCATCGACAAGGCGGCGCCCGACTCCGACTATTGCCTCGAGCCGTCGCCCAACGGCTGCCGCGCCAACATGGGCGCGCACGGCAATACGGCCGACGCGACGAGCAAGGCTGGTGCGTCGCACTGCAGCTGCGCGCCGTAGCAGCATTCGCCCGCAGAGCGGATCGAGCCCGACCGGACGTGCACGTCATCGCCGTGCTCCTGCCGGCGCTGCGGGACGCCGCCCGGCCGGCGGGACATGGCACCGTGCCGCTGGTCTCGCCGCCGGGAGCGATGCTCAACGAGATGCATGAACGCGATCGTGGTCGCGGTCTCAGGCTGGGGTGACCCCACGCAACAGGGTTCGGCGAGCCTGAGAGCCAGAAAGTACGGCTGACAGCGCGGCGTCGATGAAAAAGTTGTTGCCTTGGAACGATCAGCGGCGTAGCGTCGGGCAACTGACTGGTACGGGGCTTCGCAGGACGGGGCCTCGCAGGACGGGGCCTCGCAGGACGGGGCCTCGCAGGACGGGGCCTCATTTGGTGGCATTGAGGGAGGTCACGTCATGAGTGAGATTATTCAGCATCGCACTGTGTTCACTGGGATCGCCGCAGCGGGACGGACGGCGGTCGACCCTAACTTCTTCGTCAACATGACCCGTTCGACGAGCGCGTACGTCACAGCGAAGCTCGTCGCACACCAAGGGCTCACCGGAGCCACCGTGCGCGCTTTGCTTCGGTTCGCCACATCGAACTCCATCGATGATCTGAACCTGCACGAGTCCCCGACGTCGGGCTACGCGCGACGGCTGCTGCCTTTCGTCTCGACTCACGACAGCGAGACATGGTCATGCTTCGAGCTGGTCAAGGCGGCGTCACCGTCGGCCGATCGTGTTGGGCAGGTTGCCACGTTCTACATCCAGTCGTTCGGTGGCTTCGGCCCGGCAAACAACCCTGCGACCAACTACCCGACGACCGGTGATGGCCTCGGCATCTACATTCTTCCCTACATCGACATGGTGGTGGCTCCGGACGATCCCTGGCGGATTGAGCTGAACCTCATCTACGTGCTCCGCGACTGAGCCGGCGATGGCGCTGCACGTCCTCCATGACGAGAAGTCGGTCTCCGAGCGCCCGCTCGGAGATCTCACGGGGGCCCGCTTCCGCATGAGCGTGCTTCGCTGGATTGACGCGCAATACCACGCGGCCATCCGGCGGCACGACTATGGCGCGCTCAGCTCCGGCAAGGCGCGCCGGGCCATCTCGAACGGGGTGCAGCAAGCGATTGTCGATCTCGCGGCGTGGGCCGCGAGCACCGAAGCCGAGGGGCTCCCGCTGCCCGTGGGCGGGCTCGTGCTGTTCTTTCCGGCGGGCCTCTACCCCATCATCGAGGTGATCTGGGATCCGCGCGTCGCACTGGAGGGCGAGCAGACGGCCACCTCGCTGCTGTTCTTCGCGGGCGTCGACCTGAACGGCGTGCCTCTCGGCGCGCCGACGCCGGGCGCCCAACTGCGCGTTCTGCTGCGGGTCGCGCCTGCACCAGGCGTGCGTCACTGGGCGTCAACACACGTGCCTGACCTCGTCATTCGAGAGCTCGACCTCGCCGGAAGCGCGCAGATCGCCGTCAAGACGCTTGACGGCGGCCCGCAATCCGGTTTCGGGCCGACGGCGGCGCACGCCATCCGCGTTGAGGTCCCAGTCCAGCGCATCGTGCTCGATCGTGTCGGCATCGACGGAACGTACAACGACGCCATCCGAGTGCTCTTCGACGCCCCGGTCGTCGACGCCGATCGCATCCGCGGCGACATCATCGGTGGCTACCTCCTGCGGATGGGTTCGCTAGACCCGCTCAAGGGCGGCGTCCTGTGGCTAACGCGCTACACCGTCGACTTTGGTTCCGACGCACCCAACTTCCCACCGCGGCTCGAGCCGATGGCCACACTACTGCTGGAAGGAGAGGCGCCGCAGCTCACGGCGACTCAGCGGCAAGAGCTTGCCAAGCGGGTCTTTGGACGCGGAATCGCGCGATGTCGTGTGAGTGGCCACTACGGAGTCGCGCTGGTCGGCGGTCGCATCGAGGTCAAGACGACGCTGTTGCCCGAGACGGACCCGATGAACACGACGACGCCAACCTTTGGCCCCGCGGCCATGGTCTGCTTCGATCAGGTGGCACTCTTCGGCCCGGTTGGGAGCGAGGCCGTGGCCACCGCGCAGGTGGAGAGCCATACGATCGTGGAGGCCGCGTCGGCTTCCGGGCTCCAGGGGCTGTGCCTCGTGCGATCTCGCACCAGCGGCGCTCGGCTCCTCGGCGACGCGTGCCGGAATGCCGGAACGGGCAAGCTCCTGTCCTTCGACGATCTCGAGGCGGATAGGGACATCGTCGGCCACGCGTTCGGCTTGGTCGATTCTGGGCTGCCGGACCGCCCGGCGAGCGTGCTGCTCGATGGGCAACAGGTCGGGTACCAGGCGCCGACCGCTGCCCCGTTCGGGACCGGCTACGCGCGCGAGGGCGACATCGTTCTGAGCCGGAGGCCCAAGCGCCCCGATGTCTCCCTCGGAAGCCGCGGCACACGTTGGAATGTCGTCGTGAAGGAGGGGTTCGGCGGTGGGTCCCCCTTGGACCTGATCCTGTCAGCGTATGACTCGCTGGGCGTCACGTTCATCCGGGTCGTCATCCCGTCGGGGAGGCCGCTCGCTTCGTTTCCGGCAGGCAGACACATTGGCGTGACCTGGCTTGGACTCGGCGTCCCAACGGACGCGCTCGTGCTCGAGGTCGACCCCTTCTCGCGAGCCATCGTGCTGCGCACATTCGCCAAGCCACCGACTGGGCAGTCCTTCCGGCTCGTCACGCTCCCGGCACCAACAGCGGCATTCAACGGTGGGCTCGGCTGATGGCACAGAATTCTCCCATCGACGTCATTTCGTTCCCGAAGAGCGAGCTTGGCTGGCTCGACGAGCCCGAAGCGGTCGCGGACATCCAGAATACGCAGTGTCGCCACGCGCACAACGCGCTGCGGTGGATTCGACAGAAACACTGG
>SXOX01000025.1 GCA_005776585.1 Pseudomonadota bacterium | reverse complement strand
GCGATGTCGCAGGGCTGAGCGCGGACGCCGGGTCCGATGCCGCCCACACCTGCAGCGCGACGCGGAACTTGAACTGCTTCGCGCCACCGTATGGGGCCACAAGTCCGACGTACGTCCACGAGCCGAATGCATCCTCACCCGGCAGCTGCATCCCGACGCGAATCGGGCGGCTTGCGAGCAACGCGGCCATCTCGAAGCCAATTCTCAGCGCAGGTCGGCCCGGGCCCAAAGTGCCGTCCTCATTGACAGGGAAGCGTGTCACCACGGCCACATCGACCAGACGGTCCCAGAACGAGAACACACCGAAGGACTTGAAGGACGCGCGGACGCTCGCCGTGCCAAACACCTGGGAGACTGGAAATGGCGCGCCAAACGAGGGCTCGCAGCTGCCCTCGAAGAGCATCCACCGGTCCGGAAGGTACTCCAGGCTGAAGCGGTATCGGAGGTCGGTTGACGGCCCGATCGCGGCGAGCTCCTCTCCCGGCGGAGGGACCTGCATCTCGACACCGATGACCGTTTGCTTTCCCGTGAGCTGCCAAGTCGCGTCGACCAGGACGAGGTGGTCCACGAAGGGAAGAAAGGGGTACGATCGAAACCACTCCTTTGTCTTGAACGTGGGCCCGGGTCGCACAAGCTCTGCGGGCCGCGGGTATCGGGTGACGCGTGCCTCCACCGCCGCGCAGCCGCCGCCCGGAACCGGGCGCAGCAGGTCGAGGCCCGTGACCTGGAGCTTGAAGTAGGAGCGATCGGGGAAGACACCCACAACGGTCGGCCGGTCGAGCGCGAGATCCGTGATTCCCGGATCCTGCATCGCCATGGCCGGAACCGCACCGAGCTCCGTCGGGCCCAGCATCCGCTCGATCACGTCTCGGGTCACCGCCTTGAAGGGCGTGTACTCCGCGTAGGGCGCCGAGGCTCCAGTCGTCGAGATCCCGAGGAACCGGGTCCCGTTGGCGCCGTACAACACACCCGGGTCGAAGGCGCCATAGCCCTTGACGGGCGCGGACACGACCCACGTCTTAGGAAAGACCGGGCCGACACCCGCGTTGATGGCCAGCAACGCCGCGTCGGACGGCTGATTCAAGTTGAGCATCCAGCTGGCAAGCTCGTTCGCGCCGCGATACGCCGACAACTCCGCGACGAGGTCGGCCCTCCATTGTTTCAGCATCGCATTCGGGCCGGAGTACTCCGACAGGGGCCCCAACCGAAGCGTCGGCAGCGACCCAGACGCAGCGCCGTCGTCGGGGTCGAGCGGCAAGACGTGGTACCCGTCCGTCCCGACGGCCACCAGCTGCTCAGCAGCGTCCGGATGACGACCCTGCGCATCCTTGACGTACGCATCGCGCACCTTCCAGAAGCGGGCAAGTGAGGCCGCGGTGCCCGCGCCTGGGAGCGGCTCAAAGAGCGTCCGAAGCTGGGGCGTACCGAGCAGGCCGAGCGCGTTCCACGTCGCGCGAAGCTCGGCTTCGCCGCGATGACGGCATGGGGCGTCGGGGTCCTTCTCGTTGAACCCGAGCTCCTCGAGCGCCACGTACGGCCCGACCGGCACCAGGACGGACTCGAGGTCCGCTCGGATCTCGGTGTCGACCGTGTGCTGGCCGAGCGCTCGCAAGCGACCATCGGGGGTGACGTCGAGCAGCGTCCACCAGTCAACATACTCGTTGATCGTGTTGATCGTGTCGACATTGGGAGATGCGACGCGCGCGGCGTTCACGAAGAGACCCCTGAGGATTCCGCGGAGGACGCTTCCGACGGGAAACTGGCTCGGGAACTTGCCGTCGTCGGAGTCGTCGAACCACTCGACCCAGATGGGCAGGGCACGGCCATCGACCGTGACGGCCACCCGTCCATCGGGACCAATCGTGGGACGAACGGCCAGACCAATGTTGTGGACCGTGCAATGCAGTCGCGAACCGTCGAGGGAGCGAAGCTTGTGAACCCAGGCGGCCATGAACCCGGCGATCACCCAGCCAACGACGGGGACACTTGCTGCCCGGAACGCCGCGTCGATGAACTGTTTTACAAAGGCTTCGGCGAGGTAGACTGTGAGGTCGAGTTCGAGCACAAAGGCCACGTCGACCTGCGGAAACGCCACCTCTTCGGATATCGCTGCCGTCGTACTCTTGAGGCCGACGTACGGCTGCCGACCCGGGTGGATCACGACACTGGAGGAGACAACCTCTGCGCGATTCACCCGCGCGCCGCTCACCACCGTGCTGGTGCCCAGGCTCGCGCCACCAATCTTGGCACTGAAATCGACGGAGCCATCCGAGGTGACGACACCCAACTGTCGCAGCAGCGGCAGCAGCGAGATGCGACCTGTCGCGTCCAGGTTCTCTGCGTTCCAGAACGCGGTCCCCAGAGGTATGGACCCCTTCCGGATCGCGGTGTCGTTGGGGTGCATTGGCACCGGTCCGCCGAGCATGCCGGCGAGGGGCACGTTCTCCGGGCCGCAGGTGGTCAGCAGCGCGTCTTGCAGGCCGCCAATGAGTACGTGATAGAGGTATCCCCACGAATACGCTCGGGCTGCATTGCCACGCTGGCCGACGGGACCTGGACCGAGCGGAACGGGCGGGGAGTAGGTCGTTGGCGGTGGCGGAGCGGCGAAAGGACTCGAGGCCGAGTCGATCTTCAGCGTGCGGCCGAGCAGGGCGAGGTCCGCGCCGACATCTGGAACGTAGGCCGCGGGCAGCACCCCAAGGCGAGCGCCCGTCGGGATGAGCCCGACCACGTGATCGGCCAGTACGCGCGAGAAGCTGCTCACGATGCGGCTGGTCGCGGGGAGGCCGGCGATCGCTTCGGGGTCCATGTCCTTGATCTGGAGGACCAGCGCGTCGATGACTTTTGTGCGGACGTCGCCCGTGACCTCCTCGTTGCCGACGAGCGCGGCGTCGATAGCATTGCGAACCACGTCATACAGCCACAAAATCTCCACTGTTGCGATGCCCGCAGCTCCAGCCCTTGCGACCGGAATGAGAACGTCCCGAACAAATGACCCGTCCTCGAGGTAGCCACGCACGCGGCCGTAGAGGCTCACTCCGAACGCCTCCGCTTGAGTCGGCGTACGGAATTCATCGAGGGCGTCGCGGACGCGCTCGCGAGCAGCGCTCGATACGAGAAACGGCTCCGTTGCCGCATCGACGTCGAACAGCTCATGGAAAAGAAGCGCCACACTGGCCGCGACACGGTTGGTCCCGATGGCAGCATCATCCGTGTGTCGCAAGAGGTCTCTCGCCAGCTCCGATCCGTCCATCAGCTGCCGGAGCCACGACGGGAGCAGGCTCAGAGCGCCCAGTGGCTCGAGACGCGCTTGCATCGCCTGGTGCACGTCGGACTCGAGACGCTCCCAGGCGAGCGCCGCAGCGACCGGGTCCGCGTCCAAGAGGAAACGGGCGTCGATCGCGTCCGAGGTCACATCGGCCCTGGGCGGTCCCGCGGTCGCGGAGGCCGGTTGTCGCGGCAAACGAAGTACGATGCGGTCGCACAGCCGGTGCACGACCTGACACGAGGTCGGAGTGTCCAGCTGATTCCCGATCGCGAACTCGGTGAAGGCCTCCGCCTGGTTCAGCAAGTCCCTCGGCCCGCCGATGGAGGAGTTCGTGGCCGTGTCGCCGAGCGCGAGTCGGTTGCCCAGCTCGCGCTCGAACACGTCGCGCTTGAACGCGGTTGCCGAAGACGCCTGGAACAATGCGCCTGCGACCGGGATCAGGGGACTCAGGAGCACCCGGCGGAGCTGCTCCACCATGCGCTGGAAGAGACTGGAGAGACTATCGTAGCGCAGCATGGCGTAAAAGCCGTCCCGCTCGAGGGCTGGCGAAGTCCACGCGGCAGCAACCGACGCGCGCGATCGCCCGACATACAGCACCCGATCGGCCATCGGGGCCAGCACGATCGACGCGTACAGAGATGGGGTCCCAAGCTCGAACTTGAGCTGATCGTCCAGCAGCGCGGCCTTCTGCGCTTCGGTGCTCAAGCTCGCCAACGCGCCCATCGGATCACCCGTGGCCAGGATCGCGCTGACCGACATCTGTGAAGGCACACGAAGGAGCAGCCAGCACTTGGTGATGGGCAACTCCAACGTCAGGCGGAGGCCCTGCACGGGCACCGACTCGAGGCGGCCGTCGCTATTCGGTGAGATGGTGCTCGTGTCGACGGAGTCGATGCCGATGCGCGGACGTCCGAGCCACGCGCGGATCTGGCCGTAGAGGACTCCACCACTCCGCAACGGGAGCACGTAGGGTGACGATGGGTCGAGTCCGTCACACTGAGCGTCACTCCCCTCGCGGAGGACGCGCCACAGCTCGTCCTCGAGCAGACGAGCCGAGACCGCCGTGACCTCGCCCGAATGGTATGGGTAGTGCCAATGCGATTCGGTCATCTTACTGCCTCCAGCGGCGACTACCCGTCAACCTCACTCCGGGAACCTCACGCAGTGTTCTGTATAGCTGCTCCCGAGGCAGTCCGCGATGTCGGCGCTATCTGGGAATGGACCTTCCTCGATCGGGCAGTTCGTAACGCCCTTGCAACTGGCCGCGTCCTTGCAGCCCAGCCGAACCTGGCACCGACCAAGGCAACTATTGAGTGAGCACCGGTGTTGCTTTTTGCATGCGTCGGAGTCGACACAATCAGAATGGCTGCGCACGACGCATCGAATGACGACGCCGTCGTCTCTGTACTCGACTTTCGGATTTGGATAACACTGGCCCTCAGAACGACAGTCGAAACTAGACCGGCAGTGTCCGAGCTGAACGAGGTCTCCGCTGTAGATCAGGCGGTCCACAACATCGTCGCATCCCGTCAGCGTGACTGCGATTGCGAACACGGCTCCGACCCGTACCACCTCACGCACATCGCGTAAGCTGCACGCGAGTGCAGAGCGCCCAGTCCGCGGCCGTCGAGACCACGCGCCAGCGCAGATACCGGCGCAGGAGCTGCACCTGCGAGCTGGAGGTCGGCATCTCGAACGGCGGTCGCTTCGAGAGATAGTAGGTCCCGTTCATTCCCGTCGGAGGCGCGTCCAGTTCGACCCACTCGCCGAGCCGATCCCCGTCGAGAGTGTGCGAGGTCTCGAGCACGAGGCTGGCGCCGGACGCATAGAGCGAATCAACGTTGACGAGCATCGTGCACAGGTCCGCCGTGTCGAACGGACCGTCAGCCGGAAAAATGATGGGGTACTCGGCGGTCAAGAAGCTGCCCCGCAGGCTCGTCCACGGCTGGAGGTCCAGCGCCGGAAAGGGGCGACTCACGCCGCCATCCGCCGTGCCGCCCAGGCCCATGAGCCGCTGGCGCAGGAGCATCGGGTTGGCGGCCAGCGCGCCGCTGTTGGCCAGGGCCAGGTCCCGCGGCGTTGGAGCGACCACAACGCCAGGCGCGCACTCGCAGGCGTCGTCGTAGCGCAGTTGGAAGGTGAGCTCCCAGTCCGCGAGCGACGCGTCCACCTGGATCGCCCAGCGCAGCAGGCGCGCGGGCTGGGTCAGGTAGGGGTTGGTCCGCGGGTCGATGAGGATGACCGAGCTCCCGGTGCCCTCGCCCGTCGGCCCCTCGCCGCCGTTGCCAACGTCCTCGACGAACTGCACCC
This sequence comes from Pseudomonadota bacterium, assembly GCA_005776585.1. GTDB lineage: Bacteria > Myxococcota_A > UBA9042 > SXOX01. The sequence goes on along the minus strand of SXOX01000025.1, from coordinate 12,836 downwards.
ACGGTCCGGCGACCGTCGGCGCGGACTGTAGCCCCAGCCGCACGCCGCTCGTGCGACCGAAAACCTCGGCGACGATGCGCAGCGCGCGCGACACGTCGCGAGCCAAGATATCGGACTGCGGCGCCGGATGGCGGACCGCAGAGGCCGCGCCATTGTTGCCCAGAAACGTTGCGTAGTTGACCCAATTCTTCTCGGTGCCCACGATGCGCCTCCTCAGTAGCCCAGGGTGACGAGCCAGCCAAAAGAAATCGCGCTGTTGGCCACCGGAGTCGGCGGAAACCAATGCCAGCGGTAGAACCTTCGCATGCGGAGCGACTCGATGCCGAGCCCGTCGGCGGTGAAGTTCAACTGTGATGGCTCGCCGTACGGAAACGGGCCGGTTGTCGGCGTTTTGTTGAGGGACGGCCCGGTCGTCCACGGGCCGTCGATGGCGTCGGCCGCCTCGAGGAAGAGCGAGTCCAGGTGAGACGCGCTGTAGACGCGGTAGCTGACCTGGAGGATGCGCGCACCTTCCGCGCCGATGACCTGGTCGCGCGGCAGCATGATGGAGGCGCTCCGAGCGTCGTCGGTGCGCGTGAGGGTCACGATCTGCCATGGGGTCGTCGTGGTCACAGGTCAACTCCTATCCCAATCGAGGGTTCAGTTTCAAGCGACCGGACCACCCGGTCCCACGGACCGTCGGGTGAGACGCTCGACTCCACGTAGAGTGCCTGGGCATCCGATCGCGCTGCGGCCAGCACGGCAGGTGCCACGCGCGTTGCTGCCCAAGCCTGGCCTCCGATGCGCGGCTGCGGGCCACGAGTTTCGTTCTCCATTGGGCCTCCGTCGTTGACCATCGCTGGTCGAATCATGCCCCAGGCACGGATGACGTCAAGCGACGGGAGTTTTCGCAAAAAGGAAAAAAACACCAGTTTGCGAGCCATCGTCCACAGCGACGAGTGATCTTTTGTTCGTCAGCCTGGATATATTTAATGGAAGCTCGACGTGCGCCGGCCACAGGGTCGCATCGCGTCGGGAGCGCAATGCGGCGACCTGTCCCTACCGGGCAGGCAATGCGTGGGCGTGGGCGTGGACGAAGTTAGCGTGTTCGAACTGCGTTGCCCTACTGCACGACGCAGCTGCCGCCCTGGCAGACGGCGGCGTGGTTGAGGCACGGGTCGGCGAAGCAGCGCACGCCGGGGCCGCTGCAGACGGGATCGGGCGCGCTCGTGCTCAGCGCGCGGCAGTCGCAGCCGGTGCAGTAGTCCGAGAACAGGCGGCAGTCGGCGTCGGTGGCGCAGCCCTTGTTGCCCTTGGGCTTGACCGGCACGCACGCGCACTTCTTGGTCGACCAGGTGTAGCCCTGGATGCAGAGCGCGATCTGTTTGCAGCCGCCCGTCGGCGCGCAGGCTTGCTGGGTGCAGACGCCGCCAGGGGGCGTACAGATGCCGCAGCTCGCGTTGCAGCACACGTCGCCGTTCTTGCAGACCGTATTGCCGCACGGCGTGGCCTTGGGAGGACAGGTGACGGTGCACGGCGCGAGCTTGCAGACGGCGCCCTTGGGGCACTTCGGGCAGTCGACCTTGCAGCCCGCCTCTAGGGCGGCCTGGGTGACACGCGTGCCGGGCACCTCGCCCGTGAGCTCTTCTGCGGCGCAGCCGACGAGCGCGAGAGCCGCCAGGACAGTCAATACCAAGCTCCACTTTCCCATGTCTTCTCCTTCTCTTGAACGCGCAGGGCTCGCAGGCCGTGGGTCCTGAGCCGGCTTCTACGCGCCGGGACGGGAAGGGTCAACGAAAAGCGTGGCCTCCCAGCGACGCCAAAGATTGACCCGCGGAGGACCGGGCGTAGGCTCCGTCCTTCGGGAGGTCCCATGCGCTCAGAAGTTGTCACCTTGCCCCTGCTCCTGTGCCTCGCTGCGTGTGGGGGTGAGAGCACGCCCCCGGCCGCGACGGGTGCCGATGCCGCGTCGGTCGACGTCAGCCAGAGCCAGGACAGCGTCGGGCCGGACGTTCCGGCAGTGGAGACCCAGGGCGGGACCGGGACCGACATCACGGCCCCAGCGAAAGGCGTCGTCTACGTCGTCTTGTTCACGCACATCGAGGACAACACGCCCGGCGGCGCGCTGGGGTCCGAGCAGAGCCGCAAGGGCTACCTCGCCTTGCGCGCCAAGCTCCTCGAGATGGCGAAGCTGGCTCAGTCCTATTCGCTCCCCTGGGTGCTCCAGCCGGACTGGAAGTACCTGGAGGTCGCCAAGACGGCCGAGGACGCCGCGACGCGCGCGAGCACCGGGGGAAGGAACCTGTTCGTCGCGCTCCGCGACGACTATGGCGTGGCCATCGACCCGCACTCCCACGAGAACGGCGGCTACAACTACACGGACGTGGCGCACCTGCTGACCGGGCTGGGTGTCGGAGAGAGCACCGTCATCGGCGGGCACATCTGGGACCCGGCGCTGCCGCAGTTTCAGGCCTGGGATCGGTTTCGGGCGCCGATCGCCGGTGAGCACTACCCGACCGCGTCGTGGCGGGGGGACATCCTGATTGGCGCCGGCACGCCCAATCACACCAATGATCCGATCGTGACCGGCGTGTGGCGACCCAAGGATCGGGATCACTACTTCACCGACGACCCTGCCGGTAACATCGTGTCCATTGGGGCGTGGACGAAGAACATGGAGGGCGTGCAGTCGCTCGTGGACCTCTACGCCGCGGGGACCGTGCCCGCCAGCCAGATCCTGACCGCGTCATGGAACCTTCGACCCGACACGCTCACCAGCCCGACCGGCCTGGCCGACATCGAGGCGACGGTGCTCAAGCCGCTGGCCGCGCTGCGCGACGCTGGGAAGGTGGTCGTGACCGACTTTACGACGCTCGTGGCCACCTGGAAGTCCACCTACGGCGCCAAGGGCCTCGTCTATCGGCCGTGACCGGCCGCAAGCGCGTCCCAGCAGGCCTGTTCGGCGAGCGCGCAGGCCTCCGGGGTGAGCTCCAGTCGGCCGTCCTGGTGCGCGCGCACGACGCCGATGAAGGCGCCAAACACGAGCTCCATGAGCAATACGGTGGGCCCCGCGCGGATGACGCCCTCGCTCTGCGCACGTTGGACCATCATCTCGGCGAACTGCTTCAGGCCCCGGTCAATGGCCTGGCTCTCCGCGTCGAGGTACGACGCGTGGTGATGCAACTCCAGAAACGCGAACGCCTTGGGCTCGGCCAGCGCGAAGGCGAACATCTCCAGCCACATGACGCGGAACTGCTGGCGGACCGGCGCTCCACCCGGGAACTTGGCCACGACCCGCGTGGCCACCTCCGCCTTCCACTTGCGGAACAGCGCGTTGACGAGCGCGTCCTTGCTGTCGAAGTAGTGGTAGATGGTGCCCGCCGCGATGTGCGCGCGCTGGGCGACCTCGGGCACGCTCGTGCCATGGAAACCACGCTCGACGAAGCAGTCGAGCGCGGCGGCCAGGATCACGTCCCCCCGGTGGGGCGTGGGCGGGCGTCCACGGGCCATGAGCTATTGCGGCTCCGGTCGGGAGGACATGGCCGGGACCTTCGAGGCTGGGTGCCGCGAAGTCAACTGGGGATCCGCGCGCCACCGCGGCGACGCACGGCGAGGAGCGCGAGACCGAGCGCACCAACCCACGCGACGCCCGTGGCGGGCTCCTGACCGCGACCGGTGGTGCAGCCCCGGCCGGCTCCCGGGCTCGGCAACGTCAGCACGGTGACGGGAGCGGCAGGCGACGCCGATGAACCGAGGTCCGTGCTGCCGGGGATGGGCGCATCGGGCGCGACAGCGGCGCTTGCGACCGGCGTGGCCGGCGTGGAGACGGGGGCGGCTTCCACAGGCGCATTCGGGACCACGGGGGCAGCGACGGGATCGGTCACGGAGGGCGCAGGCGGCTCGACCGCCGGGGACGGCTCGGGTTCGGCGTTGGGCGAGGGCTGCGTGAGCGCCGTGTGCATGAGGGCGTAGATGGCCGGATCGTAGAACGTCTGAAAGTGACCCACCTTGCCGTCACACAGGCCGATGTTGTTTGCGCCGGGGATGAGCGAGGTCTTCCACGGCTGGATGTACTCGTCGCTGCACGTGTAGATGGAGGTCACCGGGACATTGGCCGGCAGGGGCTGGCCGTTGACGGCCTCGAGGAAGGCGCTCCCGGGCGAGAGATCGTAGAGCGCGGGCCACCCGGCGATGAGCGCGGCCCAGGGCGCCTTGGCGATGCCGTTGTGCGGCGACACGAACGTGACGAGGCGCGACACGTGCTGGTCGCCCCCGAGCGACTGGAGGTAGTAGCGCGCGATGACCCCGCCCGTGCACTCGGCGAGGATGTCGAGATGCTTTTGGCCGGTGGACGCAAGAACCTTCTGGACGACCGCGGCCAGGTCCTCACTGGCCTGGAACAGGTCGTAGGAGAGCAGCTCGGGTGGCTCCCACACGATGGGCGTGAAGCCGTCGCGCTGGAGCCGCGCCACGATGGGGTCGAACCACTGCGTGCGAATGGTCACCCCGGTGATGAGCAGCACGGCGCGCGGATGCGGTAGTGCACCGGGTCCGGGCTCGAGGGGGCCGACGACGAGCTTGTCGGCGTACATGTCGAGGTACAGGTCGCTCCAGTAATCGGGCGAGGTCTTGTCGCCCTTGGGCAGATCGCACCCACCGAGCCCGACCATCATCAGCGCGACCAGCGCCAGCAGCCCGGCGGACCTCATTTCATTCACTCGCGTGCCCATCGTCTTCTCCTTGCCGTCCCCGTGGGGCCCGGTACTCGTTGCTCATTGTTCAAATGAACGTTCATTCGAACAAGTCGCACGATGCCAGGGCAGGTTGGGCGGGTCAAGGAGTTTTTGAATGATCTTTCAAAAAAATTTCGGACCCGCACCGAGGCTGCCGGCTCTTGCGCCGTCGCGCCATTGGCGGCATCGTCGAGCGATGAAATCACCGCGCCTTCGCCTCGGACTGGTCACGTGTTCGCTCGCGCTCATCGCTGGGCTCACCGGTGCTCCGGCACTCGCCGACGTGATGCCACCTGGACAGCGCTATGTCCCCGTCGAGCACCGCGTGACCGGGGTCGCCAAGCTCAAGGACTACGCGGTCTACCTGGTCACCACGAGCGATCGCACGCAGCGGGTCGAGGCCCTCACGGCGGGCATCCAGGATGGCCCGCTGAAGGTGCCGTCGGGCTATCGCTACACGTCGTACCTGGTCGCGCTCACGCCGAGCCAGGTCAAGACCCTCGATGGACTGCGCAAGGGCGCGTGGAAGGACCCCGAGGACGAGCGCACGGAGGGGCGCGAGAAGGGCCCGCTGCTCACGTTCTTTCGGCGCGACGACGTCGCCGCCTCGCCGCCGCTCCATTACCGAGACACGGTGCCCACGACGAGCCCGCTCAAGAGCATCGTCAACGACTGGCAGATCGAGGGCGTCAAGGACCACAAGCTGGTGCTCGTCAAGATCCCCGGCCGGTCCGGCTCGGACGCGGGCCCCGAGCGGCGTGAGGACGCGTGGCCGTGGCCCATGCTCGCTACGAGTGCGGCTAGCGTGTTGCTAGCCGTCTTCGCACTGGGGTCGCTGCGTCGGCGCTCCTATGACAAGCCGTAATCACCGACGGGAGGTCAGCCCATGACTGATTGGAAGTCGACACTCGCTCCTGACATCCTCACCGACTGGTCCATTCTCGAGCTCGCCGCACGGAGCGCACTCCGGAACGCGGGTCTGCCTGCCGGCATCAGCGCCGGGCGGCTCGCGACGGTGCTCTCGTTCGTGGCCGCCGCCAAGGGGGTCCTGACGATGGAGCCGGACTCCAACGCCGAGAGCGCTCTGTTTTCGACCTCGAGCACCGCCGGTGATCTCGGCGTCGCCATCTTGACGCTGACCCAAGGCGACCTCGGAGATTGGGCCGCAACGGCACGGGCGCTGGCGAGCTACGATCCCGCGTCGCCTCCGGTCGTCGAGCCGCGGGCCGCGACGGGGCCAGCTGCGATGCTCGAGGTCCCACCGCACATCGTCCGGGTCATCTGGCCCCGCGTGTGCCACTTCGAGGCGCAACGGCGCCGCGGCGCGTATCAGTACATCCGCATCAAGGCCGACAACGGCCCCGTCATCGGCCTCGGCTGGGTGCCAAAGACGGCCGTGGCCATCCCACCGGGCATGCCGATGACCGACGTGGTCGAGTTCGAGATGCAGCCCGGCCAGCCTGGCATCTACCTGCCGCTGCCGATCCTGCTCGGCGTCGTGATGGCCGTGGGACGGGACGAGGGCCGCATCCAGTTTCGTCCGACGAAGGACGGGCTGGAGTACCGCGTGCGCCCCGGCGAGGCCGACTGGAACGACGTCATCCTGTCCTTCGCCCCAGGCAAGCTGCCGGACTCGGTCGGCGTCCTGCGGCTCGTCGAGCGACTCTCCGCGCCCGCCGCGCCGACGTTGAACTAGAGCGCGCCCTTGAGGAAGTCGGCGTGCGGACGCGCGATGAGCTCGCTCAGCGCGTCGGGCCCGATGCGCCCGACGGCCGCCTCCACCGCGGCCTCGACGTCGTGCTGTTCGCCGGTGATGACGAACACGCCCTTGCCGCCCATGCCGGCCGCGAGCCGCAGCTCCACGGGCTGAACCCGCGCGGCCTTGAGCGCCACGTCGAGCCCCACGACGGCGCCACAGAGGGTGTACGTCTCGACGATTCCTAGCGCGTCGAGCTCGGGCCGCGGCAAGGTGCCCTCAATCGCGGGGCCGAGCGCCTCGTGCGCCTGAGTGAGCACGAGCTTGTCGACGAGCGCCTTGCCGGCGGCGGCCTCGCCCGCGTCGAAGGCCTCGAGCACCTCGGCCACCGGCCCGCGGAAGATGATGAGGTACTTGCCGGGATCGACGGCGTGCGAGCGCAAGACGCAGACGGCGGCGCGCTTTACCAACGCGTCGCAGACGACCATGCCGCGCGCGATGCTCGCGACCTCGATTACGCCCAGCGCGTCGCCCAGGTCAGACAATGCGGAAGTAGTCGACGAGCGTGCAGCGCCGCTCGCGGGTGAAGTGCCACGCGGTCGTGAGGCCCTCGCCCGTCGGGCCGGCAATCGTGAAGCTCGTGAAGCCCTCGCCGCCCATGCCGAGGCCCGCGTAGCTCGGCCCGTTCTTGATGAAGAGCGACGTGTTGACCGCGCGCGCCATCTTGTGGAGCACGTCGATGTTCTTGCTGTGGCAAGTCGCCGTATGGAAGAAGCCGTGCTCGACGCGCTTGGCGGCCTCGATGCCTGCGTCGGCGTCGCGCACCCGGAACACCGGCAGAATGGGCATGAGCTGCTCGAGTTGCACGAACGGGTGCTTCTCGTCGACCTCGCAGAACGCGAAGCGCTGGCTGTCGGGAGCGGTGATGCCAATCTCACGCAGGATGATGTTCGCGTTCTTTCCGATGAACTTGCGATTGATGTGGCCGTCCTCGACGAGGACCTTCTCGAGCTTGGCCACGTCGGCGTCCTTGAGGTGATAGCCGCCGGCGCGCTCGAGCTCCGTCTTGAAGCGATCGGCCACCGACTCGACGACGATGACCTCCTTCTCGATGATGCAGACGATGTTGTTGTCGAGGCTGTGGCCCGCTGCGATGTCCTTGGCGGCCTTGGCCAGATCGGCCGACTCATCGACGAGCGCAGGCGGATTGCCTGGACCCGCGCCGATGCACTTCTTGCCCGAGGTCATCGCGGCCTTGACGACCGGCCCGCCGCCCGTGACGACCAGCATGCGGACGCCCGGGTGCTTCATGAACGCCTGCGCGCTCTCGATGGTGGGATCCCCAATCGAGGTGAGCACATTCGAAGGATAGCCCACAGCCGTCATCGCGCGGTTGAGCTCGCGGATGAAGAAGTTGTTCACGTTCTTGGCGGTCGGGTGCGTGTTGAACACCACGACGTTGCCGCCCGCGATCATGCCGATGGCGTTGTTGAGGATGGTCTCGGTGGCGTTGGTGCAGGGCGTGATGCTGCAAATGACACCATACGGCGACCGCTCGTCGAGCGTGAGCCCACGATCGCCCGTGTGCGAGCGCGGGATGAGCGCCTCCATGCCGGGCGTCTTGTTGGCGACGAGGAGGTTCTTGTTGAGCTTGTCCTCGACGCGCCCGAGGCCGGTCTCCTCGACCGCCATGCGCGACAGCTCGGGGTTGAGCCGTCGACCGACCTCGCGCATCGCCTCGATGGCCTTCTTGCGCGTCTCGAGCGGGACGGCCTTGATCTCCTCATAGGCGCGTCGGGCCGCTTCCACCGCGGCGTCTGGATCGCCGAAGATGCCGTCGCCCGCCTGGAACGTGGGCACGCTGACCCGCGGCGCGCTGGGCGCAGTGGTCGCTGGAGCGGCGAGCTTGTTGAGCGTGCCGTCGGAAGCCAGCTTCGCGACGACCTTCTCGACGATGCGTGAAATCTGCTGATCGCTGTAATCTGAAGCTGCCACGGCTCACCCCGGGAGTTGCAAGGGGGCCGGCCCCCTGACGCCAAGACTAGGGATCGCGCCCCTTGTCGTAGAGCAGCTCACCGCCAATCTCGAATTGGTCGACGATCGCCATGATGACGTGGTCCACCGGCCGGTTCTGGGTGACCTTGGTCTGCCGCGCCGACGAGCCCGCGGCGTACAGCACGACCTCACCCACACCGGAGCCGACTGCGTCCGCCGCCACGACGAGCTTGCCGACCAACGCGAGCGACTGGTCCACCTCGCGCACGAGGAGCAGACGAAGCCCCTCGAGCTCGGGGTCCTTTTTCGTCGCGACGAGGGTCCCGACGACGCGTCCGAGGATCATGGCCGACTAGCCGGCCTTGGTCTGGCGTCCGAGCGGAAGGACCGCGTCGATGTTGCCGTGCGGGCGCGGGATCACGTGCACCGACACGAGCTCCCCCACGCGCTCGGCCGCACGGGCGCCGGCCTCGGTGGCTGCCTTGACCGCCGCGACGTCGCCGCGAACGATGGACGTGACGTAGCCACCGCCGATCTTCTCGTAGCCCACGAGCTCGACCTTGGCTGCCTTGACCATGGCGTCGGCCGCCTCGACCATGCCCACGAAGCCGCGGGTCTCGATCATTCCAAGCGCGTCTGACATTCTCGAACCTCTTTCGTCATGCGCGACCCGTGCGAGCCGCGGTCCATAAACTTACGGGAACTACTTTCCGGGTACGCCTTCGATGCTCTCGATGGCCTTCATTGCCGCCTCGGCGGCGCTGTCGATCTCGGCCTCGGTCCCCGCCATCCACAGGCGCCCGAACGCGCCGATAGGCCGCAGGTTGACCAGGAAGACGTTGGCCGCCTTCTCTGCCTCGTTTGCGGCGAAGGTGACGTAGGCCGCGGGCTCCGTCTCCAGGATGAACAGCGACTGCCCCGGCAGAATCATCATGCCCTGCGAGTCGCGGTTGATGATCTGCGCCTGATACGGCTCGATGGAGCGAATGACCTGCGTGGACATGACCTTGGGCTTGACGCGGTCAGTCTCCTTGAGCTCCAGCGCGTCGAGCACGGCCTTGCCCGAGATCATGACCTGCCCCTTGTCGCGGTCGTGGATCTCCAGCACGCCAAAGGCGCGCTCGACCACCTGCACGCCCGGTACGACGGTGCTGGCCTTGAGCGCGACGTCGGTCACGCGGTTGATGGAGATGCCCGGAGCAATCTCGATCCACAAGCTCGCCATGCTCGGAATCGGCAAGAAGCCGCGCGCGGTCTTGCCGATGAACGACGCGAGCTGGGGCTGGAGGCTGTCCAGAAACGTGTAGCTGCGAAGCCGGATCCCGCTCATGGGCCGCTTGTGTAGCACCGCCCAACGCCGGGTTCAAGCCCGGCCTAAAAGCGAGGCGTACTTGACACGTCGCCGCGTTGCGCCATCTTTTGAGTCGTTGAACCCAAGGAGACGATAAGAACCATGTACAGCTTCGATACCGCAACCGCCCGCCCGGTCGCCCAGGCCTCCGTCAGTGAGCGCCTCGCGTTCCTTCAGCGCGTCTACGGTTGGATGACCGCCGCGTTGCTCATGACGGCCGTCGGCGCCGGCATCAGCATCCAAACCGGCCTCACCGAGCGCGCCTTCATGTTCTCGAACAGCTTCATGGGAGCCATCCTCATCATGCTCGCCTGGATGGGCATGGGCTGGGGCCTCATGAAGGTCCGCCACATGCAGGGCGTCAACGTCATCGCCTTTGCGGCCTACTCGTTGTTCACCGGCTTCGTGCTCAGCGGCATCATCTTCGTGGCCATGCTCATGGCGCGGCAGCTCGGTCAGTCGTCCATGACCTACGTCTGGCAGGCGCTCGGCCTGACGACCGTGACCTTCGGCGGCCTCACGGCCTACACGTTCTTCACCAAGCGGGACTTCAGCTTCCTCGCCGGCATGCTCACGGTCGCGACCTGGGGCTTCCTCGGCGTCATGCTGCTGAGCTTCTTCTTCCAGAGCACGGGCTTTGCGCTGCTGATCTCGTTCTTCGGCGTGGTGCTGTTTGCGGGCTGGATCCTGTTCGACACCCAGCGAATCATGCGCGAGTACCCGACCAACGAGCACGTCGCCGCGTCGTTCACGCTCTACCTCAACTTCGTGAACCTGTTCGTGAACATCCTACGCATCATCCTGCTGCTGGCCGGTGGCGGCCGCCGCGACTAGCTAGCCGTCCTTCAACCGTCGGTCCGGAGCGACGATCTCCATCGGCCGGCACATGGCGACGAGCCGACTAAAGATGCGCTGCCCCACGCGGTCCTGGAGGCTCTCCTCCGCGGCCTTGGGTGCCACGACCTCCGCGCGCCGGCGGCCCCCGAGCTGTGGCTCCGGGTCGCCTCCCTCCCCAGGTCGGATGCGGTAGTTCGTCACCACGAACGTAGTCAGCCCGCCGTCGTAGCGTCGGCTCACGATCTGGTCGAGCACCTCGATCTGCCATCCCGTCGCGCGTGTCTTGCCAAGCTCGTCAAGGCCGAGCACCGGCACGCTCGCGACCTCCTCCCTGAGCTTGCTTGCGCCCTTGCCCAGCTCGAAGTGCTGCCGCAGCTCTTCGAGCAGCTGGAAGCTGTCGACGTAGCGCGCGGTCATGCCGCGCTCGAGCACCAGGAACCGGAGCAGGCCGCACAAGAGGTGCGTCTTGCCGACCCCCGGAGGTCCGATGAGCATCAGCCCGCGATCGCCGAGCTTGCCGCGAGCTTGGAACTCGAGCACGGCCTTGCGTGCCTCGGCGGCCGTCGCATCGGCGAGGTCGAAGCGCTCGACGCGCTTACTGTGATAGGTGGCCGGAAGGTGGGCCCGGTTGAAGTGCTGCACGCGCGCCGCCAGGTGCCGACACGAGCAGGTACCGAATTCGACGCGCCCGTCGGGTCGGTCGAAGCGCTGCCTTCCGGTCCCGCCGCACTCCTTACACGCGTCTTGACACGAGCAGACGACCGCCTCGGCCCAACGCGCTCCGGCCCGCGTCCGATAGCGCAGGTCGTCACACAGCGCGCACGTGGCCGGCATCAGCGGCCCCTCGCCGGCAATGGCGGCAAGCGCCCGTCGAGCGCGTCCTCGAGGAGCGCCTGCCGGCGGAGTTCGAGGCCGGCCCGACCTAGTTGATGCCGCTCGCGGTCAATCCACGCCTCCACGCTCGCCAGAATGCGCTCGCGTTCGCTCTCGGGCAAGGCGTCGAGGCGCTCATCCACGTTGGACTCGGGAGCCGAATCCGCGGGTGCCACCGCGCCCTCCGCGACTTTCCCGGCCTCGCGTCGCAGTCGAGCCTCGACCGAGCGGCGGAAATAGGCGAGTGAGCCAGGTAGCGCCTTGGCGCCGCGCCGGTCCCGACCTTCGGCCATAGCCTCGGTCAACGCCTGGCACACGCGTGGCGCGGAGTATCCTGCGGCATGCCACGCCTCGACGAGGCTCACGTCACGCTCTGAGAGCACGAGCCCCTGACCGCGGAGCGCGCAGAAATGTGACTCGACCTCTGCGAGCATGCGCCCGAGCGCGACGTCCATGCTGATCAGCGCCGTCAGATGTCGAGGTTCTGCACGTTGAGCGCGTTCTCGTTGATGAACTCGCGCCGCGGCTCGACCTCGTCTCCCATGAGCACCTGGAAGATGGCGTCTGCCTCGACAGCGTCATCCACGCGCACCTGAAGGAGCGTTCGGTTGGCGGGGTTCATCGTGGTCTCCCACAGCGTCTCGGGGTTCATCTCGCCGAGGCCCTTGTATCGGCTGATCTCGAGCCCCTTGACGCCGCGGCTCTCGAAGTGCGCGAGCACGTCGGACGGATCCCGTGGCGTCGCCTCGACGGTGCCATCGGCCCTCAAGACGGCGTACGGACCCTTGCCGATGGAGGCAAACTCCGTCACTAGCCGCCGCAGCTCGATGAATTCGGGCGAGCGGCACAGCTCCTGGTCGAAGCGCGTGACGCGACGCACGCCGCTGACCCGCGTCTCCACGATGGCCGCGACCCCGCCGTGCTCCGGGTCCTCCTCGATGCGCGTCGTGACCTGGCCCAGATCCAGGTAGCGCCCGTTGAGCCACGCGGTCATCGCCGCAAGCTGGGCCTCGACGTCGCGCGACTCGTGCAGCGTCTCCGCGGTCAGCCCCGTGGCATACATCGCAGCAGCCACCACGCGCGCGTCGCGCCGGCGCTGAAAGCGATCCAGCAGCGTCTCGTACTGCCGAATCTGGAGGAGGTAGGCGAGCAGCGCCTCGCCCTCGATCCCGCGCTCGTCGGGGTCCTGGCCCTCGCCCACGAGGCGCACGTCGATGATGCCGTTCTTGAACGTGTGCTCGTGCTTGGCCGCATCGTCCTTGAGGAAGATCTCTTTCTTCCCCTTCTTGACTTTGTACAGAGGCGGCTGCGCCAGGAAGATGTGGCCGCGCTCGATGAGCTCCGGCAGCTGGCGGAAGAAGAACGTGAGCAG
>SXOX01000294.1 GCA_005776585.1 Pseudomonadota bacterium | reverse complement strand
GCCGGTCGCGAGCGCCGGAGCCGGCGGGGCCGGAGCAACGGGACCCGTGGCGGGCTTGACCGCGGGCGGCGGGAGCGGCTGGGCGACAGGCGCTCCTGGGGCCGGCTTGGGCGCGGGAGCGGCGGGAGCCGTGGCCACGGGCGCGACGGCCACCGGCGTCTCCTTCTTGGGCTCGTCCTTCTTGTCGTCTTTGTTCATCGACATGATGACGACGGCGGACACGCCCGCCGCGATCGCCGCACCGGCGATGACGCCGACGACCATGCCGTTGCCCTTGCGCTTCTTCTGGAGCACCGGCACGGCGATGGGGGGGGCCGCAGCGAGCGACGGGAGGCCATCGGCCGTGGTGGACGTGGCCGGCGACTTGCGTGCGGTGTCCTCACCGACGAGCACCGCGAAGACGTCGCCCTTCTGCTCCTTCTGGTCCTTCTTCTTCTTGGAGAAAGCACGGATATCGACCAAGCCGGAGTCCGCGGCGAGCGCGGCCAACGCCTTGGACTTCTTGTCATCCTTTGGGCGCTGGTCGCCCTCGGGCTCCGACAACGAGAACAGGACCGAGTTATCATGCCGCTGATAGGCCAACCGACCGCTGTCGCGCTTCTTGTCGTCCTGGGCGTTGCCCTCGGGGGCGTCGAAGAAGCCGCCGTCGTCGTGGTCCTGCGCCGCGGGGCGGGCGGGCTCGGCTCTGGAGGCTGGCTCCGGCAGGCGAGTGACGTTGACCTCGGGCGCCGCCGGTCGCGGATCGTCGCGAAAGAGCTGATCGAGCGTCGTCGAGGCCGCCACGCCGGCGGTCGGGCGATCGAGCAGGTCGTCGTGCTTGGGCTCATCGACGATGGTCGCGTCGGCGGCATCCAGGTCGGGCCGCGGCGCCTCGGCGCTGGCGGCATCGGCGCCCTTGCCCGAATCGGACTCGGCCGCGAGCGCGTCGATGAGATCATCGGCCGAGGTCGCGCCGTCGGGGATGAGATCGTTGAGCTCCTTGATCGACGGCAGCCCGACCCAGTCGTCCATTCCGGCATGCCAGACGAAGGCCGTTCGAGGCACCGCGCCTTGGCGGATCTGGTCCTCCAGCTCCGAGCGCGTCATCGGACCGCTTTGCTGCCCTTCGACCGCGAAGTACCACTCGTTGGCGTCCGGTGGCGCGGCGGGCTCGGCGCTCTGCTCGGTGATGCCGTGCACGGTGATGACGGCGTTGCAGCTCTTACACCGGATCTTGAAGACCCGGTCGGGACCACGCACCTTGTCGTCTTTGATCGCGTATCGCGTACCGCACTGGTCGCACTGGAGCTTCATCCCGTCACGCCCTCCCTCGCCGTCGCGCCCGTTCCTGGGCCCGACCTCGTAACTCACATCGACGCTAACGCGACTCGCAGGCGTTCGGTTCTGACTCCGAAGCGGTCAGCGGCCCTCGCACCCGCCGCGGCGGGCTTGTGGCCTCTGAGAGCCGCGAGTACACTGCCCCTCTACGAGCCGCGAGGCGCAGCGACCCCGAAATGATTAGCACCTCGAGCCCGGTCATACAACCCGCCCCTGTCACTGGACTCGCGTCCGGTCGCACCTGGACGGTCGGGCTCATCGAGCAAGTGCGCCTCATTCTGCGCGGCGGTTCGGTCATCGACTGGTACCGCATGGGCTTCGAGACCGAGGACGAGGTTCGCGACTTCCTGCGCGTCAACGGCGTGGACACGGAGGTCCCCGAGGACGTGCGCCGCCTCCGTGCGCTGCTTCGCATGGCAAATGAGTACCTGTCGACGACGCTCGACCTCAAGATCCCGAAGCGCCTGTGGGCACCGTCGGACCCCACGGTCCCGTTCCTGGCCGCGTCGCAGCCGTCCTCGCCCGGGGGCAAGCGCGGAAGCGACGATCAGACCGATGCGTGCATCCTCTTGAAGACGGTGCACACGATTCATCACCTCGAGGCGCGCGAGCTGCGGCTGTCGTTGGCGCTCTCGGAGCTCGACATCTTCGCGCTGGTCGAGCGCCGCGTCGCGCGGGCCATGACGGAGATTCAAGCGCTCGGCTACGCGATCGTGGTCATGACCGGCAGCCGCAAGACGCGCCAGAGCGTCATCACCAAACTCCTGTCCAAGCGCCGCGCCACGGCGACCGAGATCCTGGACCGCCTCCGCTTCCGGGTCATCTGCGAGACGACCGACGACGTCGTCTCGGTGCTCGCCGAGATGACCAGGCACCTATTTCCATTCAATTACGCCGTCCCGGAAGAGACGACCAATGACCTGCTCGACTTTAGCAGCTGGTTCGACCGGCACGTGGCCTCGGGCGAACTCGAGCGGCGCCTCCAGTTCGATCTGGAGCTCGAGCGCAAGGATCCGCTGCGGAGGGACCACAACGAGTGCTCGGCCACGGAGTTCCGCATGCTGAACTTCGTCGTCGATCTGCCCGTGCGCATCGACCACCTGATGGACCGTCCCGAGAACGCGCACCTGCGCCACCTGGGCCGCATCGTCTTCTTGAACGTCGAGTTCCAGATGTTCGACCGGCTCTCGTGGGACCGCAACGAGCGCAACGAGGCCACGAGCCACACCGCCTACAAGGAGCGGCAGCGTGAGCGCGTGCGGCAGCGCCTGACCGTGGGCATCGAGCCGCACAACAACGCGCTCAAGGTCGCGCTCGACGGCGCCCTCAAAGACGTGCGCAAGCGCAACGGCTCATAGGCCGCGAGCCATCCAGGCGAGCACCCAGAGCACGACGATGGTCCCGAGCACGGCCCACGCCGCGCGCGTGGCGTCTCGGGCGCACCGCGGGTCCACGGGTTTCGTGATCGGCGCGATCGCCACCGGTGACGGCGGCTGGGGCGGCACGGACTGAGGCACGGACTGGCTCCCGTCGGTGACCACCGTATGGAGCCGACCCTCGCGGAGCAGGCGTTGAAGCACAGCGCGGTAGTCGCCTTGGCCGGTGGTGTCGGCGAGGAAGATCTGGGTCGCGCCGGACGGATCGGCCTTCTGGTCGGTGGTCTCCTCGCCGCGGTCCTCGGCGGAGAGCAGAATACGCACGTCGTCGTCAGTCAGGTCCTCCTCGAGCGGCCGGCGCTCGGGGAAGAGCCCGTCCATCCACTCCGCGACGACGCGCTCGTTGATGGGCGCCTCCGAGAGCGCGACGACCCGGTTCAGGGCCGACGCGACGTCCTCGTGCGTCCGGAGCCGCGCCTCCAGATCCCGCTCGAGCATCTGCGCCACGACGTCGGCCAGCGCCTCGGGGATGCCCTCCAACCGTGGGACCTGCGCGTGGAGCACCTGGTCGATGGTGTCGGCGACGGTCTCGCCGAGAAAGAGGCGGCGGCTCGACAGGAGCTCGTGCAGCACGACGCCGAGCGACCAGATGTCCGAGCGGCTGTCGAGCGGCTCACGGCGCGCCTGCTCCGGGGAGACGTAGGCGTACTTCCCCTTCATGACGCCAGCCGCGGTGGTGACCGTCGCGTTGGCGACCTTGGCGATGCCGAAGTCGATGACCTTCACGGTCCCGTCGAAGCCGACCATCACGTTCTGGGGGCTGATGTCACGATGCACGAGCCGCAGCGGGGCGCCGTCCTCGCCCGGATGGCTCCACGCGAAGGCGAGCGCATCGGAGACGCGGGCTGCGACCCACGCGACGATGTAGGGATCCACCCGCCGTCCCTGCTCGAGGTGCGCCTTGAAGATCTCGCGCAGGTCGTGGCCATAGATGTACTCCATAGAGATGTAGTACGTCGGCCCGACCTTGCCGAGCTCGTGGATGCGGCAGACGTTCTGATGGTCGAGGCGCGCGGCGAGCTTGGCCTCCTGGAGGAACATCTCGACGAGCCCCTCGCTCTCGCCCAACGTCGGGAGCAGCCGCTTGAGGGCGACCACCTTGACGATGGCGTTCTCGTTGTCGGCGTCCGAGTAGCACTTGGCCTTGAAGACCTCGGCCATCCCGCCCATGGAGACGCGGCGCAACAAGCGATAGCGGCCGAACGCGTTGAGATCGATAGGCACGGCGGTCCTATACCACGTCGTTGGACGAGGACGCTGGAGCCCGAGGGGATGCCGAACCCAAACGTGCTTTTTTCTTCCGTAACAACGACCACTTGGCGAAATTTCCCCCACGCGAGCCCGCGCGGCCTGCTACGATGGTCTCGGCTCTCTCTGCTGGGGAAGGATCACCATGGACTCGCAAGTTGGGCTCCGGGTCGAACCGGTCGGTTGCGTCGCGACGGTCGTGCTCGACGACGGCGACGATGCCTCCGTCTATGAAGTCGCCAATGGTTCCGAGATCTTGCGCGAGCGGCGCGTAGGAGAGGATCGGTATCACGATCTGCATGGCTCGGTCGTCGTCGTCGGCTTCGGAGCCGGCGGTCACTGCCAGAGCACGGCAGCGCTGATCCTGGACCTCCCGGAGGGCCGCGTCCAGGCGGTGGGACGGGCGGACCTCACCGTCGATCGGGCCGGGTTCCTCGTCGCGTTGATCGAGGCCACGACCGAGCGCGGTGAGCCCCTGGTGGCCCACCTGTCGTGCCGGACACCCGGACGGCCGCCGTCCATCCTCGTCCACTGACCCCGGTCAGTACGCGAGCTCGATCGCCGAGCCGGGCTCGAGCGTGGAGACGGGTGTCTCACGGCTGACTCGCTGTACGTCATCGACGAAACGTCCAAATCGCGTGTCGGGCAGCAGGCCCATGGGGGATCCGAGCGGGCGGAAGAAGTTGTCGTAGTGCATCGGCACCACTCGGCGGGGCGAGAGCTGACGAAAGAGGCGCGGCATGAGGCGCTCGGTCGAGGCGCGGCCGGCGATGCACACGAGCAGCGCATCGACGCCGTCGCTCGAGCCGAGGCTGATGGCGTCGTCGAGCAGGTTGGCGCTGCCGCAGTGATAGAGCGAGAGACGCCCGACACGGATGTGAAAGCTGAACACCTGGCCGCAGCGATAGCGGCTGCCGCGCATGGGCAGCTCGCAGGTCGGCGGGATCTCGCCCGGGTACGGGATGCGCCCGAAGTAGAAGCGGCTGTGCTCGCTCGGCACGGCGCGGACGTGGAAGGGACCGAGCTCGAACTCGAGGCCGCGCTCCGGGAAGGTGACCATGCGGTCGGGGCGCACGCCGGCGGTGCCGCACAACGTCGATGTCGAGCGCGAGCCGTAGACGGTCGCGCCGGTCAGCATCGCGATGAGCGGGACGTCCATGACGTGATCGAAGTGGCTATGGCCGACCAGCACCGCATCCGCGCGGGTGACCCACTGCCGAACGCGGCTGGCGGCAGGTGAGATGCGGCTGAACAGGTAGCGCCACAGGGAGACCCGCGTGAGGTACGGGTCGATGAGCACGGTCGTGCCTTCCGCGCTCAGCTCGTACCCCGCCGTGCCGAGCCACCGCACGGACAAGCGCCGCAGCGGGTGATCGCCGCGCGGGGGTGCCTGCCAGGGGAGCTCGGAGGGGTGGAGGCTCATCAGGGGGATCCTGTGCCGGGAAAGTGCGGCAGCGCAAGGGCGATCTCGGAGCGGGCGAGGATGAGGACGTGCGCCTGGCCGAGGGTCGCGACGATGACCGCCGCATCGACGCGTTCGTCGGCGGCGACGGGAGGCGCGCGCAGGGCAGTGAACGCCTCAGGGACGCGCTCAGACATGCCCGCGATGCTGCCGAGGGCCCGCTCGGCCGCACGCAGCGCATCACCGACGGCCAGCTCCGCGATCCGCCGCTCGTCCAAGGTCAGCCCGGCGGGACCAGCGACGTCCAGGGTATGGGCCGGCCCGTACGCGGCGGCGACGAAGAGGCCGGTCCATAGCGCGGCGACCTCGGCGAGGGCGTCGCCATAGCTCGCGACCAGGCTCTCCGTCCCTCCGTCAGCGGGCCGCGTCGCCAGGAAGCGGGCATCCGACCACGGAAAGGCCGCGTCCAACGACCGCGGGCGGGGGACCTGCCGCTCGAGCGTGTGGCGCAGGGCCAGCGCGAGCTGCGAGAGCGCCGCGCGCCGCGACTGGAGCCACGAGTGCGCCGTGTCCGGGAGGCGGCCACGTGGCCGAGCCAGCCGCGTCAGGGACTCCCGCACGTCCGCCTCGCAGTCCACCCAAGTCCGCGTCAGGCGTCCAAGCTCCGCGAGAGACGGCCCCTTCAGCGCGTCCCGCTTTGGCTTGCCCTGCGCGACGAGGCGCTCGGCGCGGGCGGCGACGAGCGGGAGACCGCGCAGCGAGCGGGCGAGCACTCCGGCGTGCCAGGCGGCCTCGATGGCGTCGGTGGCCGTTGCCGCTTCGAGCGACGTCAGGACACGCTGGGACTGAATGACGAGCTCGGGCCAGTCGGGCGGCTCTTGAAAGAGCGGAGACAGCGACGCCATCGCTCGGCTGGTCGCGCGCTGGAGCGTGTCACGGTGCCGATCCGCGCGCCGCTGCCGTGCCTCGGCGCCGGTCTCGACGGCGGGCGGGGACGGCTCCACGGCATCGCGCGGCTCTTGTCCGTTCGAGAGCGCGAGAAACGCGTCGACCGATCGCGGCCAGGCACGGCGGAGTCCGGCCTTTGCAGCCAGGCCGTCGACGATGGGCTCGGCCCGCTGCGTCGCCCCACGCGCGCCGATCGTGCCATCGGGTGCGACCACGCCCGCGACGAGCTGCCCGGACGGCCAAGGCCGGCGCGCGAGCGAGAGTCGGGCCCCAAGGAGCAGCGGGGCCAACGCGTCGACCATCGGCACGTCGCCCGCGGTCGCGATCTCGACGACCAGGCCGAGCGGCGCCGGCTCGATGGCGATCATCAGCGCGGTCAGGACAATGGTCCCGAGGTCGGTCCACGTGCGCTCGGCCTCACCGCCGCCGGGCGCGCCACTGACGACCACATGGAAGCCCGGCTTGACGTCGTGGTAGGCCGTGACGCGCGCGGTCGAGAGCCCCATGGACGTCGGCAGGGGCACCTCGACAACCACGGGCGCGCCCCCTTCCACCGGCGGCGCGGGCGGCCGCACGAGCGGCTCGGGTTCGCGGACCACCGGCCGCTCGGCTGGCGCTCGCGCTGCGGACGGCGCGGCGGACTGCCCGGCGGAGGGCGCGGCGAAGGGCAACGGAGAACGCTGAGAAACGAGCGCGTCGTCGACGGGAGTCGGCCGCGTCGAAATCCCAACCGTATACGTGATGCCGCCAATCACCAGCAGCAGCAGCCCCGCGAGCAGCCAGGCTTTCACCGCACCTTGCTGGCGAGAAACGCGTACGTCTCGCCATCGCCTGCCGCGGTCGTCGAGGGCAGGCCCAGCTGCTCCCAACCCGCCTCGACGATGCGCCCCGTCGGATCGCGCTGACCGGAGTAGCCGCCCAGCATGTCGACCACGTCGGTGTAGCCCTCGCTCATCAAGACCATCGCGGCCCGCAATGAGCGACCGCCGGCCGCGCAGCCCACCACGAGCGGACCATCGGGCGCGAAGTGCGCCTGCATCACCTCGAGGAACTGCTCGTTCGGGACGAGCTGACCGGTGTCCGGATCGTGGTCGAGCAGCGGCACGTTCACCGCGCCGATGGGATGACCGCGCTCGAACTCGGCGACGGAGCGGACATCGACATAGCGGAGCCCAGGCTCGACCAGCAGGCGGGCGTGGGCTTCGGTCGGCTTGATGCGCTTGGGGTGACCTGCCATGGAATCTCCTCGGGTCGTCTCGTCCCGTGTCGCGTCGCGTGCTAGCGTCACGCCGCGCTTCGGGCTCGCAGGATGCCTCTGGCACCGGAGCGATTCAACCAGGTGCCCCCGAGTCCGCTCATGAGTGACGTCGCCCGCTTCATCCGTCGCTACGCCACGCCGCATTGGCGCGCCTATCTCGCGGGCATCGTCGCGCTCGGCCTCACCAACGGGCTCTCCGTCCTCGTGCCGTGGCTGCTCGCCGAGGCGCTCCGCCGCGTGGACTCCCGCTCCGGCTTCGAGGCCGGGCCCCTGCCGTGGGTCCTCGGCCTGCTGCTGGCGTCCATCGCCATCATCTTCGTTCGAACGGCCTCGCGCGTCCTCATCTTCAACCCCGGACGCGTCTCGGAGCACGCACTTCGCCTCGACTTCTTCGGGCACGTCCTGGCCATGCCGCCGCGCTTCTTCCGCCGGCGACCGCTCGGCGACCTCGTCAGCCGCGCCTCGCACGACGTCCAGTTCGTCCGCGTGCTGGTCGGCTTCGCGGGCCTCCAGCTCGTCAACATCGCCTTCGCGCTGCCATTGAACCTCGCGCGAATGCTCAGCATCTCGTTGGAGCTGACGCTCGGCTGCATCGTGCCCTTGGCGGCCGCGACCCTCCTCGCCTGGCTCAGCATCCGGCGCATGCTCACGCACATGCGGCGCTCGCAGGAGGAGATGGCCGCGCTGACCGACGAGATCCTCGAGACGTACAACGGCGTCCGCACCGTGCACGCGTTCGGCGCCGATGGCGCGATGCTGGCCCGCTTCGACGCCAAGAACCGGGGCTACCGTGATCTCCTGGTGCGCATCGCGTTCCTGCGCTCGTTTTTGCTGCCGGTCGTCAGCGTCGTGGGCAACCTCGCCATCCTGGTCCTGCTGTATCGCGGCGCCACGCTCGTCGCCGAGAAGAGGCTGCACTTCGGCGACATTTCAGCATACGCCGTCTACGTCGGCAACATCGTCGGTGCGCTCACGTCCTTCGGCTGGGTCGTCAATGTCATCCAGCGGGGGCAGGTCTCGCTGCGGCGGCTGTTCGAGATCCTCGACGAGTCGGCGGACGAGCCGGAGCCCAAGACCACGCTGCCGTCGGGTCCGCTCGGGCTCCGCGTCGCACACCTGTCGTTTCGCTATCCCGGCGAGGAGCGCCCCCTCGCCCTCGACGACGTGTCGTTCGCGTTGCCCGCAGGCCACACCCTCGGTGTGTTCGGGCCCAACGGCTCCGGAAAGACGACCCTCCTGCGCCTCCTTCTACGGCTGGAGCTCCCCCCGGCCAATACCGTATACGTCGGGGACCGCGACGCGCTCGAGGTGCCTCTCGCCGATCTGCGCTCCGTTTTTGCCGTCGCGCCCCAGACTGCGCACCTCTTCAGCCGCTCGCTCGGCGAGAACGTCGCGCTCGGGGATCCGGATCGTGCGTCCGAGCCGCAGCGGCTGCAGGACGCCCTGACAAGGGCCTGCTTCTACGATGAGGCCATGGCGTTGGAGCGGGGTCTCGACACGCTGGTCGGCGAGCGCGGCGTGACGTTGTCTGGAGGACAGCGACAGCGCACCGCGTTGGCGCGGGCCTTCTACCGCGACGCCCGCATCCTCGTGCTTGACGACGTGCTCTCGGCGGTCGATCACGACACGGAGCAACGCCTCGTGAGCGCCATCTCTGCCGCGCGGGGCCGGCAGACCGCCATCATCGTGAGTCACCGCATCTCGGCCCTGCGGCACGCCGATCACGTCATCGTGCTCGACCGCGGTCGCATCGTCGAGCAGGGTCCGCCGTCCGAGCTGCTCCACGGATCGGGCCCCTTCGCCGAAGCGTGGAACCGCGAAGAGCGCGAGGCGGCACCGACCGAGGCCTCCCCGTGACGGCCACGCACCGAACGGGGACGCCGACACAGACAACGGCGCCGAAGGCTGCCTCCGAGTGGTCGCTCCTCCGCCGCTTCTACGACGGCTGGGTCCGTCCATGGCGGGCGGCGCTCCTGCTCTCGCTCGTCCTCGTCCCGCTCGTGGCCATCTGCGGCGTCCTGCAGCCCAAGCTGCTCGGCCAGGCCATCGATCGCGCCCTCACGCACGCCGACGGCCTCGAGCTCGGCGGACTGGCGCTTGCGGTCCTCGCCGTGGTGGTCCTGGAGTACCTGCTGGGCGCGCTGCAGGTCTACCTCGCCACGCGCGTCGGCTACGACGGCGTCGCCGCCCTCCGCCGCGACGTGTTCAAGAACGTGCTCGGTCAGCGCTCCGCGTTCTTCGATCGGCACCCGACCGGCCAGCTCCTGTCGCGCACGACCAGCGACCTCGAGGCCCTCGGCGAGTCGCTGTCCCTCGGCGCGGTCGGCATCGTGACCGATCTCGTGCGCCTCGTCGCCGTCGTCGGGACCATGCTGTGGCTCTCGCCGCGACTGACGCTGGTCGCGTTTGCGGTGCTCCCGCTCGTCCTCTGGATCGTCGATCGCTTTCGACGGCGCCTCCGCGAGCTGTCGACCGCGATCCGACAGCGCATGGGCGAGCTGAACGGCTTCCTGCAAGAGCACCTCGGGGGCGTGGAGCTCGTCCAACAGAACGGCGCGGAGCGGCGCACGCGCGCGGACTTCGACCGGCTCTCGGGGGCCACGCTCGAGACGTTTCGGCGGTGGAACCTCTACGATGCCTTGCTCTACGCAACGATGGACGGCGTCACCGGCATCTGTATCGGCCTCGTCGTGGGCTACGGCGGCGGCCTCGTCGCGACGCTCGTCATCACGCCGGGCCTGCTCATCGCGTTCGTGGAGTACACGCAGCGGGCGTTGGTTCCAATACGAGAGCTCTCCGGCAAGTACGCCACGCTCCAGCAGTCGTTCTCGGCGCTCGAGCGCATCTTCGGCCTCCTCGATACGATCGCTGTGCCCGACACCGGCGCGGCGCTTCGGCCCAACGAGCGGCCATCGGGACGCATCGCGTTTCGAGACGTGCGCTTCACGTACCCTGGTACGGAGCGGCTCGCGGCCGATGGCGTCACGCTCGACATCGCGCCTGGTCAGGTCGTCGCGATCGTGGGCTCGACGGGAGCGGGCAAGACCACGCTCGGGCGGCTGCTGACGCGGACCTACGACGGCTACACGGGCTCCATCACTCTGGACGGCCACGAGGTGCGCGACCTGGACGCGGCGTGGCTCCGCGCCCACGTGGTCTCCGTGCCTCAGGACGTCTACCTCTTCCGCGGCTCCCTGCGCTTCAACGTCACGATGGGCGATGAGACCCTGTCGGAGTCGGCGATCGAGTCGGCGCTCGACCTCGTCGGACTGCGTGAGGCGGTCGCGGCGCTCCCAGGCGGGCTCGACGGCGACGTCGGCGAGCGCGGCAGCCGGCTCTCGGTCGGTCAGGCGCAGCTCGTCGCGCTGGCACGCGCGATGTGCCGCCGGCCCGCGGTGCTGCTCCTCGACGAGGCGACCGCGAGCGTCGACGGCGCCACCGACGCGCTCATCCAGCAGGCACTCCAGCGCATCTTCGCCGCGACGACGGTCCTCGTGGTCGCCCATCGCCTGTCGACGATTCGGAGGGCCAACCTCATCGTGGTCGTCGAGGCCGGGCGGATCGTGGAGCGCGGGACGCACGAGGAGCTGCTCGCGGGCGGTGGGCGCTATGCGGCGCTGCTCGAGGCGCAGGAGGCGTCATTGATGGCGCCGAGCGCACCGGAATAGATCGCCGGCTGGCGACATTCGTTCGAAGTCCGGTGGCCAGCGGGGTTTGACGCTCCGGGGGGCCGGTCCTAGACTTCACAGGTTCACGGGGCCAACCCGGAACGCGACCATTGGGAGTCCATCACGTGGCACACCTCCTGACTCTGCGGAAGCTCGCCCATCTGCTGCTGACCGCGTCTCTCATCGCTGGGCTCGCCCTCGGAGGCTGCCGTCGTGCGACTGAGGCCGTCGTCGAGCCCGAGGCCACTCCCGCGGCGACGGAGGCACCCTCGGCCACCACGGCCGCGGTCGAGGCGCCCGAGCCGAGCAGCGACGACGGCGCGCCTCAGCTGGCCGCACGCTCGCCCACAGGGGCCCCGGCCCGCGCGAGCGGCGCCCCGGAGGGCGAGGCGCTCGCCTCAGACGATTCTGCGCGCGAGGGGGTCCTCGCCGCCGAGGACGACGACGAAGAGGACGCCGAGGAGAAGAAGGACTACTGGGCCAAGATCAAGTTCGACGCGTCGAACTTCGAGGAAGTACGCGAGTACGTGAAGACGTATTACATCGAAGAGAATATCGACGAGTCCCGCGCCTTCGCCGAGGCGGCCAACTTCGGGCTGATGGCGTTGCCCAACGTGCACGAGCTGCTGCCGGTCGCCTTCTACAAGGCGCGCAAGGACCACCCGGACGAGGAAGGGCGCCTCAAGGGCAAGACCATCAAGCTGAACGCGTCCGATCCGTACGTCATCCACGTGCTGCCGGTCGAGACCGACGCCGAGAAGGAGAAGCGCAAGAAGGAGCGCAAGAAGCGGCTGAGCGACGACGAGATCCGTGTGAAGTGGCAGAAACTCAACGAGCGCCGCGAGCTGCTGGAGAAGGCGTGGAAGGACATCCAGTTCGACCAGAGCCGCTTTCAGGCCGTCATGAAGTTCGTCGAGGAGCACGCCGCCAAGGCCAAGAAGGAGCAGGACAAGAAGCTCAACAAGTACTGGATCGCGGCCGGCCAGGGCTACCTGTTCAGCTTGGATCCACACTCCTCGCTCATCTCGTGGGAGGCGTGGGAGGAGTCGACCAAGGCCACGACCGACAGCTCCTTTACGGGGATCGGCGCCGTGCTCACCCAGCGGGATGACCGGACGATCATCGAGAGCCCAATCGAGAACCTGCCCGCGCAGAAGGCGGGCCTTCGCGCGGGCGACCTCATCCTCAAGGTGGATGACAAGTCCATCGACGGCATGCCGTTGCACAAGGTGGTCAAGCGGATCCGCGGCCCCAAGGGCTCCAAGGTCAAGCTCACGATCCACCGCGAGGGCGAGCCAGACGACCGCGTGGTCGTCATCCAGCGGGAGCAGGTCGAGATCAAGAACGTCTCCCACAAGATGGTCCCCGAGCACAAGGACATCGGCTACATCAAGCTCACGGGCTTCGTGCCGACGTCTCTCAGCGAGATGGAGCGGCAGCTTCAGGAGCTCACGAGCAAGGCGGCTGGCGGCAAGCTGCGCGGCCTCGTCTTCGACCTGCGGAACAACAGCGGTGGTCTCCTGCAGCAGGGCGTCAAGATCTCCGACCTCTTTCTCCGTGCAGGCAACATCGTCACGGTCAAGAACCGCACGAGAGACGACGAGACCTACCGCTCACACGACGACAAGGGCACCTGGGACGTCCCCATGGTGGTGCTCACCAACGACGGCAGCGCCTCCGCCTCGGAGATCGTCGCCAGCGCGCTCCAGGACAACGCGCGGGCGCTCGTCGTTGGGGAGCGGTCGTTCGGCAAGGCCAGCGTCCAGACGCTGTACAGCCCTATGATGCGCAAGGACTTCTACATCAAGCTCACCATCGCCCGGTACTACAGCCCGAGCGGGCGCACCATCCAGGTCGTCGGCGTGCGGCCCGATCTCGAGGTTCCGCCGGAGGTCGGCGGGAAGATGCCGCTCGGCTACCGCGAGGAGAACCTCTCGCACTACCTCAAGCCCATCGAGACGAACTACACCTCGCCCAACGCCGACCTCGCCAAGAAGGTGAAGGCCTGCGCCGATGCGCGCGGCCTCGCCGAGAAGATCCACGCCGCGGACCCGCATCCGCAGGTCAAGTACGACTATCAGCTCATGAAGGGGGCGGACTTCGTCGAGTGCCTCATCGAGCTGCAGGCGCAGGCCGCCAAGTGAGCGATGGCGAGGATGCGACCCGCGCGGACCTGAGCGGGGTCGTCGCGGCGCTTCGAGAGCTCACGGCCGAGGTGGCTCGGCTGCGCGAGGTCGTGTCCCAACTCACGACCGTGCCGGTCTCTCGCGCGGCAGCACCGGCGCCGCTTGCCCTCGCGACGTCGGCGCCGGTCGCCGAGTCCGACGCGCATCTCACCGAGCGCGAGCGCTGCCTGGCGGTCGTGCGTGCGCTGCTCGCAGCCGCGGTCACCGAGGACGACGACCAGGGCTTCGCGGCGTTCGTGAAGTGCTTCCACTCCGATCGGACCGACGCGCCGCGCGCCATCCCCAGCCTCCGCGAGTTCTCCTGGCGATCCATCCGCCGCACGGTGGCGAGCTACCTGACCGTTCCCGGCGATGCGTCGAGCTTCATCCCGGCGCGCCTGGACCCGCCGGAGCCGAGCGCGAGCGATCGCAGCATGAAGGTCTTCGTGGCGTGCGCCGGTCGCAGTCCGGTCCCGGTGGCGCTCAAACGCGACAAGGCGGCCGGCGACGCGTGGCGAGCAACCGACTGTAGCTTGTAGAAAGTCGACGCTCGGGCCGTTGACACGGCCGCGACGGTCGATTAGAAATCCCGGCGCGAGTGATGGCGCCATCGCCAAGCGGTAAGGCGAAGGTCTGCAAAACCTTTATCCCCGGTTCGATTCCGGGTGGCGCCTCCATCCTCTCCCAATGTTGCCTTTCGGCTGCCGCTAGTAGACCGACGAGTCGCCCTTGTTGGCGCGTCCGGTCACGCCGTCCAGCGCCTTCTTGATCGCCGCGGACGCCTGATGGATCTCCTCCTCGGCGCCGCAGAGCCACACGCGACCAAAGGCGCCGAAGTACTGCAGGTCCACGATCTGGATCCGCGCGGCCTTCTCCGCCTCGTTGCACGCATAGGCCGCGTAGCCCGCGGGGTGGACCTCCATGACATACAGCGTATCGCCCTTGACAGGCATGTTG
This sequence comes from Pseudomonadota bacterium, assembly GCA_005776585.1. Classification (GTDB taxonomy): domain Bacteria; phylum Myxococcota_A; class UBA9042; genus SXOX01. The sequence continues at coordinate 34,353 of SXOX01000294.1, read as the reverse complement.
CCGTAGCGGTTCCGCGAGATGAGCATGGAGTGGTAGTTCTCGAGGCCCGTGATGATCTGCTCGCTCAGCAGCTTGGGCGCCAGCCGTTGATCCATCGTGATGCCGTAGTACTCCAGGATGGCGTCTCCGGCCGCGTAGATCATGCCCTGGTCGTCGTCGTGGAACTCGACCGAGCCGAAGGCGCGCTCGACGATCTGTGCTCCCGGGATGACCGAGGTGCGCTTGAGCACGACATCGGTGACGATGTTGATGCTCATGCCGGGCGCGACCTCGACGATGAGGCAGGCCTGGCGCTCCTGCGGCATGAAGCCACGGGAGCCGGTGCCGATCATGGCGGTGGTCTGCGGCTGAAGCTGGTCGATGTGGCTATAGGCGCGAAGATCGATCATGGCGTGGACCTCAGGCGACCCTGCGCTGGGGGAAAGACTTGCACGGCTCGCGCTGGATCTTCTCCTGGAGGCGCATGACGCCGTCCATGATCTGCTCCGGCCGCGGCGGACAGCCAGGGAGATAGACGTCCACCGGGATGAGCCGGTCGATGCCCGGCACGGTGGCGTAGTTGTCGTAGAAGCCGCCGGTCGAGGCGCAGACGCCAAACGCGATGACCCACTTGGGCTCGGCCATCTGCTCATAGACGCGCATGAGCACCGGCGCCTGCTTGTGCGTGATGGTGCCGACGACCCACATGACGTCCGACTGGCGCGGCGAGAAGCGCGGCACCTCGGCCCCGAAGCGCGCGATGTCGTGGTGGCTGCACGCGACCGAGAAGAATTCCATCCCGCAGCACGCCGTGACGAACGGGTACTGGAAGAGCGAGAACTTCTGCGCCCACTTCACGACCTCCTCCAGCGTGGAGGTGAAGACGTTGCCCTGCAGGTCGGCGGGCAGATCGGGGTTGGTCGAGAGCCGCGGCGCACCGCCAGCAATCAGCCCCTTGCTTTGGAAGCTCATGAGGTCCTCTCAGCTCCGATGGCTCGTGGGCAAGGTCGACCCTTGCGCGCGGCCACGATGCCCCAGTTGCCCGCTCGGCGCAAGACGCGTAGGTTACGCGGCCGTTCAGGAGGTACCACCATGAGCCAGTCCCCGCAGCACTTCGATACGATCGCCGTCCACGCCGGAAATGACCCGGACCCGACCACGGGCGCCATCGTCCCGCCGCTCTATCAGACGGCGACCTACGTCCTGGAGGAGGTCGGGAAGACGCGCGGCTATGACTACACGCGCTCGTCGAACCCCACGCGCAGCAAGCTCGAAGAGGCACTCGCCGGGATCGAGGGCGCGGCGCACTGCGCGGCCTTCGCCAGCGGCATGAGCGCGGTTGACGCCGTCCTGCGCACGCTGGACTCGGGCGATCACGTCGTCTCGTCCGACGACGTCTACGGCGGCGTCTCGCGGCTGTTCAACACGATCTTGTCGCGGCACGGCCTGTCGTTCACCTACGTCGACACGAGCTTCCCGGAGCGCGTCGCCGAGGCCATTCGGCCCAACACGAAGCTCGTCTGGATCGAGACGCCGACCAACCCGCTGTTGAAGGTCTCCGACATCGAGGCGCTGGCCACGCTGTGTCACGCGCGCGGGCTGCCGCTCGCGGTCGACAACACCTTCGCGACCCCGGCGCTGCTGCGGCCGTTTGAGCTCGGCGCGGACATCGTCATGCACTCGACGACGAAGTACCTCTCGGGACACAACCAGATCATCGGCGGCGCCGTCCTGACGAACGACGCCGCGTTCCATCAGAAGATGCGCTACCAGCAGAAGGCGATTGGGGCCATCCCGAGCCCGTTCGACTGCTGGTTGACGATGCTCGGCATGAAGACCCTGCCGCTGCGCATGGAGCGCCACTCGTCGAACGCCCTCATCGTCGCGGGTTGGCTCGAGGCCCACCCGAAGATCGCACGCGTGAGCTACCCGGGCCTCGAGAGCCATCCGGGCCACGCCGTCGCCAAGCGCCAGATGAAGGCCTTCAGCGGCATGATCTCCTTCGAGCTCGCCGCGGGCATCGAGGCCGGGCGCACGCTGATGAACTCGGTGCGGCTCGCCGCGCTGGCCGAGAGCCTCGGCGCCGTCGAGACGATGATCACGCACCCGGCCACGATGACGCACGCCGACGTGCCGCGCGCCGACCGCCTCGCGCGCGGCCTCGGCGACGGGCTCGTGCGGCTCAGCGTCGGCATCGAGGACGTGCGCGACATCATCGCGGACCTCGAGCAGGCGCTCGCCCGAGTTGGGTGAGTTTTGGTGCATTGGGCGCTTGACAGCCTGACGAGGGGTCGCTAATTTCCGCCCGCTTTCGTGGCTACCGCGCGCGAAGGCCCATGCGGGAGTAACTCAGCGGTAGAGTGCCACCTTGCCAAGGTGGACGTCGCGGGTTCAAATCCCGTCTCCCGCTCCATGAAAAGCCTCGGCCCTGCCGGGGCTTTTTCGTTTGGTGCGCTGTCGCGGCAGCGTGGGTCTTGGACCTACCAGCCACGGGAGCGTGGACGGCGACTTGGTCACGGAGCCCATGCCTGCCCCCGCGCGGGCCGTGGCCCACTGCCCCGACCACCGCTACGGTTGCTGCCGCAGTGGCCCAAGCTGCCTCGCGTGCCCGAAGGCGCAATTTGACAACGGGCGCGGGAGGCCCACCAGGACACTGAGACCCGCTGGCTCGAGAGCGGGACGTTCTTTGACAGGCGCGGGCGGGTCCTGGTCACGAAGCAGGAGGTGGAAGCGGTCGACGACCAAGCATGGCCGAGGTGGCCGTTGTTGGAGGGCACGAGCGATTGTCGCGGAATAGCGACGCTACGACGCGTGCAGCTCCTCGCGGAGGACCTCTCGCAAAACCGAAATCGTCAGAGGACGCTCATCCTCCGGTGCGAAGGCGGAATCTTGCAGCACACCACGGAGCATCGCGTTGATCTTCGTCTGGTACCCGACGCCTTCGGCCTCCGCCTTGGCCCGGAAGTACTCGATGACGTCATCGTCAAGCATGATGGTGATCCGTGTCTTGCCGGGTGAGGCGATAACTGCGCCTCTCTTGCCAGTTGAGAAATCGTATTGTTTACGCATGGTATTGCCCTGCTTCCCCGCGACTGGCCTTGCGTGCCGAGATCAACCGAACTCGGTCGCCGCGCGGCGTGTGAACTTCGACCAGGAGACGACCGAGGGCGCCCGACCCCAGCGTAACGAAGCGCTGCTCTCCCCGGGCGTCCTCATCCTCGACGGTGACCGCGCTCGGGTCGCGTAGCGCCTGTTCCGCGTGAGCGAAGCTCACCTTGTGCTTGGCAAGATTGGCGCGCGCCTTTGCTGGGTCGAACTCGATCGACACCCGCTGATTATGCATAGTGAATGCATATCGTCAAGAACGCTCACCCCCACTCAACGAGTCGTGTGGATCGCTGGCAAAGAGCGCGTCACGCTTAGAGCTCTTGACCGCGACCGGCACCGCGCTCGCGACGACGACCGTCCTCGACCTCGAGAGCCGGCCGATGAGCGAGACCGACGCGCGTGGCGTCGTGTGCGCCACGTATGCCTACGACCTGCTCGACCGACCGCTGAAGACGACGAGCCACGACGGCACGACCGAGCGGCTTGCGGAGAAGCTGACCTACGGCGAGGACGCCGCTGCGCCCAGCACCAACCTCCGCGGCGTGGTCTGGCAGCACTTGGGACGCCGTGCGACGAATCGACGGCGTGTAACGGCTACCAGCCCTCGCACTTCAACGTCTTCCCATCCCACGCTACCCTGGGCATCGACGCGTCGGTGCTGGTACAGAACTCGACCCCCGGTCCGGTCGCCCCCTTGGCCTTCTGCGCAGCGCGCGCAACGACCGCGTCCGTAAGGTCACAGGCCACCTCGACCTCCGGCTGCTCGGTGGTGATGAAATTGCCCTTGTGGGCTACGAACCAGGTCTTTGGCGACCGGGGCTCGATGAAGCGGCCGATCGAGGTGCCCGCGCTCACCCGCCAGTTGATGAGCGGAGCCTGATCTGGCGTGCGCATCATCATGGAGTCTGGGCCGCCGTTCTTGAACACCACGCACAGGTGACCGGGCGCGCTCGCGGGCGGCGCTGCCGTGCGGAACTCCGCCGTCACCGTGGCCGAGATGTCGGTACGTGGATCCGTCGGGCGGGCCACATGGAACACGACGGTCACGAGATCGTAGGTCCCGAGCGCGGCCTTTTGCGCCGAGGTCAGGGTCACGTTCACCGAATGGGCGCTCGCGGGGGTGAGCGCGCCCAGGAGCACGAGGTGCTTGGCATTACACGCCGCGCGCGGCTCGGGCGCGCCGAGCGCTGGCCCATCGAGCGCCGCGATGCACGCGAGATAGGGGTCTATCTGGACCAAGTAGACCAGAGCCCGCAGGTTGGGCAGCCGACCCGCCGAGAGCGACACTCTGAGATCGGTGGCGGAGGTGGCCGCGCCGTCCGCGATGTCCATGCGCAGGGCGTCGAACGCCAGAGGGGGCACGACGAGGTTTGCGCTCGCCGAGCCGCTTGCCGACAACGCCGCCGGAGCTGCCGACCGATAGCACTCCGAGGTGAGCGCGCGGGTGGTCCAGGGGTTCTTGCCTTCGCCGTAGAGGTCGCGGCCGGCGGCCACGAGCAGCCGATTGAGCGCGGAGAGATCCACCGCGCTCGCTTTCGGTGAAAGGAGTCGCATGAGCGCTCGCGCGGCCGTCTCGGGTCGGCTTGGATCGCGGGCGTCTGGGCGTGCGACCCACCACTTCATGAGCCAGGCCGTATCGCCGCCGAAGTGATGGAAGCTCACCTGATCGACCAGTAGAGAGAGCTGATACGGCAAGTACTTCTCGGCGCCGGTGGGCAGGAAGTCCTTCCATTGAAACGCCCCGCGATGAAGCGCCTCGAATGCGCAGCGCTTGGCAGAGAGCCGGCTATAGGCCGTCCAGTCGGGCGCGTGCGCCATCAGGAAATTCGCCGAGCCCTCTCGCTGCCAGCGAAACGTGTCGTGGCGAAACGCGCCCATCGGCAGGCCCCCGGCGGCGATGTACGCCGCCGACATCGTGTAGTACGCGTGTCCCACATGGCCTAACTCGTGGACGTACGCCCCGGCGGGGATCGCGCGGGCCGTGGCCTGGCCCGCGGGGATCTCGTAGGGCAGGTTGAGGCGAGGCCGGCAGCTCGCCCAGTCCGCCGGGAGGTTCGGACACGGTGAGACGTGGGGGCGAAAGCCGAGCTCCCCCTTGGGCTGATCGAAGATCGCCACGTCGAAGGGGCGCGCGGCGGTGCCGGCGAACAGCCCGACCCCGGGCAGCATCGCCTCGATGCGATCCATGGCGAACAGGATGCCCTTCTTGGCCTGCTCGACGAACGCGGCCGGCACGTTGGCGTTGGGCTGAATCACGAAGTGAGCCGCCGGTTCGCGAGTGGGCTTGTAGGCGGCGAGCGCGGCCTCGATGGCGCCGCCCTGGCTGGGGTCGGCGGGCGCATCGTCCTCCTCGGGCGAAACCGGGTTGACGAGCGGGAAGGCCTGATCGAGCTCGACCTCGGAGATCAGGACGGCCTCGTCCAGGCCCGCGAGAAGCGGATCGGCTCCGGAGTCTGGCGGCGAGGCACAGTGGGAGAGCAGCGCGCAGAGCAGGACGAGGCGAGTCGACTCTCGAGCCATCGGCAGAGCGTAGGGGAAGCCAAGAAGCGATTCAACACGCCGCCCTCGGGTGCATCGGCACTGCTTGCATGGCTCTCGCATTCTCGACACGCTCGGGACGTGCGGCGGGAGGTTGCCATGCGACACGGTGTGCTGTGGGGAGCGATGTGGGTCCTGGGATGCACAGGGGCGACGGAGCCGCCGAACAGCCCAAATGACGCGTCTAGCGCGGACGCAACGGCTGCTGATACAGGCGCGGACGCGACGGTCGCAATCGACACGCCGACCGAGGTGAAGGCCCTGGATGCTCCCGGCGAGGCAGCACCCGACACGACCGCAGACATCTCGCTCGATACTGCTGTGAACGACGCGGCGGTCGACACGGCGATGCTGGATGCAGCCGCGCCCGACACCGAGGCCGGCGCCGCAACGGATGCAGCACTCGACGCGACCGCAGACGCCGGTTCAGTCACCTGCGCGCAGGCACCCTGCAAGAACGGCGCGAAGTGCGTCGACGGCGCCTCCGGCGTGACCTGCCAGTGCACCGACGGCTGGAAAGGCGCGGTGTGTGACGTGGACTCCAATCCGTGCTCGCCGAACCCGTGCAAGAACGGCGGCAAGTGCGTCAACGCCGGCGACGGCAAGGCGGCGTGCAACTGCGTGCTGGGCTGGGCGGGACCGACCTGTGAGGCGACCGCGACGCCGTGCGCCTCGAATGCGGCCTGCGACGACGGCGTCCCGTGCACCGCTGAGTTCTGCGTCACGACGACGTGCTCGAAGGGCGCGCAGTTCGGTAACACGTGCTTCTTCGCGGTGCAGTCGAAGCTCACCTGGGACGAGGCCGAGGCCGCGTGCGTCAAGGAGGGCGGTCACTTGGCGTCCATCGCCAGCGAGCCCGAGAACGCCGCCGCCCGCGCCGCGGCAACGGCGGCCTGTGGTGGCCTGAGCGCGTGGATCGGGCTGACGGATGGCGCCAAGGAAGGCATGTTTACGTGGTCCTCGGGCGAGCCAGTAACGTTCACGCGTTGGAAGACGGGAGAGCCAAGCGACGTGGGTGGCTCCGAGAACTATGTCGAGATGTACTCCGAGGGCAGCTGGAACGATCGGAACACGACCGACGGCAGCATGTCGTGCTACGTCTGCGAGCTGCCCGGGACGACCGGCGCGACGGGCACCTGCCAGGCCACCTACGCGAAGTGCGACGACCTCCAGGGGTGCACTGACGACATGTGCGATCCCGTGAAGGCGACGTGCACGCATACGCCGATTGATTGCAACGACTGGAACGCCTGCACGACGGACTCGTGTCTGGGCAACTGCCACCACAATGCAGCGGACTGCGACGACGCCGACCCATGTACGATCGACGCCTGCGACCCGGACAAGGGCTGCAGCCACGCGCCCAAGAGCTGCGACGACGGCTCTGCCTGCTCGACCGATGCATGCGTCCTCGGGACCTGCACGCACGCGCACGCCCCAGGGGCCGACCCCGTCGCGTGCGCGGACGGCAACGACTGCAAGACCGACTCGTGCAAGAACGGCGGGACGTGCATCGACGCCTACCAGTCCGTCCTGTGCACGTGCGTCTCCGGTTGGACGGGCGCGCTGTGCGAGATCGACGCCACGCCGTGCGACCCCAACCCGTGCCTGAACAACGGTGTTTGCAGCCAGGGCACCGCGCCGGGCGCCTTCTCGTGTGCGTGCGTCGGCGATTGGGGCGGCAAGATCTGCAACGAGTTCGACTGACCTGGTGAGTGCGCACCTCGACCTCGCGCACGAACGAGGTGGTGCTGTTGGTGACCCGGGTTCTGCAGGGTCAAGGTGCGGTCCTGGAGGCACGACCGTTTGGAAGTCTCACGCTCGTCCGAGCAAATCACGGCCATGGTTTCGCTGGCACTTGACCGACCGACCCAGCCGCAGTTACGGTAGCCGCCATGATACCTTTCCGCTCCGGGACTTTGGCCGTGCTCTCGCTCAGCTGGGCGTTCGCCTGTACGAGGGAATCGAACACGGGTGTCGGGCTCTCCGCTGAGCCCGACGGCTCGGTAGTCGAAGACGTCTCGACGGTCGCGGCGGACGGCAGTGCCGTAGTAGCGACCTGCGGCGACGGCGTCTGCGGCGCCGGAGAGACGTTCCTGAGCTGCCCCGCAGATTGTCCACCGCCTCCTTGCGGCAACGGCCTCTGCGAGCCCGGTGAGTCGCCGGTGTCCTGCGCCTTCGACTGCGCCCATGCATGCGGCAATAAGAAGTGCGAGAGCGGTGAGAATGTGCAGAACTGCCCCGCAGACTGCGGCTCGGCGTGCGGCAACGGGAAGTGCGAGTTTGGCGAGTCGCCTGCGCTGTGTCCTGGTGATTGCCTCGACCCCTGCGGCGACGGCCTCTGCACCGAGGGCGAGAACCCGTTCAACTGCCCCGCCGATTGCAAGCCGCCATGCGGGAACGCCGTCTGCGACAAGGGTGAGTCTCCGGAGTCGTGCCCGACCGACTGTCTGGATACCGTCTGCGGTGACGGAACCTGTGAGGTCAACGAGCACCTCGCGTGTCCGATCGACTGCTGTACCGATTGCGAGGATGGCCTCGCGTGCACTGTTGGCAAGTGCGTCGGCGCCGGCAAGAAATGTGTCCAAGAGGTCACGCCCGGTTTCTGCTTGATAGACAACACATGCATTGCAGGTGGCGACCGTTTCGCACCGGGTGCCTGCGCAAGCTGTCAACCGGCCGTCGCGGCGCAAGCCTGGAGCGCCCTCGGGAGCGGTCCATGCGACGACGGCAGCGCCTGTACGCAGGGCGACACGTGCGCTGCGGGCGAGTGCACCGGAGCACCGCTCTCTTGCGATGACGGCAACCCGTGCACGATCGACGGGTGCGCGGCAAAGACCGGCTGCTTTCACGCGTCGCTCGCCGGCGGCTGCGACGATGGCGACCCGTGCAGCAAGGGGGACGTCTGCCTCGACGACACGTGCGTCGGTCTGCCGTATTCGTGCGACGACGGACTTGCCTGTACCTCGGACATCTGCGACGGAGCGGGCGCGTGCGGCCACGTGCAGTCGTCGGGGACCTGCCTCGTAGCAGGCACATGTTATGCGGACGGAGAAACATCGCCAGCCAACGCATGCCTCACGTGCGCACCGCTCAAGGCCAACGACGCTTTCGTGCCCGCGAGCTTCAGCCCGTGCGACGACGTGGATGCCTGCACGACAGGAGACACCTGCTTCAAAGGGGTCTGCGTCGGCCAGCCCGTCTCCTGCGTGGCGTCGAACTCCTGTGTCACGTCGACGTGCGTGAACCCGTTTGGCTGCGTCGAGTCACCGGCGTTGTGCAGCGACGGAAATCCATGCACGAAGGACACCTGCGAACCGGCAACCGGATGCACCTTCCCGCCGCTACCGGACACGTGCGATGACGGTGACCTGTGCACGAAGGCCGACGACTGTCACCTCGGTCACTGTCGCGGTACTCCGCTCGACTGCGACGACGGCACGGCATGCACGACCGACGGCTGCACCAAGGGTGACTGCGTCCATGTGGATCACTCACTCGACTGCAAGGACCAGGACCCATGTACTGAGGATTCGTGCGACCCGCTCCTCGGCTGCGTCCATCTGGACAAGGGGCTGCCGTGCGATGACGGGAACGCCTGCACCCTCCTCGACCTGTGTCTTGGAGGGAAGTGCACCGGCACGCTGCCGATCACCTGCGATGACGGCCTTCCATGCACGGTCGACTTTTGCTCACCGTCAAAGTCGTGCCAGCACGTCCCCAACCAGGCGGCCTGCAATGACGGGGTGCCATGTACGGTCGATCTCTGCGTGTCGGGCCTTGGCTGCAAGCATACGCCGACGAACGCAGCATGCGATGATGGCGATCCGTGTACTTTGGATGAGTGCCTTGGCGAGTGCACGCACACCGACCGCTGTGCGGTGACCGTCTTCGATGAGACCGAAGACCTCCTCGGAAGCCACGATGTCCGTGCCGTCGTCGCCTACGACTCCTCACGGGACAGCGCTGGCGGGGCCTGGCGCAGCAATGGCGCGGCGGGATGGTCCATCGAGGCGCGAGAACAATTTGATGGACGCTCCGTGATCCTGCCGGGGGTCAGCTACCAAGACTACCCCGGCACCGGAGAGCCTGACGAGCTGAGCTGGGACATGTTGAAGGCGCGTCCGCGGCCGCGCATCGATCTCCCGTTGCTCGGCGTCACCGGCTCGGCCGCGCCGGCGACGTTGACCTTCTGGTTGCGTATCTCGGGCGTGAGCCCATTGTTCTCGTCTCATGCGGTGAATGTCGGCGACGAGACCATCCAGCCGAAGTCCAGCATCGTGCACGAGCTGTTCATCACGGACGTCGCCTCCGCGGGCTCCAGCGAGGAGGTTTGTCTGGACTATACCTACGGGCGTTTCTTGACGAATCTATTGATAGGCGGCTGGCGCTTCATGAGCCCACTGACCGGCCATCAGGAGGTTTGCGCTTCAGACGATTCGGGCACGGACTTCGGTGCGTACTTCAGCTCTTCCTGCGGCTCGACGTGGCTGCCCGTCTTCAAGGAGCTCTTTCTACTTCCGAAGGAGTCGTGGGTCCACGTCGCGGTCGTCGGTGGCGTCGGCGGAACCGAAAACAAAGTCTACATCAACGGCGCGCTCGCATCGTATTCCCTGGGCTCGGAAGCCAAGTCGAGCGTCCTCCGCATCGAGCTCCGTTCGATCAACACCAAGTCGATACCGAGGAGCTATGGCGCCCCCCTGGTTACGGCCTCGATCGACTCGATCACGTTCTATCCGGTCGGTCTCACGGAGGCCCAGGTCCAGTCTGACTTCGACGGCGCCGGCGTGGCGGCCGCCGGCTTGCCCGTGGCGACGGCGCGATGGACGTTCGATGCTGGCTCAACGCCGTTCTCCCTTGCGGGCGGGGCCTATCTGAGCCGTCGCTCGAGCGAGGCCTCGTTCCCCGACCTCAGCTACGTCATCGGCGGCGCCGCGGGCCTGGACATCCTCGATGGCGACCGCCACATGCCATGGATGCGCTTCGAGCTGGACCCGCTGGGGACCCGTTCCTTGCTGCGCGACGGGGTCGCGGCCGTCTTGGCGACCGACGGGGTCCTCCTCCTGACTGGCACTGGCGGAAACGAGCACACGCTCGTCGACTTCTCATCATCGACACCGTCCAACTACGGCTTTGTCAACGCGACTCAGTGGAACGCTGGCGCGGCCAAGCACGTGGGGTGCGATATGGACCTGTGTTTTGCGTCCCAGGTGCCGAAGCTCTGCGCCTGCGACGCCGCGGACTGGGATTCCATCGCCTGTCGCAACCGCAAGACGAATCGAAAGACGCCGCTGGCGAGCGGCCTGTACGACTCGGTCCCTCAGCTGCATCCCGACGATCAGATCACCGACCTTTGGGGCTACCCTGCGTGCCCTGGCGCAGGCGGCGCCCACGCCGTCTCCCCGCTCACCGTTCGCCCTTCGAGCCTCGCTACGTTGCGCCACGTTCAGGAGACCAAGCCGCTGCTCTCGCCCGAGCCCGAGTTCGCCGAGCTCAGCCACGCCCGCGTCGCGGGTGAGGCGCTCTACGTCGTCTCAAGCGCGACGGACGCAAGCTGCCAGCGCGTTACTGTCGTGCCGAAAGCCGCCGACGCTCTCGTGTGCGGCACCAGCGATTTGTGTGACGGCGGCTGCGACGCGTGCCCAGGATCCACCGGATTCGGGTGCCTCAACGCGCTGACGTACTTCCTCGGGTCGCTGGACACGAAATACATCAACAAGACAACGGCATGCGGTGGGGCGCCGGATCTCGTCAACGATTTGGAGGTCACGCGGAAGACCTCGATCGTGAACCCCAAACTCAACACCGTTTATCTGGCGACGAACCACTACGTGCTCGTGCTCAATGAGTCGACGCACGATTGGACGGCGCCGAAGGCGATTGCGGGCACCCGTTTCAGCAAGGCGGGCGGAGGTAACCCCGGTCACGCCGTTCTGCCCACGGGGCCGTACACCTCCGTCGTCGGTTGCGGGGGGCTCGTCTATGTCGGGACGAAGTCGAGCGGTGTCGTGGTGCTGGACCCGAAGAAGCCCGATGGCGTCGTTCGACTGGTCTCGACGCCAAAGCTTGGGTCCAATGAGATTCGGGACCTGTCCTGCACCGAGATAGGCCCCCAGGCCGGTCTTCACCGAGTCCTGGTCGCCACGCCGCAGGGCGCCGCCGAGATCGTCGGGGTGACGCAATGAGAACCCCAATCGCTCTCCTGCTTTCAGTGTCGAGCGTCATTGCCTGTGATCGCAGCCCCGTGTCTGGGACCGCCGACGCGGTCTCGGCGGCAACCGACAGCGCGACAGCGCTCGCCGACGTCGTCCCGGGAGGAGCCGACACTGCAGCCCGGCCCGGTGCCGGAGACGCTGCGAGTAGTTGGGAGGCCAAGGCGCATTCCGAGGTCGTCACGACCGCGCCCGTGTGCGGCAACCAGAGCTGCGACCCTGGAGAGCACTTCCTCAACTGCCCGAAGGAGTGCCTGCCGCCGCCATGCGGCAACGACCTGTGCGAGCCGGGTGAGAATCCAGCGACGTGCGCGGTTGACTGCGGCAAGCCGTGCGGCAATCAGATCTGCGAGAAGAGCGAGACGCCCGCGGACTGCCCTCAGGACTGCGCCTCGGTCTGCGGCGACAAGCGCTGCTCTCATGGCGAGGATCCGAGCGCCTGCGCTCAAGACTGCGAGCACCCGTGCGGAAACGAGGTCTGTGAGCCCGGGGAGACCCCGTTCGGCTGCCCAGAAGACTGCGCCAAGCCGTGCGGTGACAAGGTCTGCGAAGCTCCTGAGACCGCGAGTTCGTGCCCCACCGACTGCGGTTGACAGGGCTTTCGATACCGCAGCGAAACGGTCGGCCCCCATGCTCCCGAGGCAGGCGCGCTCCAAGAAATCTCGTGCGGGCGTAGCGACCGTCTCGGTATACTCAAGCGGTGCGGGTTCCCAATCCGAGGGATGGGGTCCGCTAGCTCGAAGGAGTGTTGCGTGAGCGCAGAGGGTCTTGTCGCGGCGGAGCTGGGTCCTGGCTGGACGTCTTGGGCCATCCTGATTGCACTCGCGGCGGCTGGGTGTGCGCCACGTGCGAGCGAGTCGCAAGTCCTTGCTGACGCTGCTAGCGCGGCAGACAACGCCGACACCGACCCCGAGGAGTTGGACCAGGGCGACTTCATGAAGGGTCCCCCGCCCGCGCTCGAGGGGCCGCTCACGTACTCGGGCCGAGTTCAGCCCATCTTCCGCTACTACTGCACGCCGTGTCACGAGGGGAGTACGCCCAAGGGGTGCGTGGGGGGGACCTGCTTCGTCTCATTTCACGAGGCGTTTTCCTACGCAGCGTACAACGTCATCTGCCCGAACATGAACAAGGCACAGTGCGGCATGGTCCGGATTCGCAATTCGCTCCCCACGAGCGGCTTGCCCGACGAGGACAAGCTGATTGGGCCCAACGACCGGCCCATCGTCCTAGACGACGTCTACGTGAGCACGCTACAGGCGTGGCTGGACGCGGGCGCGCCCAAGTGAGCTGGTCCTCCACCTGCGGAGCGCGCTGGGTCGGCCTCGCCATGAGCGTCATGGCGTGCACCTCCGAGCAAACCAGCGCGCGGAGTGACCCGCTGCCTGAGCCACCGGCGGGAATGACCGTCATTGCGGCGGGATGCTTCGAGATGGGCTCGCCGGCGCTCGAAGGCGACGCGCGCGAGTGGCCCGCGCATCCGGTTCGCCATGGGACCTTCGCCATCGACACGCAGCTCGTGACGAACGATGCCTTCGCGGCGTTTCTCCGCGCGCGAGGCAACGTCTGCGCCGAGGGCTCGGTGAGCTGGCCCTGCTACGACTGCGCACGGGCCGGCGGCCTCGACTGCGCCGCGAGCTACGCCCCCACGAAGACATGCCAGGCCGCGGCCGGTGCAGCGGCAAACCAGGGCTGTGGCGACCACCCCGTCGTCAACGTCACGTGGTTTGGCGCAGCGGCCTACTGCGCCTGGCGAGGCCGCGCGTTCGCTGCGCCGTGGACCGGAGCGCGCCTGCCAACGGAGGCGGAGTGGGAGCGGGCGGCGCGCGGGCCGGGGCGCGACGGATGCCAGGGCGGCAATCGCTTCCCGTGGGGCGAGGAGTGCCCGCCAGAGTTCCTGTGGGACTTCTACGCCGGGCCGTACCTCGCCGACGCGCTGTGCGAGTCGAACCCGGCCTGGACGCAGGCGACGAGCCGCGCCAACTGCGTCGAGGGGGACTGCGCCGACGGGTGGGCGGGCACCTCGCCAGTAGGCGCCTTTCCGCGTGGCGCGAGCGCGGAGGGCATTTTCGACCTCGTCGGCAACGTGAGCCAGTGGGTCCTCGACCCGTATCACGACAGCTTCGAGGGCGCTCCGTCCGACGGCTCGGTGTTCACGGGGACCTCCCCGTGGCGCGTTCGGCGTGGGTCGCACTTCGCGATGAGCGGTCGCATGTTGCGCGGCGCCTTTCGCACGCTCGACCCGCCGTCCGCGGCGCGTAGCTACACCGGATTTCGATGCGTCGCCGTCCAGGACACGAGCGCGATTTGGCAGGACGGCGGCGGCGGCACGGCTCCCCCGCCCGAGACGCCGGCGTGGAGCCACGACATCCAACCGCTGGTCATCGAGGCCTGCGCGCCGTGTCACATCGGTCCGACGAAGACGGCGTGCATGGGAAACACGTGCCTGTCGAGCTTCTACGATGCGATGACGGACCTCGAGACCTGCTGCAAGGGCGCCGAGGGCCCGGGAGCGCAAGAGAGCGCGACGTGCAGCGGGGCGGCGTTGAGCGTCGCAGCCTGCGGGCTCAAACGGGTCTATGAGTTTCCGACCTCGGGCAAGGATCCGCTGCCCGCAGATCAGGTCGACCTGCTGAAGCGGTGGCTCGACGCTGGCGTCCCGGAGCATCGATGAGGTCGTGCCGCTTGCTCATCGTCGTCGTCGTCGCTGGATGCAGTGCAGGGGACGGTGCTGGGCACAGCGATCGGGGCAGCGCAGAGGACAGCCGCAGTGAGTCGACGGAGGCGACGCAGCCCATGCCGGCCGCGGGGTGTCGCCCCGTGGCTCACGCGTGGGACCCGGCGACGGAGCCGATCCGCCTCCCGTGCGCGCGGACCGTCGAAGCGTGTAACGGGCTCGACGACGATCACGACGGGCTCACGGACCCGCACTGTCCAACGACGCGATGTCTGTCCGACGCTGACTGCACCGCCGGCGGGCTCATCTTGGACGTCGACTGCAACTTCAACTTCGATCCGCCAGCCTGCACCCCGATCGACGGCTTCCCGTTCCACGCGGAGAAGGCCGACGCCTGCCGCGGCGTGCTGTGCCCACCGGGGCTGAAGTGCTCCCAGGGAGAGTGCGGCACCGCCGGTACCGCGCTCCCCGACGCCTCCTGCCAGAGCGGCTGGGACTGCCCCCTCTCCGCCGGCTGCCTCCCCGTGGAGCGTTCCGGCCTTACGGGCGCGCGGTGTGTGCAGTACTGTCAGCATACGCCGTGTCCGGACGGCTTCTACTGCCTCGGCACGTGGGAGCAGCGGGGAGCCCTCTGGACCTGGTCGATGACGTGCGTCGGCGCCGTCGTATGCAGCGCGGCCACGACCCAATGCAAGGAGCTCCTCGACTCCTGCGGCGCAGACCGACGCTGCGTGCCCCTGACCGACTGCCTCGACGAGGCCTGCTTCTGGCCGGAGACGGCGTCTGCGTGCAATCGCGCGTGCCTCGATCAGGTCCAGAGCGCGCCGAACCTCGCGCCAACCATCGACTGCGTGCGCAAGGCCTGCGGTCCGTGAACCCACTGGGCTACCATGCGGGCTACTGAACCCTCAGGTAGTCCTCGCTATCGCAGACGGCAAAGTGACCGCCGCCGAGCGCCTCGGCCAGCACACTGCAGAGCTCCGCGCGCGTCGTCCCGGGCACCGAGATGGGCACCGCGGCGTCACGCCGTGGCGTCGGAGGCGCGCCGGCCAGCAGGAACTCCGGAGACATCAAGAGCACCCCGCAGACCCTCCGAAGGGCGGCGACGGACGCCGCGGGGTTCTGCCCGACCGGGGTGGCCAGGGAGACCTCAATGAGCTTCTCGAGCAGCGTCCGCTCGACGGGATCGGTGAGCTCCGGCGCGTTCAACAGGCGGTCCTTGAGCGTGACAATCGCGTCCTCGAGCGTGTCGGCCGGCCGCGCCGCAGCGACGAGCGCGTCGATGAAGTCCGTCCGCGGCTCGGGCGGGGACCCGGCCGCGAGCCACCGCGTCGAGGGGTCGACGCACGCGCCGAGGACCTCCTCCCAGGCGAGGCGCTCTCCCAGACTGCTGGACCGGAAGCCCGAGATCGTATCCACGGGGATGCCAATCGCCTCGAGGAACTGGGACTCGGGGCTGAGCTCCTTCATGTCGCCGCCCTCGACGATAGGCGAATAGGCGGACGGCGGCGGCCACATCAGCGCGTGCGCGGCCGACCCGAGGAGGACGTGGGGCGGATACTTCTGAATGACGTCCCCGAGCCCGTTCTTGCGGAGTTCGACGACCTCGTGGTCGATGACCCACGGGTCGAACAGCGGCGCGAAGGGGTAGACCGCGCGCTGGTCCGCGCAGGCACCCGGAAGCGACGCGTTGACGTACGGAAACGTGAGCACTTCGAGCAGCAGCGTCTTGAGCGAGTACCCCGAGGCGACGAAGCGATCGGTCAACGTTCGTAGCACCTCGAGCTGATGCCGGTTTCGGGGGAAGCCATGGGGCACGGTGAGCTCGCGGCCGGTGACCTCCTCCCAGACGCGCTCGACGAACCGAGAGCAGGTCAGGTACGCAAGCCCCGTCTCGCCATCGATGGTGCGCGTGTCGGTCGGCAACCCGCCACTTTGGCGGAGCTTCTCGAGCCCGCTGGCGAGCAGGCGCTCCAGGTCCCATCCGCTGGTCGCCGCCCCGGTGCGTCGCACGAGGTAGCCGTCATATCCGAGCTTGTCGGCGCCGATGTCGCGGGGAGCCTCGAACTTGCCGCACTCTCCGGACATGCCCCACGGCGCGACTCCGTGCTTGCCGATCTGCCACCACGGCGGCCCCATCTCGCCCTCGACGGGATCCATCGCCATGACGCCCTTGACGCGAAAGAAGGCGGCGACGTCGCGGTCCGGACGGCCAGTCTTGTCGCCGAAGAGCGCCGTCTCGAAGTTCCACGGCAGTTCCCAGGTGCGGTCTAGCGCCGGGTCGGCCGAGCCGGTGACCGAATACTCCGAGTTGTGACAGCCGAGGCAGGCGATGCGACGGTGGAGGAAGGCGCCTTCGAACGCGTCGAGCGCTTCCTGGCGCAGCGCGCGCTCCTCGGCGTCGTTGTCCGCGTCGTTTGGGAGTCGAAAGAGGCTGAACAGGGCGGCGCGAAACCACGGGCTCATGTCGTCGAGGAGCACGACCGAGCGCGCCAGATCCTGGCGGTTGAAGGTCTCGGGATACGCGGCCGGCTGCGGTGGATGGTCGCGCACGAACTCCGCCAGCGCCGGGCTCGCCTCGTCCAGGAGGGGTGTACCTTCGCACGCGTCGTCGGCCGCGGGCCGCAGGGGAATGAAGTGATTGAAGACCCTTTGCTGCCAACGGTCGGTAAACATCCGGGTGTCCATCATCGCGTGCAGCAAGGCGCGTCGACCGGACTGCTCGGCCACCCGAACGAGCAGGTCCACCTCGCGCACCGACGACGGCTTGCGGCCCCACAGGAAGGGGACGACCCGACGGACGAAGGCCTCGTGGCCCGCGTCGCACACCCCATCGGCGAAGGCAGCCAACGAGCCGACCGGCGTGAGCTCCGGCGGCGCCGCTGCGCAGCTCGCCAGGTGACCTGCCATCGCGACCCAGAGGAGCCCTTGGCGCGCGGAGGTCACGTCGTGTACCCGAGCACGTGCGTCCGCAGGCGGAGGGCCGCCTCGGCGCGGTCGTTGGCGCCCTTGACGTCGGCGACACCGAACGTCTCGGGCTCGAACGGCCAGATCCCCATGGCCAGCAGCGTCGCAGCGCGATGTTCGGCGGGAGTGATGGCGCTCACCGCGAGGCTGTCCTCGCCAATCGCGCCGACGATGCCAGAGCGGGCCGCGTCCGCAAACGCGCCGAAGCCGACGATCACGTAACCCCACGGCCAGTGATTGGTGCCGAGGCCGTTGGGGTTGGACTTCGTGTACTCGGGGTAGGGGCTGCGCCCGAACTCGGTGTTGACGAGGACGAAGTGCCGGTCCAGGTCGAGCTTCTCGGGGTCGTTCTCGCCCGGCGCGTTGATGACGGCGCAGAGCGCGTCGAGGCCGTGGATGATGTTGGCCCCCTGGCTGACGACGTGCTCGGGGTGGCTGTCGTAGCCCATGCCGTTCGGGTCGGGGTAGATGCCGCCGTCAACGACCTGGACGTACTTCGCAGCGTTCTGCGGCGCCGTCAGCAGGCTGGCCGCGAGCCGCAGGCCGGTGGTCGTCTCGTCGCGCATCAGGTCGCCCCCGCAGGACGCGCGCTCCGACGACCGCAGCCGCTCGGTCGTGATCAGCTCCGCCAGGTCCTCGTGATTCTGGAGCGTCGCGCGCACGAACTCGAAGTCGTCGAGACCGGGGGCCCGCATCCCCTGCGAACCGGCGCCCGAGGTCATCCGCTCCCGATACCGCTGCGCGTAATGGGCGATGAGCGCGTCCGCGGCGCCTCGGTGGCCGCCGAAGGTCGGTCGAGCCAGGCGATCGGCCAGCGCGGGGCTCGGGCCGAGCCGAATGTCGAGCGGGCGGGCCGGCGCGGGGTGCAGTCCCGTGGCGCGGACGCTGTCGATGCGATTGCCGAAGGGCTGCGCCTGAATGACATTGTAGGCGAACGGCGCCGTGCGGCCCGATGGCGCGCGCTCGAGGTGGTAGCGTTGAATGTGGCTCCCGAAGCTGGCGAGCCGCTGGAGGCCGAGCCGGCTCCCAGTGATGGCCAGCGGGATGGCCGCTTCATGCGGCTGCGAATCGTGGGCGAGGACCCAGACGCGCATGCGCGCCAGGATGTCGGGCCGATCGCGGAGCGGCATCACGAAAGGCCCCAAGTTCACCGTCATGCCCAGCGCGTCGGTGCGGAACGGCTCATACGGTGCGCGAGACGCCATGCCACACGTGGCCTGGAGCTGCGGCACGGTCACGGCGCCCCAGTTCTGGAATGTCCACCACTGCTGGCCCGCGTAGGGTCCACCGCCGTCGGGATGGCCGTGCTCTGGAATGGTATAGAACGATTCCCACGGCGAGACGCCGCCGAGCATGAACAGCTCGAGGACACCCGCGGGACGCGCGGCCTCGGGGAGGAGGAGGTCGCGATGCTCCGCGGGGAACTCCGCCCAGCGCGGGCCGTTCGACAGCCCCGTGCGAAAGGAGGTCAGCCTCCGCCGTTCGGCCTCCTGCGCGCCGGTGCACGACAGCATCGCCCCGGTTGCGAGGCCGCCCGCCAGCTCGAGAAAGCGTCTTCGGTTCACGTCGGCCCCTCCGGCCGCTGCGGATCATCGGGGTCGGGTGCCCGAGTGTCAACGCACGGGAGCGCACGGGCGCCTGCGGTGGCGCCTCCCGCGGCGTGCATCCGGCGCGCCGGTCCTGGTAAGCTCGACGGTCGTGAGGCGCGCAACCACGCCATGGATCCGGTCGGCGGTGACGCTATGTCTGCTCGCGGGCTGTGACCGCACGGTGACCGCGCCGGCACCTCTGGCATCGGGCGAGGGCGAGGTGACGTCTGCGCCAAGCGCGCTGCTCCTCGCGGGGAATGAGAGCGAGCGGGCGTATTGGCGCGCACGCTGCGCCGCCCTGGGTGATCCGGTGCGAGACGAGGACATCCCCGAGGCCGTCGGCCTGGCGACGGCCGTTGCGTTCGACGACCGAACTATCGAGTTCGGGCTGCCCGCCAAGCTCGTCACGAGCTCGGCCAGCGTCGGGACGCTCGGCGATCGCGTCGCGCTATTCGTCCCCGGAGCCACGAACGCCACGCGCATGGACGCAGGCACCTCCGCGATCGAGGTCTTCGTGCGCTGCGGGCACCAATTTCACGCGATCGATCTACGGGACCGCGTCAAGGAGTCGCAGCTCGATCGGCTCCCCCCGAGCGAGGCGGTCACCTCCGGCATCTGGGACGCCGACGGCGACGGCCGAAACGATCTCATCATCCCCATCGCGGACGACACCAACGCGCGCTACTACGTGGCCGTCATGTACAACGAAGGGGACGGGTCGTTCCTTTTCCGCCAGACGCTCGAGGTGCCGCTCGAGGCCACGATGAACACGGTGACCCCAATCGATCTGAACCACGATGGGGTGCTCGACCTCTACGGGTCGATGATGGGCGAGGACTTCCACCGCGCGGTGGCCGGGATCGGTGACGAGCAGGCGCGCGACGAGCTCGCGCTGTACGGCGCAAATCGTCGATGGAAGCGCGTGACCGGCGAGATCCCCGGACTCACGGGGCCGGGGGACCTGACGACGTTTTCGTTTGTCTGTGTGCCGGCGATCCCGGACGTCCGGAGGAAGGTCTGCTGGATCGGCACGGGTCACGTCGCCAACTTCGTGCTGGAGGAGCTCGGGCCGATGAGCTTCCGTCTGCTCGACGTCGAACTCCCTCCGAACGCCACGATGGGCGTGACCGTCATGGACAGCCCCGGGGCCGAGAAGACGACGTTCGTGGCGACGAACATCGGCCGCCCCTTGGTGGTGGAGATCGACCGCGGCTTGAACATCGCCGTGGTCTCCGAGCAGGTGCCGATGGAGGTCGTCAAGGTGGGCAAGCCCAAGACGACCGACAGCAGCCGCGGTCGCGTCGGATGGGGCGCCGCGGCCGACGCGTTCAACAGCTCGGGCTGCCCCGGCCTCGTAGTCGGCAACTCGCTCATCAACTCGCTCGCGTGGCTGCCGATTCATGAGGGCTCCGGGCTCCTCTACTACGAGCGGAACTGCGGCCCGGAGGCGCCGCACGGGACGCAGTTCGTCGACAAGACGGCGACTGCGGGCCCCGCCTTTGGCGACACCGACATCCGGGACTACTTTCAGACGCTGGTCGTCCATGCCAATGACGATCTCTGCCCCGATCTCGTCGTGACCGCCTACCCGCGCGATCCGGACGACGTCAACGAGCTCATGCACGACCCGACGCCATTCCGGCTGCTCGTCAACCGATGCGACACCGCGGGGCGCCGCCTCGCCTTCCGCCTCGTGCCCGAGGACTACGACGCCCGCATCGTCGTCCGGCTGGACGACGGCACGGACCTCCACGGCTACCTCAGCCAGCCGAGTCAAGCAGGGACGAACGGAACGACCGTGTCCTTCGGGCTTGGCGAGCGCACCGCGACGCGCGCGTGCGTACACTGGGGCAAGAACACGCGCTGGCCCGACCGGGGACCGCAGTGCGTCGACAGCCCTTCGACGCGCCGGGTCACCACGGTCATTCGTGCCACGGAGTGACCCCCGCCGCAGCCTGTGGGTGACGGCGCTGCTCTTCGCGGCGCCCTTGGCCTGCACCGAGGCGACGGTCCTCCCGCCGCTCTCGGTCCAGATCGGAACGAACAAGCCAGGCTCGGTCAACCTGAGCGGCTACCAGCCCCTCGCCCATGGGGACACGGCCCCGGTCGCCTTCGGCACGCAGTTTCGATGGATGATCGTGCTCGCCGCTGACCTGCACGGGCTCCCGGCCAACGCGACGCGCGCAGCAATTCGGGTGGACGTCTGGTCGGACGGGAGGTCGCTGAGCCAATTTCGCTCGAAGCTCACGCCCTTGAATCGAACCGAGCGCGGTGGACACCTGGCGCTCAACCTCTTCGTGGTCCTTGGCTCGAAGGAGGAGTGGGCCGGCCGAGCCGCCGAGGTGTCGCTCGGCGTCGAGGCCGAGAACGGTCAGTCCGGCGAGGCCTCCGTGCAGCTGCGGTTCCCGGCCGATCCCGTGCGGTGAGCCGGCTCGTCGGAGTCACTGCCCGGCGCGCACGGCCTCGAGGTGGATGGTCTTGCCCGCGCCGAGGCGTGCCTCCCAGCGCGAGGGTTGGCACGTCAGGATCACGATCTGGAGCTCCCGCGACGCCTCTCGGAGGATCTGGATCATCCGGCGGAAGCGATCGTCGTCGGTCCAGCCCATGGTGTCATCGAGGATGAGCGGCAACGCCTTGCCGTCCTTGGCCAGGACGCGGGCGAGCGCCAGGCGAACGATGATCGCGAGCTGTTCGCGCGTACCGCCCGACAGGGTCGTGAACTCCTCGGCGATGCCGCCGCGGACGAGCTTGTCGACCTTGAGGTCGGCGTTCATCTGGAGGTTCGTCCCGGGACGGAGGTTGGCCAAAAACGGCTGCGCGGCCTCGACCACCGGGAGGAGGAACCGGCGCTGGGCGTCGTCGTAGGCCCGCTGCAGCTCGTCGGAGAGCCGCTTCGCGGCGCGCGCGTCCCGCTCGAACGCCGCCAGGCGCAGCTGCGCCTCGGTGAGGTCCGCGCGAAGCTCGCTGAGCCGCTCGAAGTGGCCCGAGATCGCTGCGGTCTCGAGCAGGGTGTCGAGGCGCTCGCGCTGGAGTCGCAGGTCACCGACCTTGCGACGATGGGTCGTCACCGCGTCGGATGCGCGACGCTCTTCCTCCGCGGCCGCGCGCGAGTCCAAGGCCGGAGGCGGCGCGTCATGGAGAGCGCGCTGGGCCGCAGCCTGCTGCGCACGCTCGGCGGCGAGGAGGTCCGTGAGTACCGAGTCGTCGCAGACCTGGCGCGCGGCGTCGAGGCGTGCGCGCGCGTCATTCATTCGATTGGTGAGCGCCTCCAGCCGCGCGCGATTCTCGCGGAGCTCGGTCTCGGCCGTCGCGCGGGCGACCTTGGCGTGAGAGGCCACCTCCCGAGCGGCGTCTCGCTCCGCCTCGTGCTGGGCGACCACGGTGCGCTCGTGCGCGACCGCTGCCTCGCAGGCCGCGAGCTCAGGGAGGTCGCCCTCGTCGGGCTCTGCCTCGGCGCCAGTATCCAGCTCCGCGTCTCCGTCCGGAGTCAACGCGGCAAGCTGGGCCTCGAGACCACGGCGTGTCTCGGCAAGGACCAGCCCCTCGCGCCAGCGCTGCTCCGCCACCTCGAGATCGGCGACGTGCGCCTCGGCGAGCGACGTGGCCAGCGCCGCCTCCGCGGCCGCGAGCTCTTGGACGACGCCGTCGGGCAGCTCTCCCGGGGTGAGCTCGACTGTAAGCCCGCCGGTGAGCCCGCCGGTGAGCCCGCCGGTGAGCCCGCTCTCGAGCGTCTCGACGCGCGGCTCCGATACGAGCCAGACCGCGCGCCCCTGCGGGCCCGCGTCGGAGGCGCGCGTCACCTCGACCCGCACGGCGCGATCGTCGACGGCCGCCTTGGACGTGAGCGCCGCGGCGGCGAGCGATTCGGCGCGCTCATTGAGCTCGTGTGTGACCGCGTTCGTCTCGAGCACGCGCCGGGCAGCGGCGAGCTGGGCGGCGAGACCCTGCGCCATCGCGAGCCGCTCGGTGGACTCCGTCAAGGTGCGCCGCGCATCGGCCACCTCCGACGCGAGCGCTTCAGGCCCCCGTGGGGCGAGCTCGGTGAGTCGCTGGCGCTCGAGCTGGAGGTCCCGCCCCAGATCGGCGGCACGCTGGGCGCGCTCGCGGGCGTGCTCCAGCGACGACACGCCCGCGTGCGCCAGCGCGGTGCGGAGCGCCTCGCTCGCGGCGTCGAGGCGCTGGCCGGCCCGCCGCTGATCCTCACCGCCGGGCTCGATGAGCACGTGAGCGACGTCCCCGAGCCAGAAGGTCGTGGTCTCGGTGAGGTTCCACGTCTGCGACGCGCCAGGGGCGAGCGGCGCGCGGGGCTCCGCGTCGAGGCCGACCTCCAGGGGCACGCGGGCCTCGACCGTGACGCGCGTTGCGATGGCCTCGTGGCGGGCGTGCGCCACGGCGAGCTCGCGGGAGACGGCCTCGAGATGCGCCACGGTCGACTCCCGCAGGGGCTCCGACGCGAGCTGCGACTGGAGCCCGGCGCACACGGCGGCGCTCCGCTGGGCGCGCTCGAGCGCCGAATCGAGGGCGGCGACGCGCTCCTGGGTGCGACTGACCGCGGCCTCGAGGGCGCCGACGCCCTCCGGAGCGAGGGCCTCGAGCTGGGGGGCGAGGCGCGCGAGGACGCCTTCGGCCTCGCCGCGCGCACGGCGAGCGTGGCGGACGGCGTCGAGGAAGGGCACGGCGCAGCTGCGCAGCAGCTCATCCAGCGCGGCCTGGGTGCGGTGGGCCTCTGCGACATGATGGGCGAGACCGACCCGGGCCGGCACGACGTGGAGCGTGACGCCCCCACCGACGTCGACGTCGGTAGGGCGGGCGATGACCTGGCTCTGCTCGGTCGTCGTGCCCGACATCGTGCTCTGGACCCGAATCCGCGTGCCCTGCGCCTCGACCCGTTGACGGAGCGCGCGAACGGCCTCGCTCCGCGCGCGCAGGCCTGCCCACGCCTCCGACGTCAGCGCGGTGCCCAGGGCCACGTCGACCATGGACTTGCGCGCGGCGAGCTCGGCCGCCTTGCTGCGTCGATCGCGCAGCTGCTCGCGCTCGGTCCGACGGCGCCGCTGGTCGACCACGCGCCCGGCCGTTTCGACTGCCTGCCGCGCCGCGCTCAACCGCTGCTCGGTGCCCGCGAGGGACACGTCCGCGTCACGCTCGGTGTCCATGCGTCGCGCGAGCCCCATCGACAGCTCGGAGACGAGCTCTCCCAAGCGCGTGGCCTCGCTCTGGTCGGTCGCGACGGCATGCACCAGCGCCGCACGCTCGCGTTGCCGGCCCTCCAGCTCTCCGGCCCGCGCCGTGGCCGCCACAAGCGCGCTGGTGAACTCCCGCAACCGCGACTCTGCCGCCACGGCGAGCTCGACCTCGGCGCGCGCGACCTGCACCTCACGCTCGATGGTGGAGCCGATACGCGCCATCTCGATGAGCTGGGCCTCGACCCGCTCGCGCTCCTGCGACCGCGCCTCCACGGCGACCATGGCCGTCTCGACCGCGGCGACCTCGGTCGTGAGCGCCGCGACCTGGTCCTGCGCTTCACGAAGGCGCCCCGTGGGAACGCCGGTCCGCGGCGTATAGAACTCCGCCACGCGCTCGGTGACCGCGACGCGCAGCCGCTCACCGTGCCGGCCGCCGAGCACCTGTCCGACCTGACGCCCAATCGACTCCTGCAGCGCGCCGCGCACGGTGGGGTCGAGCCGCTCCGCCGGATCGGTGAACGCGCTGTCGTCCTGATGGACCCACAGCAGCCCCCACAGACCCATGTCCGCGGTCTTGATACCCCGCCCCCCGGCGGCCTGGGCCCCGAGGCGCCGCGTGAGCTCCTCGTCGGCCTCGGTACCGTTCCAGATGCGCCCGCCGATGCGGACCTCCGCAAACGGCTGTTCGAGGAAGCGCTTGTGGACGATGACCTCCTCGCCGCCGATGGAGAGCGTGACCTCGATCTCGGGTGCCAGCCGCGTCTGGTGGGGCCTCAGCGCGACGATGCCGGCGTGGCCGGCCTTGTGGCGCTCGAACAGCGCGGCCCGCAGCGCCGCGACGAGCGTGGACTTCCCGATCTCGTTGCGGCCGCAGATGAGCGTGAGCCGCGGATCGAGCGCGCCGAGGTCCGTGCGCCCGGGCAACGGCCCGACGTTCGAGACCGCCAGCGAGACGAGGCGAACGACGCTCACGCGGAGACCTCGCGATGCAGGCGGTAAAGCAGGCGGAGCGCGCGCAACGCGTCGTCGGAGCGGTCGGCGCGCAGCCCGTCGATGACCGCCCGGACCCAACCCTCGGTGGCGATGTCGTCGAGATCGGCGTCGCGCACGTCCGTGTGGAGCCCTTCGTCACGGACCCGAAGCCAACGGAGCACGTCGGCGGCCCGCGCGAGCTCGGTGTCGAGCCGGGCGCGGAGATGGGCGTCGAGCGTGCCGCGGAGGAACAGCTCCACGAGGGTCTCGGACCGCTGCGGGAGCGCCTCGACGAATGCGCGCACGCGAACGATGTCCTGCTCGTCGTCGAGCTCGAACGTCTCTTGGATCCAGCTCAGGGTGGCGACCCGATGGGGCGTCACGGCCGGGAGCGCGCCCGGCGCGGCGATGTCGACGAGCAGGACCTGGCCCGGCTGACGCTCGTCGAACCGCGTCGCCTCGATGGCACCAGAATACCACGTACGTTCGTTGACCTGGAGGCAGCCATGCCAGTCTCCCAGGGCGACGTAGTCGAGGCGCGCGCGGCTGGCGAGGGCGCTCGAGAGCGCGTTGCTGGGGGTCTCACCCTCAGCGACCAGGCGCTGGAGGATCTCGAGGATGCCGCCGTGGGCCACGCCGATGCGCACGGCGTCTGAGGGACCGAAGCTGGGCGTCAGGTGCTCGGTCGGGTCGGTCAGCGTGGCCTTGTCCAGCAGGGGACACGGCAGCAGCACGACCCCGGGACGCACGAGCACCGGGTCGATGCTGGCCAGCACGTGCACCGACGGCGGGCACTCTCGGCGCCACAGCTCGGAGCGCCAGATGGACTCGTGCGTGTAGGGGTCGTGATTGCCCGGGAGCAGATAGACGGGCACCGCCACGGAGGCGAGGGCGTCCAGCGTCTTGCGAATGGTGTCGGGCCGCAGCCCGTGGTGCTCGAAGACGTCGCCTGCGACTACGACGAACTCGGCGCCCGTCGAGGCCGCAAGCTCCTCGAGGCGGCGCACGGCTCGCAGGCGCGCGTCACGGACGACGGCGCCGGTGTCTCCCGGAACGAACGCCGCGCGGAGGCCGAGCTGCCAGTCCGCGGTGTGCAGGAAGCGGACGCTCATGACGGCTCCTGGCGCACGAGCCCCGGCACGCTGACGATGCGCCACTCGGGCAAGAGCAGCGCCGAGAGGCGACCGCCGAGGCACGCGCCCGTGTCGAGTCCCACGGCTACGAGCTCGCGCCGCGCGACGGGCTCGTCGGTAGCAAAGGCGTGGCGTGCGCGAAAGCCGTCCTGGTAGGTGAGCAGCGGCGCCGGCATGACGGCGTGACCGTAGACGACGACTGGGCTACCGGGCGGGAGAAACTCGGTCCACCAGCGCCAGCCGTTGCGTACCTCGGCGCTCTCGCCGCCGTGCAGCTCGGGCGCGCCGAGCGGGTCGCGACGCCACGACGCACGCGGGGAGTGGCGATCGCGGGCACCAGGCCGCGTGAGCTCGACGCGGCAGATCGCGTCCTTGCGATGCTCTTCGGGGGAGAGGCCCGCGTGCAGCCCGCCGTGGACGGCCAGGACGTCGTGGTCGCGGAAGCGCAAGTACGGCGTACACCTCCGCTGGAGCCAGCGCCAGTCCTCGGACTCCTGCGGGCGCTCCAGCCGCCCGAAGTGACGGTCCTCGTGGTTGCCGAGCAGGACGTCTGCGTCGATCTCGCGCAGCAGCGCGATGCAACCCTCGGCGTCCGGCC
Organism: Pseudomonadota bacterium; assembly: GCA_005776585.1. Classification (GTDB taxonomy): domain Bacteria; phylum Myxococcota_A; class UBA9042; genus SXOX01. The sequence goes on along the minus strand of SXOX01000294.1, from coordinate 7,397 downwards.
CGCGATGAATGACGTCGCCGAGCGAGACGACGCGGCGCGGCCCGATGAGCGCGAGGAGCGCACGCAAGGCGTCCGAGCAGCCATGGATGTCGCCGATGAAAGCGCGAGACTCCATGGCGCTAGGCTGGCACATTCGCCGGACAGAAGTTGTCCAGAGCACCGTCGGGCGAGGCATACTGCGCGAGGGCCGCGGTGAGCTGGGTCGTGACCTGGTCCCGCAGCGACGCCGGGGCCAGGACCTCCACGGTCGGCCCCCACGTCAGCACCCACGAGACGACCTCCGGAGTGACCGGAACATTCAGAACGAGCACCTCGCGACCGGACGGCTCGACACGCCACGCCTGGAAGCCAGGCCACGCGCGCTCGCGGGCGAGATCGACGGCGACGGGCGAGAACGCGAGCTCCACGGGCTCGACCGGACCCGTGGACTGCCACAGGCCAATCGTGCGACCGAAGGTCCGCTCCGGATCGTAGTCGTCGGGAACGGTGAACGCCGAGGCGCGATCGAGTGTCGCCTCCTCGATGCGCTCGACCGCGTAGAGTCTCATGTCGGCGCGGTCGCCCGAACGCAACACACGCGACCAGACGTAGAGGCCATCGCGGTACATGACCAACGTCCACGGCTCGAGCAGGCGCTGCTCCGCCCGGCGCGCACCGCGGGCCCGATAGCGGATCTCCACGCGGCGCCCGCGCACGACGGCCTGGACGAGCGCCTCGAGGACCTCCTCCCGACACCGATAGTCCTTGGGACCAAACGGCACGTAATGAAAGGCGCTGAGGATGCGCGCAGCCTCCGCGGGCCGGACCCCGCCGCGAAGGTCGTCCAAGACGTCGGTCACGCTGTCATCCAGGACGGGCTTGCCGGCGAGGTGCCGGGACGCGGCGTACGTCGCCGCGAAGTGAAAGATGCCCTTCGACAGGGGCCCGCCGCCGTCGTTGAGCACCGCCCAGGCCTCGCCGTCGCGCAGCTCGCGCCGCAGGACGGGCCGACCGTCGTCGGTGTCCACGCACGCGGCGAGCACCTTGACGTAGCGCACGATCGTGCGGCGGTTGACCTGAAGACGCTCCGCCAGGTCGTTGAAGCTCAGCGCCCGCGTGCTCCGGCGCTCCAGCAAGCGCAGCAGGGTGAACATCTGCATGGCCGCCGGGTACGTCGGTTCAGACTCGTTCGTTGCGGCCATGCGCGCGACTGTAACGTGTCGACAAGGGCATGGACAAGTCCTGTCAACAGGCTGGGGTATACCGGGTCGCGGAGGTCACGCATGCCGACTGACGACACACGCTCTGGACCGCGCGTCATCACGGTCATCCCGGGCTATGACGCCTTGTGCGAAGAGGATCGCACCAAGCTCGACGCCATGATGCGCGAGTGGAAGCGCAAGCGGGATGCCGGCATCCCCTACGACTCGTGGGCGGACGCCCAGGTCCTCATCCGCGAGAGCCTCTCTCGAGCCGAAGGAGGCTAGCCTGCAAAGGGATCCAGCACGCGGGCTCCCGTTCGAACGACGTCGCGCACGCTCCTGGTGACGAGCGTCAGGTCGTACGTCAGCGCGGTCGCCGCAAGGAGGCCGTCCACAGTCGCGATCGGGTCTGGAACGGAGAGCCTGCCCCATCGGTCAGCGACAACGGCATCCACGGGAAGGACGCGTCTGCCGAATTCACTCGTGAGACGCAGGAGCCACTTCTCCAAGACGACCCCGGCGGCACCATCGCGTCGACCAATGGACTCCACGCCGCGACGCAGCTCGCCGATGACCAGCGCGCTCGTGCACAGCTCAGGTTCGGGTACGGAGTCGAACCAAGCCCGCACCCGGGCGTCGATCCGGTCGCGCTTGCGGAGCTCGGACAGGACATTCGTATCGAGCAGCCACTTCACTCTGCGTCGGGCCGTGGCAGGTCCCTGACGGGTCGGTAGTCGTCATCGACGCCGACGTCAGGCATGGACAAGAGCAGTGCCTTGAAGGTCCGCCTCGGATCGCTGTCGACGAGCGCTTCCCTCAGAATGACGCGATGCTCGGCCTCCGCGGACCTTCCGCGCGCAGCGGCTCGCTGCTTGAGGAGCACGACGAGGTCGTCCTCGAGACCTCGAACGACGAGCTGGGCCATGACGTCACCTCCGCTATCAATGCTATCGACGAGCCTACGGGCGCGCAAGCGGGCCGGGTCACGACGGAGGGGGACGCGGCGCGGAATGCGGACGGCGCGGCACCGCGCTCTAGCGCACGGTGGTCAGCTCCTGCCAGAGCGTGCGTTGGGGACCGTTGGCGGCGTAGTTGTCGTCGGAGACGAGCCCGAGGACGAGGCGGCCGGCCAGATCGCGCCGGAGGAGGATCGCCTCGGCGTTGTCGCGCGTGAGGTCGCCCTCAAAAACGGCGAGCGTCTCGGTCGGAGCGAGCTTCCCGGCCGCCAATGTTGCGGCCGCGACACGGCGAACGGCGACACGCACGCTGGGGCGCGACTCGCCGGGCCACGCCGTGAAGCGGCGCTCGAGGACATAAAGGTCCCCGACATCGCTCACCGCCGCCGCAGACGGACGATACGGGCCGTCCACGGGCCAGGCGAGTCGTGTCGGCGGCTGCGTGGGCTCCAACGTGAACGTCGCGGCCAGCAGCGCCTTCTCGGGGGTCATCGCGCCCTCGGAGATGGCGAGCAAGCGACCGTCGCGGAGCACCGCGAGGGCCTCGATGCCATGATTGTCTCCGCGCGCAGAGAGGCCCTTGGGGTGGTCACGGAGCTCGATCGGTCGTGCCACGGCGAGCGCGTCGAAGCTCGATGGCGCAGGAAACACCAGCAGCCGGGCGCTCTGCTCCAACGGCACCACGAGCCGGCCGTCGGGCAGGCGCGCGAGCTCCTCGGCGTCGCTGTCGTGAGCGCACTTCGTGCGACGTTGGCCCTTCGGCGGACCGAGTGGGCGCCGGTCGACGTCGCGGATCGGGGCGATGCGGGCGTGCGCGATCCCCTCCAAGGTGTCGTCCGCGGTGCGCGCGGGGCGCAACAGCACGAAGTAGCCACAGTCGGACACGAAGAGCCCGACTGTGGGCTCGGAGCCGAGGCCCATCACGCCACCGGAGAGGCCGCCGAAGCGATCGTCGTCGGAGCTCAGCGCGAGCCCGCCCGACCACCGCAGGTGGCCGACCTCGCGCACGTCCGGGCGCGTCGACGGACCGATGACCTGAGAGCGCACCGGAAACAGGAACGGGTCGAGCGGCGCAACGCCCAGGACCATCAGAACCAGCGGTACGAGGTTCACGCGATGAGGGAAGCTTCCGGGACCGCGACCGGCGGCAGCGTGGCGGGGCGCGGCTCCAGCGGCGAGCGCAGGACCCCGTCCTCGTCGCGGCGCCAGAAGCCGAGCCGTACGAGCGTGGCGTCATCGGCGGAGGGGCCGGCGCCAAACGCGGCGGCAAGGATCTCGCGCGGTCGAACGGACGCCGTCGGGGGTACAGCAACGTCGTCCACGACGCCACCGCCCTCACGCATCCGCAGCTGAACGAGGGCGCCCTCGGGCCGCGGTCCCACGAGCTCCGGCCAGAGCGCCGCGTCGGCCAGGCGCAGAAACGCAACCGAGGCCCGCGCATCCAGAGTGCGCTCCTCCTCCTTGCGCCGCACGGTCATGGGCACGCGCTCGGCCCCCATGAAGCGCATCACGGCGACGGCGGCGGCCTCGCGGTCGATCCCGGGGAGCACGGCGAGGTAGTCCGCCGCCTCCAGCCGATAGGCGAGGTTGGGCTCCTTGTGCTCCATGACCCGCCCGCCGACGAACGCGAGCCCCGGATCCGCCGCGGCGTTCAGGCGCGTGAGCAGCGTGTCGAGCGGAACCGCCTCGGTCAGCGCGACCTCCACCAGCTCACCGACGCTGTAAGTGCCGAGCGCGAGGGCGGGCGAGAACGTCATCAGCGGCTTGGGGTGAAAGCCCCACGAGTAGCCCACGGGCACGCCGGCGCGGCGCCACACGCGGGGCAGGATGCGCAGCATGTCGGTGTGGCCCTGGAGCCGAATGAGGCCCGTCTTCACATACTGGAGTCGATAACGGACGAGATCCTCCGGCTTGGCGGCGTTCTCGCGGACCGGGGGTCGCGGCGCCTTCCAGCGCTTGTCTGTGGGCGTCTCGACCGGAGCCTCGACCTCGGGGCTGGGGGCCTCGGGCTCAATGACCGGCGCCTCGAGCGCGCCCATCTCACTGAGGAACCCGACGCGCTCCTCGCGCATCTGCGTCATGTCGCAGGCGACGCCACAGTGGTAGCAGACGAGCTTCTTCTTGTCGGCCAGCGCCTGCGCCACGTTCGTGTGATGGACCTGCATCCCGACCGGCTTGCCGCACGGCGGCGAGGCCTTGTTCTTGAGCGTGCGCTTCCACTCCATGGCGAGGAAGCCATCGGCGAGGCCGACGTCGAGGTGATCCCACGGCAGTCCGCCATCCAGCGGCAGCGTCCCGAGATACCGCGTCGGGTCGAAGCCGGGCAGCGCCTCCATGGCGGCCATCCACGCCTCGAACTTGAGCTGCTCGTCCCAACCGTCGAACCGGCAGCCGCCCTTCCAGGCCGCCTCGATGAGGTCGGAGACGCGGCGGTCCCCGCGCGAGACGATGCCCTCCAGGTAGCTGATGCGCGCGTCGTGGAACTTGACCGGCACGTTGTAGTAGCGGCCCGCGTCCCGCAGGAGCCACTGCTTGCGCTTGAGCTCGGGAATCGTGTCCATGGCGGCCCACTGGAACGGCGTGTGCGGCTTGGGCACGTGCGAGCTGACGGACGCGGTGACCTCGGCCTTGCGGATGTAGCCGCGCCCGACGGCCTTCTGCCGCGCGGCCGTTTGGACGATTCCGACGACGTCCTCGTCCTGCTCGGTCGGGAGCCCGATCATGAAGTAGCACTTCATCTTGTCCCAGCCGCGCGAGAAGATGCGGTGCGCGGAGGCCGCGAGGTCCTCCTCCGAGATGTTCTTGTTGACAACGTCTCGCATCCGCTGCGTGCCGGCCTCGGGCGCAAACGTGAGGCCCGTCGCGCGTACGGACTTGATCTCGTCGAGGAGGCCATCGTTGAGTCCGTAGGCCCGAAGGCTCGAGACCGACAGCGACACGTTGCGGCTGCGCAGCTCGCCCATGAGGCCACGGATGAGCGGATCGACGCAGGAGTAGTCCGCAGTCGACAGCGAGGTGAGCGAGGCCTCGTCATAACCGCCCTGATCGATGGCGGTGAGGACCGTGCTGATGATCTTCTTGGGGTCGCGCTCGCGGACGGGCCGGTAGATCATGCCCGCCTGGCAGAGGCGGCAGCCCTCGGTGCAGCCACGGGCGATCTCGATGCTGAGGCGGTCGAAGATGGCCTGCGCCGCGGCGACCGGCGAGTCGCTCGGGAACGGAAATGCGTTGATGTCTGGCACGAACGCGCGAGTGACGCGTGCGGGGACCCGCTCGTCGATGGGTCGCGTGACGCAGAGCAGCCCCGAGCGAGCGTCCTCGGCGACCTCGTAGAGCTCGGGCACGTACACGCCCCCGGCCTGGGCCATCCGGATGAGCGCCTCGCGGCGCGAGTGTCCGGCGACGCGATCGGCCTTCCAGCGCAGGAGCAGCTCCGGCAGTCGGGCCTCGGCGTCGCCGACGAGGAACGCGTCGAAGAACGGCGCGACGGCCTCGGGGTGCGTGGCGCAGGGCCCGCCCGCCAGAATGAGTGGCCAGGTGCCGTCCTGCCGATCCTGGGCACGCAGCGGGATGCCGGACAGATCGAGCAACGTGAGCACATTCGTGTACGTCATCTCGTACTGGAGCGAGCAGCCCACGGCGTCGAAGTCGCGCAGCGGCCGCGCAGACTCGAGCGACACGAGCGGCAGGCCACGCGCCCGCAGCTCACGCTCCATGTCGACCCACGGCGTGAACGCGCGCTCGCACGCGATGCGGGGGTGCTTGTTGAGCACCGAGTACAGGATCTTGGTCCCGAGGTGGCTCATGCCGATGTCGTAGAGATCGGGGAACGCGAGGCACATCGACACATCGACCGTGCTCGGGTCCTTGCGCACCTGGTTCATCTCGCCGCCGGCGTAGCGCGCTGGCTTCTCGACGCGATGCAGGAAGCTCGCGTAGGGATGAGCGGTGGTCAGGGGCGTCGGTGTCTCAGTCACGGTGCGGTCTCCGATGGGGCGAAAATGCCCGGCCGCGCACGGTAGCCGGGATTGGCAGCGCTGTCATCGGATTTGAACGCTAGAACTGGAACTCCAGCACGCTCCGGTCCTCGCTGCGGATGCTGATGGCGAGCGCCTCGACCTTGGGCAGGACCTGGTGAATGAAGAATCGCGCCGTCTCGAGCTTGCCCTGGTAGTACTGCAAGTCCGTGAGGTCGGTCGCGTTCTCGGCCAGCCGATAGCCAATGGCGGCCTGCTCGACCAACACGCGCGCCAGCACGATGTGACCGAACATCTCCAGGTAGTTCGAGGCGTGCAGCACCGGGTAATACCGGTCGCCCTTCATGTTCCGCCCACCGAAGTCCATCGTGATGGCGACGAGCGTGTTCTTGGCCGTCTCGAGCTTCTCAATCAGCGGGGCGATGACCGCGTTGGACTTGTGGGTCGCGATGAACTCGTTCATCCAGCCCACGAAGGTCATGAACGCCGCGCCGCCCTTCATGGCGACCTTGCGGCCGAGCAGGTCGAGCGCCTGAACGCCGTTGGTGCCCTCGTAGATGGCGGCGATCTTCACGTCGCGCAGCAGGCCCTCGACCCCGTACTCGCGGATGTAGCCGTAGCCACCGTGGACCATGATGGCCATGTCCACGACCTCGAAAGCGCGGTAGCTGCCGTACGCCTTGCAGATCGGGGTGAGCAGCTCTGCCAGCGCGCGGTAGCGGTCCTTCTCGACCTCGTTGGTCGCCAGCTCGTGCCGGTCCACGTAGCTCGCCACCAGGAGCAGCAGCGCGCGAATGCCCTCGGAGAACGCCTTCATGCTCACGAGCATCCGGCGGACGTCGGGGTGCTCGATGATCGTGACTCGCGGCGCCATGGGGTCCTTCATGGCCGTCACGTCCACACCCTGCACGCGCTCCTTGGCGTAGGCCAGCGCCAGCTGAGAGGCGTAATTGGCCATGGAGCTGGCCTGAAGGCCGACGGCAATGCGCGCCTCGTTCATCATGAGGAACATGTGCTGGATGCCCTCGCCTTCGCGGCCGACGATCTCGCCCTCGCAGGCGTCGTCGTCGCCGAACGCGAGAGAGCACGTCGGCGAGCCATGCAGGCCCATCTTCTCCTCGACGCCCGTGACCTTCACGTCGTTGAAGCGACCATCGGCCAAACGCCGCTTCGGCACGATGAACAGCGAGACGCCCTTGAGGCCGGGCGGAGCGTCCGGCGTGCGCGCGAGGACCATATGGAGGACGTTTTCGGTGATGGGCTGATCGCCCGCCGAGATGAAG
>SXOX01000293.1 GCA_005776585.1 Pseudomonadota bacterium | reverse complement strand
AGAGCAGCGGCTGGAACAGGTGATGGTTTCGGCGATCGACGAGGGTCATGCGCACCGGCGCCGAGGCCAGGCCTCGGGCGGTCTCGAGCCCGCCAAAGCCGCCCCCGACGATGACGACGTGGGGAACTGCGTCGGTCACGGCGCCTGGTCGGAGAAGTGAATCACGAAGTCGACGAGTGTGTTCGGGTGCACGGCTCCGCCGACGCCGGCGGAGAGCCAGCGCGGGTCGGTGAGCTCGGCGAGGTGCGACGGCGAAAGCGTGAGCTTGCGTACCGCGCGCTCGGGGTTCACGTCCTGGACGAGCGTCTCGGCGAAGGTCCCCGTGAGCCCCGCGGCAGCAAAGCGGCTCTTCTGCGTCTTGCCCGAGGGCGAGGTGTGCCCGAAGTAGCCCGCGTCCGCCATATCGTCGGCCTTCTCCTGCGCCGTCCCGTCCGCCTTGGGGTGCGCGACGACCGCGGTGAGCCCGAGCCCCACGCGCAGGGCATTGACGCCGGCGAGCACCTTCTGGCGCAGCTCCTTCATCGGCAACGGCGCCGCGTAGGCGACCGTCGGGTTCTTGCCCAGGAGATCGAGGACCAACGGGACCGTGCCGCCGACGTAGACCGGCGTGATGAGCAGCGCGACGCCGCCGGGATCGTTGACCTCGACGAGCCAGAGCCCGTCGGCGTCGAACGTCACGTCGAACGAGATCGCGGCGCCGTCCTTGAGCACTGCGCCCTGCCCGGCCGTGACGGTCGTGACCTTGCCGATGGGGCTCGCGACCTTGATGGCCGCGCGCATGCCCGCCTTCGGAGCGGCGCCGGTGACGTGTGCCGTGCCCTGCGGCATGCGCGTCGTGAGGCCGGCCAGGGTGGGCGGCGTCGCAGGCGACGGAAACGCGATGTACGGAAAGATGGGCGCGAGCCGAACGGTCTGCGAGGCGCTGCCGTCTACGGAAACCTGCGCGTCGCCTTCGACGAGCGCGCTGAGCTTGGTCAGGGCGGAGGGGGCGAGCGTGACCGTCCCGTTCGTGGCGTCGAGCGTGACGACCGTCTTGCCTTGCGTGATGGTGAGCGACTTCCCGGCGCCGCCCGCGAGGCGGAGCGCGAGCCCGGCGGACGAGAGCGTGACCTCGAGGCCGTCGGCGGGCTGGGACGCGACCTCGCCCGTGGCCGCCGGCGTGTCGGTTTGAGCGACAGCGTCAGACGTCGAGGCCGGAGGGTCTCCGGTGCCGGCACAGCCGAGGAGCGGGGCGACGGCGAGCGACTGCGCGACGACAAGGCGGACAAGGGACGGCGTACGCACGATGAGCATGCGCCCCATGATAGCCGAGGTCAGCGCTCGCGCCAGCTTCTAGGAGCCCGGCGGTCGCAGCGCCAGAAGCGCACCGAGCGTCTGGCCGATGAGGTCCGCCATGCCCCCACGCACCAGGAGGTGCGCCTCACGTGGAAGGAACTGGCTCATGCGCGCCTCCAAGCCGGCGATGAAGCTGTCCATGACGCGGACGAGCTGCGCGCGCGCGCGCGCATACCGCGGCTCCTGGAGCCAGGTGACCAGCCGCGCGACGTGGGCCACCTCATCGCTGGCGACCGCCGCGACCGCCCTGCCCCGCTCCGAGGCGCCGCACACGCCCTCGAGCAGCCGAAACTGACAGTAGCCGGCGACCTCGTTTGCCAGCAGGAGGGTCAACCACACGACCTCGGGCCGCTGCTTGTCGCTCGCCTGGACCGGGGGCAGCGGGGCGCCGTCGACCCACTCCGCGAAGACGCCGACGTGGCGCCGCTCGTCGTCGAGCTGCGAGACGAGCGCCGGTCGCAGCTCCGGGCGGACCTGCGCGATGGCGACGACGAGCGCCTGTTCCGCGAGCGCCTCGGCCCGATGAAACGCCCGCGCGAGATGGTGCCAGTCGTCTGCGTCGAGCGTGAGGGACTTCGCGAGGGCCATGGCCTGCTCGCCCGCGGACGTGAGCGTGGCGACGACACCGCTCATGGCGCTTGCGACAGGCACGAACGGCAGCGTTCGAGCCACGGAGTCTCGTCCAACGCAGCGACCTCGAACTCCTGACCGCACGACTGGCAGCGGCCGAACTCGGGGTCGGCTGCCAGCCGCGTCCGTGCGCGGTTGATGAGGTCGAGGTACCGCCGCAGTCGAACGACGGGAGGCTCCTTCTTCGTGCCGTCGCCGACGCCGAAGGTCAGGTCCATCGTCGACAGATCGAGCTCCTGGTTGGCCTTGAGCTCCGCGAGCCGTTGGGCCACGTCCCAGCCCTTGCGATTGATGGTCACGAGCCATCGCGCCTCTGCGGCAGCACCGAAGCGAGTCGTCATCCGGCGGACGCTACGACGCCACATGCGGCAAGTCGAGCACCCCACGCGACCCGCCTGGAGCCGGTCGTCGAGTTCGGTGTACCATCGCGCCCCATGAGCTTGGGCGTTTCCAACCGGAGCTGCGGCGTCAGCCGGCTGACGTGGGTCGTGCTGGCCGGCGTGCTCGGCTGCGCGGGCATCGGCGAGCCGTTTCCGGACGCCATCGTGATGGACCTCGGGACCGTGAGCGAGGCGAAAGACGGCGCCGCCAACGTCGACCTCGGCACGGTCGCGGCCGATGCCGCGCTCGAGCTGGCGCTGGACGACGTGGGGCTCGACGCTGCGCCAACGCCCGTGGACGCGACGGTCGACACGCGCGACGTCCCGAAACCAAAAGAGGGCGTCGACGTCGCCGACGTTCCCGAGCCTCCGGACCTGGCGTGCACGCCGTGCTCCAGCGACGCTGACTGCGACGCGCTCGGCCCGTGTACGAGCTACGGCGCGGCGGGCACCTTCTGCGGCGCGGGCTGCGAGGTGTTTCGCTGCACCGCAGACGCCAACGGCCACGTCGGCGCGTGCTTCGACGCCTCGGACAAGGGCACCTGCTCCGGGGAACGCCGATGTCAGTCGCTCATCTTGTTGGCGTGCTCGGCCAAGAAGGCCGCCGCGGACATCTGCAACGGCAAGGACGACGACTGCGACGGCAAGACCGACGAGGGCTGGCCCGATGCCGACGGCGACGGCACGCCAGACTGCGTCGATGTCGATAAGGATGGCGATGGCTTTCCCAACGCAAACGACGTCTGTCCCGATCTTCCGGACGCCGACCAGGCCGACCAGGACAAGGACGGCCTCGGCGATCTGTGCGATCCCGACAAAGATGGAGACGGGATCCCGAACGAGAAAGACTGCGATCCCAGCGGCGCGGGCGGCGCCAACAATGGCGTGGAGAGCTGCAACGGGAAGGACGACGACTGCGATGGCGAGACGGACGAAGCGGGCAGTCTGGGCTGCGGCCCGATGTACCTCGACGAGGACCAGGACGGCTACGGCGCGACGGGAACGGCGACCTGCCTGTGCGGGCCCAAGGGCCTCTTCACCTCGCCGGTCGACGGCGACTGCAACGACCTCTCGAAGTACGTCCATCCCGCGGCCAACGAAGCGTGCGACGGCGTCGACAACGACTGCAGCGGCACCGCCGACGATCCGGGCGCCTCAGGGTGCTCGGTCTGGTACTTCGATGGCGACGGCGACGGCTACTACGCGCCCACGGCGCCAAGCGCCTGCTTGTGCTCAAAAAACCAGATCAACCTGTACACGGCGAAGTATCCGGGAGATTGCGCGGACAAAGACGTCACCGTCAATCCCGGTCGCACCGAGGACTGCAACACGAAGGACGACGACTGCAACCTCCTCGTGGACGAGGGCTGCGACGATGACAAGGACGGCTACTGCGACGGGAGCAAGAGCTTCGAGAGCGCGTATGCCCTCTGCCCGTTCGGTGGCGGTGACTGCGATGACGCGGAGCCTCAGACCCATCCGGGCGCGCCCGAGGTCTGCGATGGCAAGGACAGCAACTGCAACCCCGCGGACTCGGCGGCCGAAGGGACGATCTTTGCCTGCGGGCCGACGTGTGAGCCCTGCCCTCCTCCGGCCAACGGCGTGAGCTTCGAGTGCAAGCTCCAGCCGAGCGGCGCGACCGCCTGTGTCTCGAGCTGTCCGAGCGGGAGCTTCTGCGAGGATTGCGCGTGCTCCTCGGAGACGCCGCTCAGCCTCGGCAACGCCATCCTCGACGGCGTGGTCATCCACGATCCGTTCTTGGACACGTTTCGGGTGGGCTACGCCAGCGGCACCTCGTTTCGGCTGCGCACGCTGACCAAGACCGGGCTCGTCTCCTCCGACGCGGAGCCCGTCACGGGCGTGACCAAGTGGACGACCTGGGGCTTCGCGCAGAACCCGGAGACCGGCCTGTTCGTGTTTGCATGGACTGCGTATCCGGACTCGGCGCTGCGCGTCGGGCTTGCGTCGGCGGATGGGACGAGCCTCGGCCAGACCATCATCGCGCCCGATCTCGTCGGCGGCGCGGCGCGCGCGAATGTGCAGCTCTCCTACGCTGCGGGTGCCAAGACCTTCCTGGTCACGTGGGACGAGACGAAGGACCTGGGGCTCGACCTCCAGGGCTTGCTCCTCGACTGGAAGGGCAAGGCGATGGGCAATCCGTTCGAGCTCGTCGGTGGCGGGGGCGATCAGACGCGCGGGGCCCTGCAGCCGAACCCGACGGTCGATGGGCACGTGATCCTCTACGCCAACGAGACCGCCAGCGGGAGCCCGCCCCGGGTGCGCATGTTCGACGCGTCGGGGAGCACGACGTTCGCCTTCGAGCTCTTCCCCGACGTGAAGGTCGGCAGCGCGCTGCGGCTGTTCTGGGAACGGCACGTCGAGCGCGGTGTCGTCGATCTGCTGGGGACCGACGGGCTCTATCACGCGCTCGTCATCGGGGAGTCCGGCCTCGTCGGCGATCCGGTGCCCAACCTGGGCGGCCCCATTGGCGCCGTCACCTCGGCGCCCGGCACGGCGCGACTCCAGATCGTGTCTCTGCTGAGCGGCGCGGCCCAGCTCACGACCCTTGACCCCAAGACGGCCACCGTCATGTCTCCCACCGCCAAGCTGTCGTTCGCCGAGGCCGTCACCAAGATCGTCGGCGGCGCAACGCACCCGAAGGGCTGGTCGGTCGTGCTCTGGAACACGCCGATGGGCCTGACCGGTCGCCTGTTGCCCCCATGAAACATTTTCAGAACAAATAAATTGACGAGCACGATTTTCGCGCGGATCGCGATTGACACGCCGCGTCAATTCACCGAAACTCTTGGCCCCCTACCCCCCAAAGCGTGCGCTTGACGGGGTGGTTCCGAAAGGCCGGCACTCAGGCTGGCGCTGCGGAAGCTGGTTGTACGTTGAATCTGAGCAAAGCGCCAAGCGGTTTCGACCGCGCGGCCAGGAGCCACCATGATGATGATGCATGCCTATGTGCCTACCTACGTTCCGGATCCGGCCAAGCCGGGCGCGGCGCGCTTTCACTGTTCGGCGCTCCGGACCGACCTGCGGGTCGCCGAGTGCCTCGATCGCTTCGTGGACGCCAACGCCCTGAGCCGGCGCGACTCGCCGTGCTTCAAGTGTAAGCAGGGCCAGAAGAACCGCGAGTGCTTTGCCGCGAGCTGAGCCGCGGCTCACCCGCGCGCTCTTTGCGATAGCACTTGCGCTTGCCGGGCTCTGCGCCGCCAGCCTCGTCTGGTGGGTGCTCGGCGCAGACTCGCATCCCCTCGTCGTTCGAGCCGTCCTGTCGGCGTCCCTCGCCGGTCTCATCCTGGGATTCGTGGCCCCGCTGCGCTGGACCGTGAGCGCACCAACGCGGCTCACGCTGCTGCTTGGGCTCGGGCTCCATCCGGCGGCCTGGGTCGTCTACGTGCTGTGGGCGCGCTGGTCTCCGGTCGCGCCAACCATCGATGAGCCGGGCAACGTGCTGCAGTCGCTCTATTCAGCCATCGTCTGGAGCACGGCCAGCATCCCGTTTGGCGCGGCGGTCACGCTCCCTGCCGTCGCGTTCTCGGTCCTGGGCACGCGCCACGTAAGCCGAGCGACGCAGCGGGAGGCCGATCTGCTCGCGCTGGAGCGCCTCGCGTGAGAGAATCCGGGCCGAGTCGTGGCCGACGCGCGCGTCGTTCAACTTTCGACCCTCTCGTGCGTTCTAGCATTCGTGCGCGGACCGATTCGCGTACTCGATGGGAATCCGGCGCACGGCGACCGGGTTCGAGGTGCCAAGCATGACCGCGCGCGCAACCCTGTTCTCTCGATTCCGCCCTCGACGGGCCCCCCGATGGGCCCTGGCGCTCGTGCTTGGGCTGGCCTTCACGGGCGCCGCCTCAGCGGCCGACGAGTCCCGGCGTGGCAGCGCGGAGGACGGCGAGGCTCCGCGGCGCGACGGCATCGACGGTGAGCGCGAGTCCCGTCGCGGGATCGAGGGCAGCTCCGGCCCGACCGCGGAGGAGAAGCGCCAGAAGGAGCAGGAGAAGGTCATCAACCTGCAGCACCCGCCGTTGTGCCGCGTGGATCAACCTTCAGCGTTTCGCGACAAGCTGCTGTCGCTGCCCAACCCGAGCGACGACTTCACCATCGAGGTGTGGGGCAACAACCGCGAGTTCTTCGTGCACGACAACATCTACTACTACATGCGCGCCAATCGCACCGTGTACGTCTCGCTGTTTTGGATCGGGCCGGAGGGGTCCATCTTCATCCCCTTCATGAACCTCAAGCTCGAGGACAACCGAAACCACAAGATCGACCCATCGAACATCATCGTCGAGCCGGTCGGCCTCGAGCGCTGGCGGGTCATCGCCACGACCGAGCCGCATCACCTGCCGTGTGTCGGGACCTCGCAGAGCTTCCTCCGCGCCCTCGAGAACATGCAGAAGCGCCCTTACGCCGTCGGCACGTGGGACGTCTGGTCGCATCACGGGACGCGTCCAGGCCGCTACGGTCCGTCGCGCCTCAGCCGTCCGGAGCCCCGCGCCAAGCCGCGCTCGGGCGACTGGTGGCCCTTCTAGCGTGAACCGGGCGCGTAGAATTTCTCCAGCAGTTCAAAGCACTTGAGAGGCTTCGCCGCCTCGCGCGAAACCTGCTAGAGTTGGCCCGAGGAGTTCGTGACCGGCCCATGACCGCTCCCCCGCCCGACCAACTGCCCAAGCTCTACCTGCTCGACGCGTCGACCTATATCTTTCGGGCGTTCCACTCGACGCAACCGCGCGCGGGCTTCGCGGGAGGGCTCAGCACGTCGAAGGGCCTGCCGACGAACGCGCTGCTCGTGTTCACCAACATGCTGCGCAAGCTCGTCAAGACCGAGAAGCCCGACTACTTCGCGTGCGTGTTCGACAAGTCCGACCGCACGTTCCGCAGCGAGCTCTACCCCGCCTACAAGGGCACCCGTAGCGAGACGCCGCCGGATCTGGTGCCGCAGTTCCCGTACTTCCAGCCCATCGCGGCCGGGCTCGGGCTGGCCGTTCTGGAGCTCGACGGCTTCGAGGCCGAAGACATCATCGCCACGCTGGCCGGGCGCGCGCGCGAGTACGGCGTCGAGGCCGTGATCGTGAGCTCCGACAAGGACCTGATGCAGCTCCTCGGCTCGCACGTCCGCATGTATGACTCCATGAAGGACCAGTGGGTCGGCCTCGAGCAGGTGCAGGAGAAGTTCGGCGTCGCTCCCAACAAGGTCGTCGAGGTCCAAGGCCTCATCGGAGACACCGTCGACAACATTCCGGGGGTCAAGGGCGTGGGGCCCAAAACCGCGAGCAAGCTTATCGAGCAGTACGGGACGCTCGAGGGCGTCTACGAGAACCTCGACGCGATCCAGGGCAAGCTCAAGGAGCGTCTGACCGAGGACCGCGCTTCGGCGTTCCTGTCGCGCGAGCTGGCGCGCCTGCGGGCGGATGCGCCCGTGACCCACGATCTGGAGTCGCTGAAGCTCCGTGAGCCCAATCGGCCGGCGCTTGCGGCGCTCTTTCAGGAGCTCGAGTTCAAGACGCTGCTGCGCGAGTTCCACGGCGACGCGCAGGTACCGGCAGCAGGGACAGCAACCGGAACCGCAACATCGGCAGCAGCGGACTCGACGGTGATCACGACCGCGGACGCGCTCGACGACCTCATCGCACGTGTGTGCGAGGCGGGGACCTGCGCCCTCGTGGTCCTCGGGAGCCACCCGGAGGCGATGCGCGCGCGCGTCGTCGGGCTCGGCGTCACCGTCGGCGAGTCCAGCGCTTACGTCCCGGTCGGACACAGCTACCTCGGTGCGCCGACGCAGCTTTCGTGGGACACCGTCAGCGCGCGCCTCGGGCCGGTCCTGGCCGACACGACCATCCGCAAGACAGTGCACGGCGCCAAAGAGGCCGCCATCATGCTGCTGCGGGCGGGCGTGACGCTCTCGAGCGTGACGCGCGACACGGAGCTGATGAGCCATCTCGTGGATGCGACCCGCTACGCCCACACGCTCGAGAACGCCGCGCTCGATCGCCTCGACCGCAAGCTGCCGGAGCCGCCCGACGACGTCGCGCGCGGCCGAACCACGTGGGAGTCGGCCACCGTAGAGCACGCGGCCACGGTCGCTACGGCGTGGGCCAACGCCACCGAGGCGCTCGCGGGGGTGCTCGACCCGTTGCTCGACGCGGTCCCCAAGCTCCGGTCGCTGCACGATACCCTCGAGCTGCCGCTGACCTGGGTCCTGATGCGCATGGAGATGGCGGGCGTGCGCATCGACTCCGGGGCGCTGCACGGCCTCTCGGAGCGCTTCTCGGCCAGCATGGCGTCGCTCGAGCGCGCGTGTCACGCCGCCGCGGGCACGACCTTCAACCTCGGCTCTCCAAAGCAGCTCGGCGAGGTGCTCTTCGGCAAGCTCGGGCTGCCGGTGCTCAAGAAGACCAAGACCGGGCCCTCGACGGATGCGTCGGTGCTCGAACAGCTCGCCGAGCAGTCGCCCTTCGTCCAGACCATCCTGGACTGGCGCGAGGTGCAGAAGCTCAAGGGCACCTACACCGACGTCCTGCCCACCCTCGTGCTGGCGGACACCGGGCGCATCCACACGAGCTTCCGGCAGTCGGTCGCGGCCACCGGGCGGCTGTCGAGTCTGGATCCCAACCTGCAAAACATTCCGATTCGCCGCGAGGAGGGCCGCCGCATCCGCGACGCGTTCATCGCCGCGGACGGCCATGAGCTCATTTCGGCCGACTACAGCCAAATCGAGCTGCGGCTCCTGGCCCACCTGTCCGGGGATCCGGGCCTGTGCGCGGCCTTTGCGTCCAACGAGGACATCCACCGCCGCACCGCCAGCGAGGTCTTCGGCGTCGAGCTCGCGGCGGTGACGCGCGAGCAACGCTCCGCCGCCAAGGCCATCAACTTCGGCCTCATGTATGGCATGGGAGCGTTTCGGCTGGCGCGCGATCTTGGCATCGAGCGCGGCGAGGCGGCGCGGTACATCGCGCGCTACTTCGAGCGCTACGCGTCGGTCAAGGCGTTCATCGACCAGACCCTCGAGCGCGGCCGCGAGCTTGGCTACGTCGAGACCCTGCTGGGACGCCGCCGCTATGTGCCGGACCTGGTCGCCAAAGACGCCATGCGCCGTCAGGCCGCCGAGCGCGTCGCCGTGAACGCGCCGGTCCAAGGGAGCGCCGCTGATCTCATCAAGCTCGCGATGCTGGCCATCGACCGGCGCCTGCGCGATCCCGCCGAGGGTCTGAGCACCCGCATGCTGCTCCAGGTGCACGACGAGCTCGTCCTCGAGGCCCCGACGGCCGAGATCGAGCGCGTCTCCGCACTGGTCAAGACGGAGATGGAGGGCGCCGATCTCGGCGCGGCCGGCCCTCTGCGGGTCCCCCTCGTCGTCGAGGTCGGCCACGGCCACCACTGGAACGAGGCCCACTGATGGCGGAAGGCAGCACCGCGCAGGTCCGCCCGTTCGTCCTCTCCACGGTCCCCGACCGCCCCGACGGCGGCGACGCAAGCCGCCCGGGCACCGACGAGCACGAGGCCCAGCTCGCGCTGCTCACCGCGGAGCTCGACCGCGAGCGCCGGCGCGTGGCGATCATCCAAGAGATCAACACGGCGCTCGGCTCCACGCTCAACTACCACCGACTACTGGCGCTCATCGCGGACAAGACCTCGGAGATCCTCGGCGCTGAGCGCTCGACCATCTTCGAGGTGGACGAGGCCAACGGTGAGGAGATCTTCTCCCGCGTGGCGCACGGGGGCGAGATCCAAGAGATTCGGCTGCGCTTTGGTGAAGGCGTGGCCGGCTGGGTCGCCAAGACCGGCCACCCGGTCAACCTCAAGGACGCCTATCGCGATGGCCGGTTTCGCGCAGACGTTGACCAGCGTACGGGGTTTCGCACGACCTCCATGCTGTGCTGGCCGCTGAAGAACCCGCGCAAGAAGGTCGTCGGGGTCATCCAGGCTCTGAACAAGCGCGACGGCTACTTCACGCTCGACGACGAGCACATGATCGCGTCCATCGCCAGCCAGGCGGCCGTGTCGCTCGAGAGCAGCCGTCTGTACGTGTCGGTCGTTGGCAAGAACCTCGAGCTCATGGACACGCAGCAGGCGCTGCGGCGACGCGTCGCCGAGATCGACCTGCTCTATCGGCTCGAACAGGACGTCAATCAGGCCACCTCGATTGAGGCGGTCGTCAATCTGCTCCTGCTGCGTGCCAAAGAGGCGATCCCGAGCGCCATCGCCACCGCGCTCATCTCCGACACGGAGGGCTACCGGCTCTTTACGTGCCCCAACCCGCAGTTCGGCTGCCAGCCGTATGCGGGCGAGGTCCTCGCAGTCGCCCGGTCGCTCGCGGCTCAAGTCGCCGAGCGCGAGGAGCCCTTTCGCTCCAATCAGCTCGACGTGCTGTTGGATACGCACGATCTCGCTCGGGACACGCACCTCGGCGCGGCGCTCGCGGCCGCCGGTGAGGAGGCCGAGGTGCGTTCGGCGCTATGTGTGCCTCTGTCGAGCGGCGGCGAGCGGTTCGGTGCGCTCGAGCTCATCAATCGGCGCGAGTCGCCCGAGGGCTTCTCCGAGGAGGACCTCAAGCTGCTCTCGGTGATCGCGGGGCAGGCCGAGTCCGCCATCGTGCTCGCCCGGCAGCGGGTCGAGGCGCAGGTCGCCGATCGCCTCGCCGCCATCGGTCGCGCGCTCGCGACGGTGCTACACGATCTCAAGACGCCGATGACGGTGATCTCCGGCTACTCGCAGCTCATGGTCGACGAGGACAGCCGGGATGAGCGTAAGTCCATGGCCGATCTCATCAAGCGCCAGTCGCAGGCGCTCAAGTCGATGACGCAGGAGATCCTGGCGTTCGCGCGCGGCGAGGCCAACCTCCTCATCCGCAAGGTGCACCTCGGCACGCTGCTGACCGAGGTGAAAAACGAGCTCAAGCTTGACTACGAGACCCGCGGAGATCCCTTCGAGGTCGACCTGGAGCTTGGCTACGACGGTCTCATTCGGCTCGACGATCAGAAGTTCCGCCGGCTCGTGGTCAACCTGGCCAAGAACGCACGGGAGGCCATGCCCAAAGGCGGCCGCTTCACGATCCGCACGGCGGAGGCAACCGACGATCCCTCGAGCCTCGACCTTTGGTTCATCGACACGGGCCCCGGCATCCCCGAGGCCATTCGCAGCACGCTGTTCGACTCGTTCGTCACGCACGGCAAGCGGCATGGCACGGGCCTTGGCCTGGCAATCGTCAAAAAAATCGTCGAGCAGCACGGCGGCACCATTGGCTACGAGTCCGAGGCCGGGCGCGGCACCGTGTTTCACGTGCGGCTGCCCAAGAACCTCACCGCGTGACCTCGTTCTCCGACGCGTTGTGCGCGTGGTATCGCGTGGCAGGACGGGACCTGCCGTGGCGACGCACGCGGGAGCCGTATGCACTCTGGGTCTCGGAGATCATGCTCCAGCAGACGCAGGTCGAGGCCGTCATTCCCTACTATGCGCGCTTCCTGGAGCGCTTTCCCACGGTGGCAGCGCTCGCGGCCGCCGACCAAGGCGAGGTCCTCAAGCTCTGGGAGGGGCTCGGCTACTACGCTCGCGCGCGCAACCTGCATCGTGCGGCGCAGCAGGTCATGGCCGAGCATGGCGGGCGGTTTCCGAGCACGTTTGACGCCGTCTTTGCTTTGCCGGGCATCGGCCGCAGCACGGCTGGCGCGCTGCTCACGTTTGCGTTTGACCAGCCGCACCCGCTGCTCGACGGCAACGTCAAGCGCGTGCTGTCACGGCTCGAGGACCTCGACGCGCCGGTGGCCCGCGCCTCGGCCGAGGAGAGGCTGTGGGCGCGCTCGACGGAGCTGCTGGCGGGCGCGACCGACGCGTGGACCTTCAACCAGGCGCTCATGGAGCTCGGAGCGCGCGTCTGCACTCCCCGCGCGCCGGACTGCCCCGCATGTCCCGTGGCCACGCACTGCCGCGCGTTCGCGGCGGGGACCCAGGCGATGCGCCCGGTCAAGGTCAAGAAGGCGCCCGTGCCGCACAAGGACATCGGCGTCGCGGTGCTCTGGAACGCCGCGCGCGACCAGGTCTTCGTACAGCGCCGCCCTCCCGACGGCCTCCTGGGCGGGCTGTGGGAGTTCCCCGGAGGCAAGCGCGAGCCGGGCGAGGTCATGGAAGACACCGTGCGGCGTGAACTTCACGAGGAGCTGGGTCTGGACATCGCCGTCGGCGCACCCGTCGTGCGCGTCAAGCACACCTACTCGCACTTCAAGGTCACCCTGCACGTCTTTCACTGCCACGTCCTGCGCGGCGAGCCCACGCTTCGCGCGGCCACCGAAGGCGGCTTTCGGCCCCTGTCAGAGCTGCGCAAGCTCGCCTTCCCCAAGGCCAACTTGCGTATCTTGGACGTGCTGCTTTCCGGCAGCTGAGCCCGATTGCCTCTCGATGTTTGCGTTGGCACACGCCCCGTTGCAGTGCTAGCATTGCGATCGGAGGCACATGCATGTCAACCGCAATTACAGTCCGGAATCTGGAACCGAACCTCGTCTCGCAGCTCAGGTTGCGGGCCGCCAGAAACGGTCGCTCCACCGAGGCCGAGGTCAGGGCATTGATTGCGGACGCGCTCCGCAATGAGCCGCGCGAGGACTTCTGGACTGTTGCCGAGCGACTTCGAGACCTGACCGCAGGTCGTTTCCAGACGTCGGCCGATGTACTGCTGTCTGACGTTCGCGACCAGCGATGAAGGTGCCGCTCAGCGCGGTCGTAGATGCCACAATCGGCGTCAAGTGGGTCGTGTCCGAGGCCGGTAGCGAGAGAGCCGCGTCACTTCAGCGAGCAAGTCTGTTGGCCCCCGACGTGTTCGTCACCGAGTGCGCCAACGTGTTGTGGAAAAAGGTCAGTCGCGGCGAGCTCACGTCGGCAGAGGCGTGTCTTGCGGCCGCCACACTGGAGCGGTCACCGGTGACTCTGATCGCGACCCGTCCCTTGCTCGAGGCCGCCACCAGGCTCGCCATCGATTTGAAGTACCCCGCCTACGACTGCTTCTACCTTCTGGTCGCGAGCGAACGCGGCATTCCCCTTGTGACCGCCGACGAGCGACTACTGCGGCTCGTTCGCGGCGTACCTGCGGCCCTCCTGGCGACGCTGCCAGCGGTCATCTCGCTCGCCGAACTGGACGGCTGACGACCACGGCCGTCGGACCCGTACTTGACTCCGGTGTCGTCTTCCGGTCTAACGCGCGCGAACGGCGGGCGACGACCCGCGAGGAGGCAGCATGGCACGGATTGGTCTCGTTGGATTCGGCGGCATCGGTATCGAGGCGGCCAAGGCGCTCGTCACAGACACCTCGCTCACGGCGGAGCTCATCGCGTTTGACCGCAAGGAGGCCGTCGAGGCCGTGCCTAGCGCGCAGGCGGGCGCCTACGAGGAGATCCTGGACGCCATTGGCATCCTCGGCACGGGCGCGAGCATCAAGCTCACCTCCAGCCTCGAGGACCTCGAGGGCTGCGACGCCATCATCTTCACCGCGGGCATCCCGCGGCAGGCCAACCAGAACCGCGCAGACCTCATCGGGGTCAACATCCCCATCGTTGGCGCGCTCACCAAGCACATCGGCAAGGTCGCGCCCAACGCGTTCTTCGTCATGGTCACCAACCCGCTCGACGCCATGGTGGAGCTGGCCTATCGCAACCTGGGGCTCCCGGCCTCCCACGTCGTCGGTCAGGCGGGCGTTCTGGACACCGGTCGCTTCACCATTCAGGCCGCGCTCGCCACGGGTCGGCCGGCCTCGCAGGTCGACACGCTCGTCCTGGGCGGTCACGGTCCCACGATGGTCCCGGTCTACTCGGCCGCCAAGGTGGCTTACAAGCCGCTCGACCAGTGGCTGAACGCCGCGGAGCTCACGCGCATCACCGACGAGGTCAAGGACCGCGGCCGCACGATCATCAAGCGACAGGGTCGCTCGGCCACGTTCTCCACGGCCATCGCCAGCGTCAAGATGGTCAAGGCCTACCTGTCGGACACCCAGGCCATCCTGCCGGCGTGCACGCGGCTCAATGGCGAGTACGGCTACTCGGGTCTATTCGCCGGCGTCGCCACCCGGATTGGGCGCAACGG
Source organism: Pseudomonadota bacterium (assembly GCA_005776585.1). Classification (GTDB taxonomy): domain Bacteria; phylum Myxococcota_A; class UBA9042; genus SXOX01. The sequence goes on along the minus strand of SXOX01000293.1, from coordinate 30,605 downwards.
CGCCTCGCCCGTCGAGGTCCCGTTGACCGAGACCGAGCGCGCGGCGTTCGACGCGAGCGTCAGGGCCGTCAAGGAAGAGGTCGCCGAGCTCAACGCCGCCGGTTGATCCCGTCGAGCGGGCGTTGTAGGCGTGCCAGATGCCGAAGAAGTCCGCACCACCCCCTGCCCCGCCCACCGACGCCCCAGAGCTACAACTTCGCGTCCGCCGCATCCACAGGCGCGACCTGAATCGGGTCTGGGAGTTCCTCAAGCTCGTCTTTCGCGACGTCAACCGCGAGACCGTCGAGTATCAACGCCCGCGCCTCAAGCAGCACTTCCTGGAGGTCTACGAGCAGGAGGGCATCGAGCAGCTCCTGTTCGAGGTCGACAAGGGCACCGTCCACGAGCTGGCCGGCTACTGTGAGTTCGCCTACGAGATCGCGGGTGCGGACAACTGGATGAACCATCGCTACTTCGAGAAGCGCGGCATGCGCCCGCTCTTCGTCGATGAGCTGGCCGTCCATCCGGGCTATCACGGATTGGGCGTGGGGACCTACATCATCGAGCAGATTGAGCACGCCGCGCGGCTCCGGGGTTGCACGCACATCGTCTTGGAGGTCGCCGAGAACAACGAGAACGCGCTCAAGTTCTACCGCGGCCGCTCGTTCACAAAGCTCGACGCCGCGATCTTTTTGGCCAAGAAGCTCGACGTCGCGGCCGAGCTCCTGCCTCCACGCACGCTGCCCGTGCGAAAGAAGCGCCCCTGACGCACGTTGGGCTGGCCTCGGCGACCCATCCTCGTATACTGCCGAATGGTGCGCCTGACTCATTCCATCCGTGCGGTCGCGACTAGCCTGATTCTGCTGGCGTGCGGTGACGCGTCCGGGCCGGGCGGCGTCGCTGCGACGTCGGACACCCGCCACCTCGACGCCAAAGGCGACGCGAAGCTGCTCACGGAGCTTCCGCCTGCGCCGGACCTCGGCCGCGAGATCACCGAAGGCGTGACGCAGAGCCCGGAGACTGGCGAGGCGCTGCCGGGGGACTTTGGCAAGTCCTGTGGCAAGAACGCCGACTGCCAGAGCGCGATGTGCATCGAGTCGGAGACCGGCGACGTATGCACCTCCACCTGCTACGAGCAGTGCCCGACCGGGTGGGTGTGCAAGCAGGTGCCGGGCTTTGGGGCCGACCTCGGCTATGTCTGCGCGCAGCCGTTTGCCCGTCTGTGCTGGCCCTGCCGGACCGACAACGAGTGCCAGACTGCCGCTGCGCCGCCCGGCTCCAAGTGCATCTCACACGGCGACAACGGCTCGTTCTGCTCGGTCGCGTGCGATCTTGCGAACGCGGAGACCTGCCCGTCGGACTACGTGTGCCAGCCAGCGTTGAGCGCCACGGGTGCCACGAGCCCGCAGTGTGTGCCCAAGGCAGGCCAGTGCGCTTGCAGCAAGCGCGCCGTCGCGCTGGGGCTCGAGACCGACTGCCATCGCCTCAACGCGTTTGGCAAGTGCGTCGGCTCGCGGCGCTGCGAGTCGGGCGGGCTCACGGCCTGCACGGCGCAGACGCCCGCGCTGGAGCTCTGTAACGGCAAGGACGACGACTGCAACGGCAAGACCGACGGCGCCGAGAGCAAGGACTGCATCACCTGGTTTGCCGACAACGACGGCGACGGCTACGGCCTCGGCGCAGGTACCTGCGATTGCAATCCGCCCGCCGCGGGCTACGCGGACAAGGGCGGCGACTGCAACGAGCTCACCGTGGCCATCAATCCAGGGAAGCCCGAGCTCTGCAACCTTCAGGACGACGACTGCAACGGCAAGACGGACGAGGACGGCGCCAAGGGCTGCCACGACTTCTACGAGGACCTCGACGAGGACGGCTTTGGCGGAGATCTGACCAAGCAGTGCCTCTGCGAGGTGCCGCCGGGCTCGGGCTGGCTGCTATCCGGCGGAGACTGCGACGACCAGGACCCGACCATCAGCCCGCAGGGCGACGAGCTCTGCGACGGCATCGACAACGACTGCGACGGCGAGATCGACGAGGAGAACGCCGAGGGCTGCGTGGTCTACTACTCGGATCTAGACCAGGACCACTTTGGCGCCAACGACGACTTCAAGTGCCTCTGCCAAAAGGACGCGCTCTACGTCACCGACCAGGGCGGGGACTGCAATGATCTCGCGCATCTCATCCAGCCGTTCGCCGTGGAGATCTGCAACACCCAGGACGACAACTGCGACGGCATCAGCGACAACCCCGGCGCGGTGGGCTGCGGGGACTTCTACAAGGACTTCGACGAGGACGGCTACGGCAAGGACGGCAAGATCCAGTGCCTGTGCGGGGCAACGCCGCCGTATACCGCGACCGTCGGCGGTGACTGTGACGATGAGACCATCAAGGCGCATCCCAACGGCAACGAGGTGTGCGACGGCATCGACAACGACTGCAACGGCGAGACGGACCCGAACGGCGTTTTTGGCTGCGTGGCGTACTATCAGGACCTCGACAACGACACCTACGGCGCAGGCGAGGCCAAGTGCCTGTGCAAGCCGGAGCCGCCATACAATGTGATCGTGGGCGGAGACTGCAACGACAAGAGCAACACGGTCCACCCCGCCGCGCCCGAGACGTGCGAGCCCGGAGACGAGAACTGCAACGGCCAGAAGGAGGAGATCGGCGCGGCCGGCTGTACGAACTATTTTCAGGACCAGGACGGCGACGGCTACGGCGTGGATGCGAGCCAGTGCGGCTGCGGGATGACAGCACCCTTCACCGCGCTGCTCGGCGGCGATTGCCTCGACAACAACATCGACGTGCACCCGGGAGTCAACGGCTGGTTCACCGTCGATCGCGGCGACGGCAGCTTCGACTGGGACTGCGACGGCACGATCACACAGCTCTATAGCATCTACGGGGCGTGCGGCTCGTACTTCGACTGCGACACCGACGTCGGCTGGTACGGCGGCGCCGCGCCCGCCTGTGGCCAGAGTGGGACCTTCGTCTACGACTGCGACTGGGGCCTGTTCGATGGTTGCGATGCCGACACGGACTGGAGAACGCAGCAGTGTCATTAGGAGCGTGTCGCGGATTGACCGCCACTCGCCGTTGGGCGCCTCACGGTCGCTTCCCGCGCCAAACGGTTTGGACGGGCATCCAGCCCGCCCTTCACCGTCTGACCGGCGCTGCGCGCCTCGCGAGAATCGCCGCGTGATCCGCTCCAACGGCGTCGCGCCGGCAAGTCGCGACACGCTCCTGGGCGGGCTGTCGATTGACGGCGCGCGACTGTGGGACGCGCTCGCCGCGCTGGGCGAGATCGGGGCTTTTGACGACGAGCGCTCGGGACTGCGCGGCGTCAACCGCCTCGCGCTGACCGATGCCGACGCTGCGGGCCGGCGTCATGTCGTCGCGGCCATGCGCGCACTCGACCTGGAGCTGACCGTCGATCGGATTGGCAACGTCTACGGGCGCCGCCGCGGCACCGATGACGCGCTGGCGCCCGTGATGATGGGCTCACATATCGACTCCGTTCCCACGGCCGGGCGCTTCGATGGCTGCCTCGGCGTGCTGGGCGGCCTCGAGGTGCTGCGGACCTTGGCCGACCACGGTGTCGTCACGCGCCGACCCCTCGTGGTCGCGTTCTTCACCGACGAAGAGGGCGCGCGCTTTGGCACCGACATGCTCGGGAGCGCCGTCGCTGCCGGTCGACTGCCGCTGGAGGCCGCCTATGCGCTGGCCGATCGCGCGGGCCTGACCGTCCACGGCGAGCTCGAGCGTATTGGCTTCCTGGGCACGGCGCCCGAGCGTCTGAGCCCGCCGCACGCGTACGTCGAATGTCACATCGAGCAAGGCCCCACGCTGCGCCAGGCGGGCGTGGATCTGGGGGCAGTCACTGGCGTGCAGGCCATCTCGTGGCACGAGGTCACGATCGTCGGCAAGAGCGCACACGCCGGGACGACGCCGATGGAGCTGCGCCACGACGCGGGCGTGGCCTGCGCGAAGATCAACCTGGGTCTCCGCACGCTCATCGCCTCGGGCCGCTTCGGGCCCGGCTTTCGCGCCACCATGGGCGCCATCGTGCCGCATCCGGGGCTTGTCAATATCGTCCCGGGCAGGCTTGTCTGCACCGTGGACCTGCGCAACCCCGATGACGCGCTCATGCGCGCCGCCGAGCAGGCCGTGCTGGCGCTGTACGAGGACGTGAGCCGGGACGAGGGCGTGAGCGTCACGTGGCGACAGACCGCTCGGACCAATCACGTCCCGTTCGCCGAGGCCATACAGGCACGCGTCACCTCCGCCGCCGCCGCGCGCGGGCTCTCCGTGCGCTCCCTGGTCTCCGGCGCCGGTCACGACGCGCAGGAGCTGGCACACCTCTGTCCAGCCGGCATGGTGTTCGTGCCCGGGGAGTTCGACGGCATCAGTCACAATCCGCGCGAGTTCTCGACCCCCGAACAGTGCACAAATGGCGTCAATGTCCTGTTGGACGTCGTGCTCGACCTGGCAGCCGAGGCGTAGAGCCATGCCCGTCGATGTCCTGACCGAGATCGTCATCGCTCGACCGCCGCACGTTGTCGCCGCCTACGCCGGCGATCCCTCGAACGCGCCGGAGTGGTATGTGAACATCAGGTCGGTGGAGTGGAAGACGCCGCCCCCGGCCGTCGTGGGCTCCCGGATGGCGTTCGTCGCCCACTTCCTTGGGCGCCGGCTCGCCTACACCTACGAGATCGTGGAACTGCTCCCTGGCGCGCGCCTCGTCATGCGCACCGCCGAAGGGCCCTTCCCGATGGAGACGACCTACACGTGGGAGCCAGCGGGCGACGGGACGCGCATGACCCTGCGCAACCGCGGCGAGCCCAGCGGCTTCTCGAAGCTGGTCGCGCCGTTGATGTCGGCCGCGATGCGGCGCGCCAATACCAAGGATCTCGCCCGCTTGAAGGCCCTGATGGAGCGGCCCTGACTCGAGTTCAGTCCGCGGGGAGGGCCCGAGCTGGGGTACGCGCATGCCCGGAGGAGTTGATCCGATGCGAATGAACTGGTGTCCCTGCTATCTGACGATCCTGGTGAACACCTTCGGGTGTGGGTCGCCGAAGGACGCGAGCCAACCGGGCGAGGACACGATTCAGCCCCAGGAGGCCACTCAGCTGGCCGACGCTCCATGGCCCGCGGAGGTCGGGACGCCGTCGGACGTTTTCGCGGACATCGGCGACCTCTGGACTCTGCCGGACGACCTTCATCAACCCGGAGACGGCCCCGCAGACGTGGGGGTACCTGTCCCACAGACCCCCACATGTGACGACCTGGAGCCGAAGCATTGTCTGCTTCCGTGGCCCTCCAGCCTCTACCTGGCGCCCGATCCGACGCGGGTGACCGGCGTCACGCTCACCTTCGGCGCGGAGAGCCTGCCGAAGAACAACCACGGGGTCCCGATCGATCCAGCCCCTTGGCGACGCCTGGACGGCTACGGCACCGCGACGACCATCGTGACGTACTTCCCAAACCTCGACCGGTCGAAACTCGCCGGCGAGGACACGATCGAGCGCTCACTGGAGGCGGACCACCAGTCGTTGTTGCTCGAGGTCGGCGCCGATGGGAAGACCACGCGGGTGCCGCACTGGCTCGAGATCGACGGCCGCGCCGTCTCGGGCACCGACGATCAGGTCTTGCTGCTTCGCCCGGCGCGCCTCTTGAAGCCCGCCACGCGCTACGTTGTAGGCTTTCGCAAGCTGACCCAATCCGATGGGACAGGGACGAAGCGCAGCGTGCTGTTTCAAGCCTACGTGGACGGCAAGGGAGATGCCCGACAGGCGAGAATGAACGACGTGTTCGCCATTCTGGCGAGCGCAGGCGCGCCTACGAGCGAGCTGACCTTGGCGTGGGACTTCAACACCGCCAGCGACGCCGCGCTGCACGGGACCATGATCGAGATGCGCGACAAGGCCTTGGCCGCGGTTGGACCCGAGGGCCCGAAGCTCACCGTGAAGCACGTCGTCGAGCACACCCTGGAGGAGAACGAGCACATCGCCTTCGAGGTGTCGGGCACTTTCAAGGCGCCGTTGTTCTTGAAGACCGAACAGACGGTCATCGAGACCAAGGCCTGGCGTTTCAACCAGGACGCGAGCGGCAAGCTCGTTCAGGACGGCTATCGTGACGAGCCGTTCTGGGTGCGCGTGCCTCGCTCGGCGCTCGACGGAAAGCCGCACGGGCTCTTCATGCACGGCCATGGCCAGAACGGCTCCGGGGACCAAGTACGCGCCGATAACATCTCGCGCGTCTGCAATGAGCACCATTTCATCACCTACGCTACCGACCTGCGCGGCATGAGCGAGGAGGACGTCGAGAACATCCTGGCGCTCATCCTCGATCTCTCGCACTTCTACTGGCTCGCCGATCGGCTGCACCAGGGCGTCGTCAACCACGTGCTGCTGAACCTGGCGATGGAGAAGCAGCTTCCGAAGCTCGACGCGCTGACCTCGCGCGGCGTCATCGTCAACACGGCCGAGCACTACTACCAGGGCATCTCCCAGGGTGGCATTTACGGGCCGACGATCGTGGCGCTCTCGCCGTACATCCAACGTGGACATTTCGGCGTTCCGGGCTCGAACTACTCGCTGCTCCTGTCCCGCTCCAAGAACTTCGACGCGTTCTACACGCTCTTGGACATCGCCTATCCCGATCGCATCGACCAGGCCTTGTCGCTCGTGCTCATCCACGGGCTCTGGGAGCAGTCCGACTCGGCCTCGTGGTACCGCCGCCTTGCGCTCGACCCCCTTCCCGGAGAGCCGGTCAACCAGGTGCTCCTGGCTCCGGCCAAGGGGGATCACCAGGTGGCGGTCGTCTCGAACGAGATCGTCGCGCGGTCCGGCGTCGGAGTCTCGCTCCTGGCGCACTACGCAACGGATCGCAAGGTCTTCGGCGTCACCGAGGCGCCCTATCCCCACACGGGGTCAGGCATGGTCCTCTACGACTTCGGCAATCCGTGGCCCCCTCCCGGCTCGAACCTCCCGCCAACGACGGTCGATGTCCTTGGCGACCCCCACGGACGGCCGCGTCAGCTGAAGAGCCACAACCAGCAGATGGTCCACTTCTGGCGAACCGGGGAGATCATCGACGTCTGCGGCGGAGACGGTTGCACGCCGGAGTGATCCTCCTCGAGCTCGCGAGGTCCACTGCCACCGAGCTACTCGTCCTGCTCGAGTGGCGGACGCGGCTCTTTGTGCTCCGGTTCATGGTCGAGGGTCGTTGGAATCCAGCGGAGGACGCTGAAGTGCTCAGGCAGGTTCGCCAGGTCGAACTCTTCAGCGGCCTCTGGCTCCGGACCAGCGAGGATGAACGGAGTCGGTCGGAACTTCATGGAGCGGTCTCCTTGCGGCTGGAACTGCGGTTTGTCATGGCACGACATCGAAGCGTCCGATGGAGCGAGGGTAGTCCGTGTTCGACAGGCCCACGACCTTCTTCGAGCCGTCGTTTGGGAGCCAGTAGATCGGACCGTAATGGGCCGAGATGTAGAGGTCGCCGTTGGCGGCGGCGGCGACCCGCGCGACGGAGTGCCGTACCTCGGCAGACTGCGACACGACCGCTCCGTCCTCGGTGACCTGCAGGGCATGCCCCCGAGGCCCCTTGGCATCCGAGATGAGCACCAGCACGTAGAGCTTTCCGTCATGGCCGCGGGTGACGTCGACGACTGAGCTGAGCGACGGGAGTGGCACCTTCAGGAAAGGTTCGGGAGGCGGGGAGTCGTCTTGGGGCGCGACGAGAGTCATCCGCAGGAGCCGACGGGTGATCTCCTTGCGGTCGGTGCGAACGAGAAGGGCCACGTGCGTCGCGTCGAGCCCGGCAATCGCCCAGACATCAAATGGGCACAGCAAGTCCGCGTGGAGGTCGTAGCCTCCCTCCCATGTCGGCTTCTCGGGCTTTGGAAACTTGAGTGGCTGCACCCCGGGAGTCGGGTCCAACTCGACGGGAACCGAAAGGACCGCGGGCAGCAACTCCCCGTCCGCCGGCATCGACATCACGTTGTCCCAGGGCGCTGCACCTTCGCCCTTGGTGGCGTACCAGTACTTGCACTCGCTGTTGGCCAAGAACAGCCGTCCGAATCCGACACTGCCATCAAAGATACTCTCGTCTACGACAAGTTTCCCGAGGTCATAGAGGGCATATAGCCGCATGTCCACGGCATACGGGAAGATGGGCCTATTCCATTGAGCGTCTCCCTTGGCATCGGTCCAGAACCAAGACCCCCGATCGACCAGACCAAGAACTGCTCCTCCAGGCAAGGCCAATAGCCCCCAAGGGTAGGAGAAGGTGGGGGGGCAAGGCCCGGAGACTGGCGCTCCTGGCGAAAGCGTCCCGTCCGGCGCCCGGACGGTATAGCGCGAGCAGACGTCTACACCCAGTTCAAGCGCGTGTGGCAGGACTAGCGTCGAGACGCCAACCGGCGACTGCAGGTCTGTGGGGATGAGCGTGAACGCGGGGCAAAGAGCGGGCTTTGGTTTATTGACGTCAACAGCGGGCCCAGTATCGAGCGAGACTGTTTCGACAGGCTCGATCGGCACGTCGATGAACTCGGCGAGCACGTCAGTGGCGGCACCCGCATCATCCGATAGGTCTTCGACCATTCCTCCGTCAATGACCTCGAGACCGTTGGGTAGCGGCAATGGTACTTCGGCACCGTCACACGCAGGTAGCCAACCGAAGAGGGCCATGCAAAGTGCCATGCAACTGAGACGACGGTTCCTCACTGTGCGCCTACGCAACGACCTTTTGCTTGAGCCAGCCCGGTATGCGGGCCACGGCGAGCATCACCTTGAAGCGTGCGGAGGCGACGGCCGCAGCGCTCAGGGTCGCCGGAACGGTCAACGGCGCGTCCAGTCGGACCCAGCGGCGAATGGCGTCGATTCCGCGAACGACTCGAATGAAATACTCCCCGACGCCTTCGAAGGTCGGTGGAATGCTGACGGCCGAGTCGCCGACGCCCCGCTCGACGACGACGAGGTCGCCGATCTGGAGCTGCCGAATCTCCAGGGACTTCCCGGTCGGCGTCGAGTATGGTGAGCCGAGAAACAGGACATCCTTGAGCACCTCGTTGCCAACGGTCGCGAACGCGAGCGTGGAGTGGTAGAGGCCGACACGCTGCTGAACCGCGAGAAATCCTGAGTCGAGGCCCGCGGCGAATGAGACGTCGGCGACCGGACTCGCAACGCCAAGGTACGTCGCCGACGTGGCGGTCAGCCCTGGCTTGCGAATTCCCTGCGACGTGGAGAAGACCACGTCCGTCCCTCTTGGGTAGAACGCCGCATCGCTGAGGGGTGGAACTACGGGTGAAGGCGGCGCTCCGACCGGCGGCGCAAAGTTCCTGTAACCCGTCTGACGCACGAAGACGAGGTCTCCCGGACGAAAGCGTGTGACGTCGCTCTGCTCCAAGACGAGCGGCGTGGGACGCCCGCTGATGCGCATGCCGTTCAGCACGAAGCCGTTGGCCTGGTTTCCCTGCACCTGCGAGTAGACCGCACCCACGCGATCGGTGGGCACGGTGTCCCACGGAACCCGGATCATCGCAGCGGATGGCGGCGGGCGCATGTCGCGCAAGGCAAACGCCGCACCCTCGACCCATGGCGTTCCAAGGTAGACGCGTGGACCCGGATTGACGCCGGTGATGGCCTCGGTTCGAACGATGTCGACCTGATCGCGGACATCGACCGTGCCGGCGACATCATCGATGTCGACGATGGCCTCCTTGCCGGCGAGCTCCTTCTTGTCCGGGTCGATGAAACCCGCCTGCACGAGAAACAGCGCCGGCGGAAGAAACGCCGCCGGCGCCGCGGACAGATCACTGGCAGGCGGCATCCGCGCGAGTCGCGTGTCCGCTTCGACCGTAATGTCGCGAAAACGAATGGCCTGCCCTCCGGAGTTGAGCAGTCGCGCGACACCGGCACCGAACGGCTTGCCCAAGAAGTACGCACCCGAGTCCTGATCGAGGACGGTCGGTGGCAGACTCGACTGCCAATGAAGCCCATCGACGGTGATTGTCTCCTCAACGCGATTCGACGGACGTACCGTCTTGAAGCCTGCCGGGCCGGAGTCCGGAGCCGTTGAGCCGATGAGACCTTTCCCACCGCTGGCAGCGCCAACCTCGGCCTTCTGGTCCAGGTCACTCGCGAGGGACCCTGAGAAAGCGATGGGCCCCAGGTCCACCGTCGACATGCTCTTTCCATTCGGACCGGTCGAACTGCCCGCGGTCGTAATGACGTAGCCGCCAATCCCACGTGCGTCGATGTCCGAAACGTAGCAGTTGGTCGCGCCGTGGAGCAGAAGGACCGCGTCGGATCGGCAGGCCTCGAGCCCGACACGGAACAGGTTGAACTTGAAGTCGATGTCCTTGGCCCCGATGAACAGGTGGCGCGCGATGTGCCATGGGCGCAGCGCCGGTGGCGTACCCGTGAACCACCGCGCGCCCGGATAGCCACAGAGAGTCAGGTCGGACAGCGTGCCGTGCGTCAGCAGCGGATCGCCCGTCAGGTACGGGTCTCCCGTGACCGCGGCGCGCATCAGAAACTGAGCCTCCTCGATGAGGCCGCCGTCATGGGTCAAGCCAGAGTAGTCCGGTGCGAAGACAAGGCGGGTTGCCTGCCGGCCCTCGCCAATGATCGGAACCAACGTCGACCAGTGAAAGCGTCGCATCGGCCACGTTCCGGCTGGTACAAACAGCCCCGGCGGAAAGTGAGTCGACGCCTGGGTCGTACCCCCGTACGCGCCCCAGCGATTCACCAAGTAGTTGCACGCGGTCTCGAAGAGCCAGGTGAGGTCGCCGGTGTAGCTCCCTTCCCGAATCTTGCGGTAGGTACTCATGCGCTCGGCATTCGTTCCCTTCAGCCACCGCGTGATGTTGAAGAGGCCGGTCGCGCCTGGGTAGGTCACGGTCGCCTTGGGCGGCTCGACGAGCGCGACGCCTTGCCGGGCAATCGCGTCAGTGACTTTGGGGGGTGCCATACGTCGCCTCCGCTAGTCCATCACTATCGCGTGGTTCTGGTTTGGGCGATCCGCACGGTGCGACCAACTCGCTAGGCACGTCCCACCAACAAGCGTCCCTTCCGGAGTCACGCGCCACAGGAAGTAGTCCTCGTTTGCATCATGAGTCTGGACATACATGGTGCCGTCCTGCGCCACAGCGACGTCAACGACCTGTCCGACGACATCCTGCAGTTCAAACTTCGGCCCCCACGAGAAGTCGACACTGGTCGACACAATGGCGAAGACACCCGGCGCTGCGCCGCCGACGATCGCGTGGAGCCGGTCGTCGCCGCCTCGGTAGATGCCAAAGGTGCCCATGGGCGCTGGATCGAACGCTGGCTTGTGCAATGCGACGTCGCCTCCAGGCGTCAGCCGCCAGAGTTCCGCCTCACGGAAACGGTAGTACCGAAAACCCACGAGTTCGCGGTCGCGATAGACAATGAAGTAGAGGAACTCACCGAGAACCGCGGGAGTTGAAATTCCCTTGACCACGCCAATCGGAGCGCTCGCCGGAACGAGATACGGAAAATAGTTCCACGGTTCGAGATCTGGATTCACAATCAACAGCGGATGAACTTGCTGAGTACAATCGTCATTGCTGAACTTGCCAGTCCCGTACGTGTCCGTGACGTACAGTTGGCCATTGAACGACGTCACTCCGCCGGTCGCGCAAGATGAACCCACGTCGGGAATGAGAAATGGAATGGCACTCGACAGCGGCGGGAGGCGCTGCAAGTCGCCAAGCCGCGCCGGTCTCAGGCCGCAGGTCTCGCCTGTGATCGGATCCCACGTTGGTCCAAATCCCCGTTCGCCCGTACACAGACATGGCGATGGGCCGCCCTCCCTGAGCACGACCGTGCACCCCGTGAGACGATCTACAATGATTAGCGAGTGCTTGAGGAACTTCCAGTCATTCGCGTCGGACGACATGGCATTTGCCGAGCGCCTCGCACGTATCGGGGCAGGTGGGAGCAGCTCAACTCCCGAGTCGCCAGTGCCGTGGCATCCCGTAAAAGGCACGGCACACAACAGAAAGCACAGAAGCACCGCCAGCGAAGGATCTGCGCGCTCGCCGAACGAGAAGCCACGTTGCCGACGTGGTAGTCGCACGCTCAGTCTACCTACGTCACCGTGCCAAAAGGCACCGTGACTTGGATCAACTGCCCTTGTGTTCCGGCAACGCTCGACGTGACAAGCATCTTGGACGAGGGGGTGAGCACCAAGCGCATCGTCACAAGATCGATCTCGCCAATGGTACACACATACGACAGCGTCGGTTGGCCGGCAGACGTAAAGACCACGACGTCGCCAGCTCTGAGGTCGACCCCTGGGCTGATCAGAGTCATGGGAATTCGACTCAGCACGGTGGTGCCGAAGAGCCCGCTCGCCTTGAATGCAGGGGGAATGTTGACCAGCGGGTCGACCGCGATCGCCACGGGGGAGCGCGCCGGCCCGAGAAAACCGTCGATCCGCGCGGTGTCCAGGGGAAGCGCCCCGGGAGGCACCGCCACAGTCCCCGTCCACGCGGGGATTGGCAACCACGTCCCCTCATCCACAGCGTGGACCCGCGCGGCCGCCGGCGCCGTGGCCATCGGACTCGCGTTCACGACGACATCACCGCCGCGGCGCCGCCCAGAACCGGGGGTTACGGGGCTACCGTCCGTCTTGAGCGCCTCCATCGTGAGAGCTCCACCGTTGTCGACGATACCGCCGCTGAAGCGCGGCCCGTAGAGCACGAGTCCCGTCGCGCTCGCGGGGACGATCTCGTCGAGCCGCGCGACGACGCTCGACCCGATGCGCGCGAGGCTCGGCCGCACGAGGTGGCGCGCACCAGCGAAGGCCACGTTGCGCGCGCGAACCGACACCCGATCGCCGCCGCGCTCGACGACAGTACCGTGACCGTCGGGATGGACCTCGCCGGTGATGTCGGAGAGGGCGACAACCACTTCTCCCCGGGAAGTAGGCGCGCACGCGATGAGCGCACCGGAACCGACGGGCAGCGTCATTCGGCGGCGAACGACGCCATGGCTCCAGCGCACGACGACACGACGGGAGGTCGCCGGAATGGCCACGACGGGCCCACCCAGGCACCAGGTCGACGCATTCGCCGGTTTGGACATGAACGTACCCGCCGCAGGGTCCCGTTTGCTGACCCAGCTCACGTAGGCGCTGCGGACCGTGTCGTATGCTTCCTTGCCGGTTCCGGCGACTCGAAGGCGTCGAAGCGACACGACCGTCATGGGGCCCGCTGGGCCCAGTGCAGAAGCCGGGTCCAGCACGTCGGCGAGCAGGCGCACGCCGTCGCTGCCGAGGTTCGCGAACTGGACGTCGCTGAGCGCGAGCCGATCGACGAAGGCCGACGCCACGATCCCAGCCTCGACGGAGCCCGAGAGTGTCGCCCACTCGATGTCGAAGCGCGCGCGGACCGCGGGGCGAACGCGTACGAGCGCCTCGAGCAGCGTGCCACCAAACGGGGTCCCGACCAGCGCCATCCGCCGAATGCCCCCAAGACGGACGGTGCCTTGTCCGAGCAGGCTCTTACGGAGGCGCTCGCGCACCGGCTGAAGCGCGATCGGGACACTGGCTCGGCTGCCGCCGGCGACGACATCGACGAGCACCGAGGTGACGTCTCCAGCACTCTCGGTCGCCCCGGGCGACTTGCCCAGACGCACCTGGCCGGTCCACGCAAGGAAGGAGCTATTGGGCCCGTCTCCGACCAGGGTGATCGTCCCTTCTGTCTCCAGGCCGGACACATGGTAGAGGCCCGGCGGAAAGTAGAGCGCCGGTGTCTGGACACGGGTCGAGCGAAAGAGCGTGTCGCTCCCAGGCAGCGTGGCATCCGCCCAGGCCTTGAGCTCCAGGTCGTCGATGGCCGCCTGGATGTAGCTCGTGAGATCGACGCTCTTTCCGGATGCCAAGGGCGCAAATGTCAGAATGGCCGGCCAATGCTGCGGGGGGATCCAGCGCAGCACGTTGCTGGCCGCGCGATAGGGAAAGTCGAGGATCGAAGGCTTGCCAATCGCGTCAATCTCATAGAGGTCTGGGCTCGGCTCGACTAACGTGGCCATCGTCAGGTCCCCTCCACGGCAACGAGCACATCGGTCCACTGGAATGTCGTCGGGTTGGAGAGCGCGACCGTCGCGCCAACGGCAAAGACCGACGTGACCCCCTGGACCGTCGTGCGTCGGGAGCGACCATCGACATCCATGACGGTCACCAGAGTGTCGACCTTGGCTCCGCTCGTAGTGGTCCCGGTCAGCCGCACGAGCAGCCCAGCGCCAAGATTCAGCGTGCCACTGGAAACGTCGAGCAACAGAAGTCCAAACGCCTGCGCGACGACGGTAGTCGCCAGCCCGACGGACGCGAAGGCAACGAAGCCATCTGCGCTCACTGGACCGCTGACTAAGCGGTAGGCCAATCTGGAGTATCCCGCGACGAGAGCCGTTCTGGCGTCGAAGACGATGTCACCGGCGCGATGCCACCGATCGCCTGGCAGATTGAGGGCATTCAGAAATGTCGTGGGCGATCTGGGTCCCTGATTGCGCACTGAAGAGACCGAGCGGGACCCGAGCTGAAGCCGCGACCAGTGCGGCTCGTTCGCGGTATCGACCCACGTCGCGACCCCGCCTTGCACCTCACCGTCTGCGATGGCCGCGGTCAACCCCGGCACCGCGGGTGTGGCCGAAGGGAGGAAGTGAACGGAAGCAATCTCGGAGGACCCAAGCGACACATCGTGAAGCATGACGCGGGTGAGCTCGGCCTGAATTTGAACGAGTACGACCGCGTCCGCCACCGAGAACTTTCCCCGGATGGTGTTCATGCCAATGGTGGTCAACATGCCCGGCCGGTTCACGTGGATCAGCGCACCCGGAGCGTACATGGCCTTCTTTGGGTCCGGATCCGAGACAACAGTGGGAGGGATGAGGATGGAGTTCACCTCGATGCGCGCATCTGCTACCGCACAGAAGAGACTGCCGTCCTTCGATTCCAGGCCGAAGATGCCCTGGCACCAGAGCCAGTAGTCTGCGACCTTCACCTCCGGCTCATCGGCGAGGCCCACGACGCCCGGCGCCGTCTCGCGCGTGGGCCCGTGCGCGTACCACGTGGGTAGGCTTGCGAGCGGCGGGGCAGCGGGAAAGTTCGCAGCGGCCACCTTGTCGACTTCCAGGAAGTCTCCATAGCCGTCAAACACCTTCTTGTCGGCGTCGTACGACGGTGGAATGCCGGGACGGTTCGTGGCGACGGTAAAGCGCGTCCACGCCAACGCAACCGGCCGGCTGCCGACGCTCGCCGAGCCGGAGACACGCACGCAATACCCTCCGGCGCTGTCCACGCGAACCCGATCCGCGTGACACTCGGTCATCCCCGCGGCGAAGCGGATGGCGTCGCTGCGACTGCCGATCACGTACAGGTCCTGGAGTCGGTACCCCGGCAGCGGTCGCTCCTCGACCAGGAGCACGTGCCGAGCGAGGGGCAGCACGGAGTTTGGCGTGTCCGAGAGCACCGCGTCTGCCTTGGAGAAGTATGCGGCGCCAGAAACGCCCATTCCCTCGAGGCATCCTGGCGCTGTCGGACCGTCCATGCTTGCTGAGTCGCCCGCAGCGCCCCCCGTGATCACCAATACGACCTCGACGTCGCCAAGCTTCACCGCGGGCACGCTGGTTCCGGCGAGCTTGCCCGCGACCTCCGCCGCGGTGAAGCCGGCGAAGCACACATCGGTCGTCGAGATGCCCGCGCCGACGAGCCGAACGCGACCATCGACACGGAGGCCCGCGAGCGGATAGACGCCGGCTGGAAAGTAGACTGACGCGGGAGCCACGGGCACGCCGCCGATCGTCACCTGAGCCCGCGCTTGGTGCGTGGCGACGACGTAGTCGACCGCGCGCTGGACGGCGCACGTGATGTCGAAGCGATCCTGCTTCGTCATCAAGTCGAGCCGGCGCGCGCGAACCTTGGCCCGCAGGTTGTCGTTGAACCACCGCGTCACGTCGACAGTATGCTCCGAGAGCACCGCCTCGCCAAGAGCCGCGGCGATCGCCCAACTAACGAGCGGGACGCCAGCGGCGACCTCGCTCGCCAAGTTGGGCGTCTTGGCGCTGAGGTCGCCGGTCAGCGCCTCGCTCGTGAGGACCGCGGTGGTCATGGCGCCGGACTACGCGGACCGGCGGAGGGTTGCGGCGACTTCGAGGTCGGCCGCGAGCGTGGCCGCAGCCGTGACCGCACCGGTGCCGGAGAGGTAGGCCTCGACGGTGAACGTGACGTAGCGATCGAGAGGCGCCAGTTGCAGCACGGACGTCGCGTCTGGGATGGACGCGGTGGCGAAGGCCGTCGAGCTCGACAGCGGGATCTTCGCGAACACGTCAGTCTTCGTAATCGATACCGCCGTGGTGGTCGTGTCCAGGATCAGCGCCGATCCGCACTCCCAGTGCGAACCACGCTGCGGGTTGGTCAGGACACTGACCATGCTGTTGCATGAAGCGTTGGAGAGGGTGTTGCCGAGGTCGAAGGAGTCGTTGCCACTGAAGACGCGCACGAAGACCCGAAGGCGGGCATTCGTGCCCGTCAACGTGAGGCCAGTCAGGCTCAAGGTCCAGAAGCGAAACGTGAGGATCCCGTCAGAGTACGGCGCGCAATCAAAGACGGCCGCCGCAAGCGGGTTCCTGGAGACCGTCGCCTGAAGGTCGGCGGCCGAGAACACGACATCCGGGCCGTCGGTCGTCGTTCCGCTAGGTGAAATGGCCTCCGTGATCGTCAGCGCTCGGGGAAAAGCGATTAGGGAATTCATGGTCAAGCCTCCAATGGGGCGGACCCGCGTCGGTGTGAGGCGGACCCGCGTCGGTGTGAGGCGGACCCGCGTCGGTGTGAGGCGGACCCGCGTCGGTGTGAGGCGGACCCGCGTCGGTGTGAGGCGGACCCGCGTCGGTGTAAACTTGAGAGAGTGTACCAAGACGCTTTGAGCTGAGTCAACGCCAAAACGCCGGCACAGCGAAAATAAACTTTGGTTCGGTTTGAAGCAGCGGACATGGCTTCACGCGCCGGCCATGAGGCGAGACGGTGTCATCGAGAAGATTTGCCCGGCCCGCGGCAGCGGGCGCGACCGCGGGCCGGGCCGTCGGCTATGCGACGTTGGTCTTGCGCGGCGAGCGGCGGCGCTCGCTCTTGCGGCGGAAGCCGAGGGCCTCGTACTGGGACGAGTCCGTACCCCAGCGGCCGGCGACCTTGGACTTGCCGCGCTCGATGTAGTCGCGCATGTCGCGCTCGAGCTTGTCGAACAGGTTGCCGACCTCGCCGAGCCGGGCGACCAGGCGGTTGTACTCCTCCTGCGTCGCGCGGATGGAGCCGATCTTGGTCTGGAAGGTCTTGACGTCGATACCGTCGCCGAGATCGAACTTGTCGTCGATCGACGTGAGGCCCGAGAACCGCTTCTCGGCGATGGGCAATGCCGTTGACGAACGCATGCGCATGAGCGCACCTCCTGTGTAGCGGCGACCGGCTCGTGGCACCTTGCCCGGGACCTGACGCCAGTTGGAAGACACGTCAGTGCATCGGGCCGAGCGGTCAACGCTTAAGGGTTTCTTTGCACGGCAAGAGCCGTGAGACCGAAGACAGCGGCCGTCAGGGCCAAGGCAGCCGGCCTGGACCGTAACGCAGATGCCGTGAAGGCCAATGCGACAGCCCAGCGTCCCAACGCAATAGCCCTACGTCACAGCGCGTCGGCCGTTCGTCCCAACGCAACAGCCGCGCGACCAAACGCAGCCGCCGCGCGTCTCAACCCGGCTGCCGTGCGTCCAAAGGCAAGTGCCCCGTGACCAAACGCACCTGTCCTGAGTGCCGCCTTCAGGAATGGCTCAGACGGCGGCAAGTCGTCGAAAGGCGAGACCTTGACAGCAATGCATACGCCCCGTATGGATCTCCATATGAAAACCACCCTCGTCATCGATGATCAGGTCATGGTTCACCTTCGAGAGGAGGCCGCTCGCCAGGGAAGAACCCTGTCGGAACTAGTAGAGGCAGCCCTCCGTCTGCTGCTAGAGCGACCGCCACCGGTCCATGCCTTGCCTCCACTGCCAACGTTCGACGGTGGAGGGGCTCTCGTGGACATCGCGGATCGCGAAGCGCTGTACACGGCCATGGAAGGACGGTAGGTGTTCGTCCTCGACACCAATGTGCTCGTCTACGCCGCTGATCGATCCTGTCCGGAGAACGCAACGTGCAGCGCAGTCGTTGAGTCCGCGCGTCGGTCTCCCATCCCCTGGTATCTGACGTGGGGCATCGTCTACGAGTTCCTTCGCGTCGCGACGCATCCGCGAGTGTTCCGCACTCCCTGGACGACGGATGACGCGTGGCGCTTCGTTGACGCGCTACTTGCGGCGCCCGGCGCCGGCGTCCTCACCGCGACGTCGCGTCATGCTGCGGTGGCCGGTCACACTCTTCGGGAGGTCCCCGGGCTTCGCGGCAACATCCTGCACGATGCCCACACAGCCATCCTGATGCGAGAGCACGGCATCTCGCGAATCTACACGCGCGACACGGACTTCCATCGCTTTCCGTTCCTGCAGGTCATCGATCCACTTGCGTCCTGAACTGCGACAGTGCACCGCGGAGGGAGGCAAGCGCGGCTTCAAGCGTGCGATCACGGATGCCGGCGCGTGACGGTGGTGAATAATGCAGGTTCAGTTGAACGTTCCGACGAGCTTGGTCAACTCCGGGAGGCTGATGGCTTCGACGTCCGGGGCCAATGGGAAGCGGTCGTCGCCTGCGTGGACGACGAAGGCGCGGGTCGCGTCGATGTCTTTGCGAGCGGTGTGAAAGCCAGCGGTCGGGCGCGGGTCCGAGGACCGCTTGATCTCGATTGCCCAAGTCGTGCCGCGTCGCGACTGTAGAACGAGGTCGAGCTCGGCGCCTGCGGCGGTTCGGTAGAAGAAGGGCTCGAGGCTCGCGGGGGCGCTGGCGAGGAGAGTCTCGATGACGAAGCCCTCCCAGCTGGGACCGGCGACCGGGTGGGAGAGAACGGCGTCCAGGGTCGACAGACCGAGGAGCGCGTGGACGATGCCGGAGTCGCGGACGTAGACCTTCGGGCTCCGGACCAGGCGCTTGCCAACATTGGTGAGGAACGGATGGAGTCGGCGAACGAGAAGAAGGTCCACGAGGAGGTCGACGTAGCGCGTCACCGTCTGGCCGCTGACGCCCAGGCCGGCCGCGAGCGTCGACGCGTTCAGGAGGCCCCCCTGGGCGTGCGCGAGCATCGTCCACAGGCGGCGGAGCGTCTCGGCCGGGATCCGCGGGCCGAGCGCCGGGATGTCGCGCTCGAGGTACGTTCGGATGAAGGCCTCGCGCCACTCCAGGCTGGCTGCGTCGTTTGAGGCAAGAGCGCTGTTCGGGAAGCCACCCCGGTGCCAGAGCGCGTCGACGTCGAGGACACCGGCCGTCTCAGCTGGGCTCAAGCCGCCGAGCTCAGCGTAAATGATGCGGCCTGCCAGCGACTCGGAGGTCTGAGCCAGCAGGTCGCGCGAAGCCGAGCCCAAGAGCAGAAAGCGCCCGGTCCCGCGCCCGGTCGCGCGCGCTTCATCGATAACGCCGCGAAGGACCTGAAAGAGGTTCGGCATCCGCTGGACCTCGTCCAAGACGACGAGCTCGTCGAGGTGGGCGCCCAGGTAGAGGACCGGATCACTGAGCCGGGCGGCGTCGCGGGGGGACTCGAGGTCCAGGTAGACCGAACGGCGGTCCGCCGCGAGGCTGCGCGCGAGCGTCGTCTTGCCGACCTGGCGGGGGCCGATGAGCGCGACGGCCGGGTGTCGCGTCAGAAGATCCGAGACATGCGTCTGCAGGTTGCGTGGAAGCACCCTGCAATTCTTCCACGGTGTGGAGCAATTGCAAGGTGCGGCCGGGTGGGCCTACGCCTTCTCCGAGTCGTCCGTAATCTCGACCTTCGCCGCCGGCGTCGCCGTGCCGTCTGTGAGGTGCGGCGCGTCCGAGACGATCACCGGCGACGTGACCTTCGTGTCCCCGAGGTTCAACGTCATCGAGACGCCCTTCCAGCTCAGGTGACTGCGGGCTTCGTCGTGCGCGGCGCGCAGCGGTCGGACGTCACCGGTCGTGGCGGCAAACGAGACGGCGGCCAGCAACCGCTTGCGTCGCGCGTCATCGGTCTGGAGGCCGCCGGCCTCCAGTGCCTTGCGCACGCGCCGGGCGACGCGCTCACGGGCCACGCGGTCGGGGCTTGCGAGCAAGCGGAAGTCCTCGTCGGAGAGCAGCCCCTGCGCATGCGTCGCCAGCGTGAGCAGCGCCTTGCCAATGAGGGCTCCGAGTCCCCCGCCCTGCCCTGTCGTGTCGTTTTCGGCCATGCCGAGACCGTCGCACGCCACGGATGGGACGGCAACCGCTATCGCGGGCCAAACACGGCGGTGCCGACCCGCACGAGCGTCGAGCCGCACGCGATGGCGGCCTCCAAGTCATCGCTCATGCCGAAGCTGAGCACCGGCAGCGGCCGACCCAACATCTCAGCCAACCCGTCGCGCAGGTCGCGAGCGGTGTCGTAGAACGGGCGCGGATCGCCCCGCGGCGGAGGCATGGTCATGAGCCCTCGGAGTTCGAGAGCCGAGAGCGACGCGACCTGCCGCGCAAGCGAGTGCACCTCTGCGAGCGCGAGTCCGGACTTGCTGGCCTCGCCCGCGACGTTGACCTCCAGCAGCACCGGCTGGACGACGCCGCGCAGCCGGGCCGCGCGATCCAGTTCATCCGCCAGCCGCACGGAGTCGAGCGACTGTACGAGCGCGGCGGTCCCGACGACCTTGGGCACCTTGTTGCGCTGCAGGTGGCCGATGAGGTGCCACTCCGCCTGTGGCAGCGTCGGGGCCTTGGCAGAAAGCTCCACCACGTAGTTCTCGCCGAAGACGCGAATGCCGGCACCATACGCCTCGCGAACCTCGTCGGCACTCCGCATCTTCGAGGCCGCGAGCAACGCCACCTCTGCCACGTCCCGTCCGGCGGCGGCGCAGGCACAGGCGATGCGCTGCCGGACCGCGTCGACTCGGTCGGCGATGGTCAGAACGGCAGGACCTCGTGCGCGCCCATCTCCTCCATCATCTGAATGACCTGGCAGAGCGGGAGGCCGACGACATTGGTATAGCTGCCCTCGATCGCCTCCACGAGGTAGGCGCCAACGCCCTGGATGGCGTAGCCGCCGGCCTTGTCGAGCGACTCGCCGACCGCGACGTACTTCTCCACCTCGGCCTTGGTGACGGGCTTGAAGCGGACGTGGGTCCGGACGGCCTGGATGCCCTCCTTGTCCTTCTTCATGTCGAAGATGCAGAAGCCCGTGATGACGACGTGCTCGCGACCGCCGAGGCTCTGCACCATCTCGTAGGCCTCGAGGTTGTCCTTGGGCTTCTCGAGCACCTGAGTCCCGAGCACGACGACCGTGTCGGCGCCGATGACCCAGCGCAGCGGCTCGTCCTGCACCTTCCCGGTGACACGGGAGACGCGGGCGGGCCCCGGATCGTAGGAGGTCTGGCGGATGCGATTGACGACATTCAGCGCCTTGTCGCGCGCAAGACGCTTGACGTAGTTCTCGGGGGTCTCGTCGGGGAGCCGCTCTTCGCTGACGGTCGAGGGGATGGCCTTGACGGAGAAGCCGAGCTTCTCGAGGAGCTCCTTCCGGCGTGGCGAAGACGATGCAAGAACGATGTGAACGCCCATACGCGGCCCGACCCTATGGGTTCTGTGCGTGCAGGTCAACGTGGCCTGTGCTACCGTGCGCGCGCTGTGAGGATCTCCCTGCCGTGGCTGCTCGTGCTCGTGGCCAACGCCGCGTCGGCGCAGCAGTTTGCCGACGAGACCGCCACGCGCTTTCCCAAGCCCAACCCGGCGGAGTATTCGTACGCGGTGGCCGTGGGGGACATCGACGGCGATGGGGACCTGGACCTCGTCTTCGCCAACGGCAACGGCTACGGCAAGAAGGAGGAGCCGGCGCACCAGTCACGGCTCTTCGTCAACGACGGCAAGGGCGTCTTCTCCGACCAGTCGCTCGAGCGGCTGGGCCTCGAGCCCGGCTGGTATCGCGACGTGGACTTCGGGGACATCGACGGCGATGGGTGGGTGGATCTCGTCTTCGCGGGCGCCTTCGGCAACGCGCCGCAGGTGCTGCGCAACCAGGCGGGCGGCTTCTTCAAGAACGAGACGGCCACCCGTTTCCCCAAGCACGACGGCTGGTTCGGCTCCTCGGTCGCCGTCGGCGACGTCGACATGGACGGGGACCTGGACCTGTTCTTCTCGTGCTCGGGCTACGACATGTTCAAGCCTCCCGGCGGGCAGGACCGGCTCTACGAGAACCAGGGGGACGGCACCTACAAGGACGTCACCGCGCTGCGCATGCCGCCGCATCTCGGGCGCGCGGCGCTGGGGGTCGACTTCGCGGACGTGGACAATGACGGCGACCTGGACGTGCTCGTCAACCGCCGCGAGGACACGGCCAGCCTGTACTTGAACGACGGCAAGGGCACCTACGTCGACGGCACCTACCTGCTCGCGCCCGACGGCACCATGAGCTACGAGATTCAGCCCGGAGACCTCGACGGGGACGGCTGGCTGGACCTGTATCTGGCCAACGGCGACCCCAAGGGCAACACTTTCGACAGCGTCTTCAAGAACGCCATCAAGGACGCCAAGGGCTTCGAGGATCTCACGGGCATCTGGCTCAAGGCGCCCGGGGCCAACATCAAGGCCGATGACAACGAGGTCGAGCTACTGGACGTCGACATGGACGGCGACTTCGACGTGCTGATCGCGGCCATCTCCCCGGGCGAGGAGCGCGTGCTGGAGAACGACGGCGCGGGCGTGCTGTCGCCCATCGGCAACCTCGTGCTGGGCCAGGGGGACGCCACGCTGGATCTGGAGATTGGCGACTTCGACGGCGACGGCCGACCGGATCTGGTGACCGCGCAGGGCGAGAGCGGCGCGTTCGAGAACAAGATCTACATGAGCACGGGACCGAAGGACACACGGGCCCCTGTCTTCGGGCCGGTCACGTTTCACGGGCCGTGGGCGCCGTATCTCGGGCCCTTCACGGTCGTCGCGCGCGTGCTGGACGCGTACACGAGCGATGCGGGCGCGCGTCTCAAGTCGGTCACGCTGGACATCGGCACGGGTCCCGGACCCATGGGCTGGGCGGGCGGCTCGGAGCTGCGCGGCGTGGTGGACCCGGGGCTCGTCGTCAAGCCGGTGAGCCTCGTGCTCACGGCCATCGACCCGTACGGCAACGTGGCCAAGTCGACCAGCGCGAGCATCGTGCCCAAGAGCCCGCTAGACGTGTTCCCCGACGGAGTCGTCGACCAGAAGGACCTCGATCTGATGGTCGATCACCTTACCGACAAGGGCGGCCTGAAGGCCGAGGGCGACCTCAACGGCGACGGCAAGGTCACGCTCGAGGACGCACAGCTCCTGGCGTCGGGCCTCGGCGGGTTCCCGGTGCTCTCACGCGTCAAGGTCGCCAAGGACAACGTGCTGCTCGTGGGCGCCAACCTCGGGGAGACGCCGCTCGTCACGAGCGACGGCGGCATCGGCGCCACGCTGATTGCGCATGGCGCGGTCTCCATCTTGATTGGCGGCGCGGGGACCAAGCCGCCGTTTACGGTCACCGGCGCGGGCGGCCAGCTCTCGAACGCGCTCGGGGTGACGCCATGAGCCGGCTCCTGCGCGCGATGTCGGTCGTCGCGGTGCTCGCCGCGTGCGAGGACGCGCCCACGACCGAGGTGCTCGGCTTCCCGGGGCAGGACGTCGTCTCGACGGAGGACGCCTCGACCGCCGAGGGCCTCGTCAGCAGCGTGGACCTGGGGCTGACGGACCTCTCGGCGCTCGACACGGCCGCGCCCGACGTCGCGGTGGCGCCCGACGCGCCGAAGGCCGACACGCCGGACACGGCCGCACCGGCCAAGGCGCGGCTCGTGGGCATCACGGTGACGACGGGGCCCATCGCGGGCGGGACCGTGACGCGGCTCGTGACCGTCGGCTTTGGCACGGACTTCACGGCGACCATCCCGACGGTCACCTTCGGGAGCGACCAGGCCGCGAAGCTCGTCGCGCTCAGCCCGGGGATCGTCGAGGCGACGACGCCGCCGCATGCGGGCGGCACCGTGTCGGTCACCCTCGCGGTGGGCGGCGAGACCGCGACGCTCGTCGACGCGTTCACCTACGTCGCCGAGCCCGCCAAGGACCGCGTCGTGGTCAGCCTCGGCGGAGGCGTCCAGCCCGGCGGCGCGCAGCTCTCCATCCCCATCAAGCTCGACGTCAAGGGCGCGGCCAAGCCCGCAGCGCTCTTCTTGCACGTCAAGCACGACCCGCTCCTGCTGCCGCTCGGCGCGCCGACGCCGGTCGCGGGCGACCTCGCCAAGGCCGCCAACAAGGAGCTCATCATCAACACGAAGAAGCCGGACGGCGTCCGCGTGCTGGTCCTGGGCAAGAACCGCGACGTGCTGGGCTCGGGTACGCTCGCCACGTTCTTCTACCCGGTGCCGCCGACCAAGCCGGGGCTCGCGTCGTTGCTCTCGGTCGTGGCCACCGCGGTCGATCCCTTTGGCACGCCGATCCCCGTGGAGGTCGAGAGCGGCTTCCTCGGCGTCGCGGCCACACCCAAGTAGGAGCCCCGGTGCCCAAACTCAAAGGCTCACCGGCCCTGCCTGCCGAGGCGCGCATCCGGACCCCGCTGACGCACGTGAGCGGCGCCGAGACGCGCCAGGGCGATCCGGTCGCGGCCGAGCGGCTCGCGCAGGCCTTTCGCGTCACGGAGGCCGATCACCAAGAGGCGATTTCCGGCGCGCACGGACTGCACCCGTACCCGGCCCGCATCCACCCCGTCATCGCGCGGCGGCTGGTGACCGCGTTGCCGGCCGACACGTCCATCCTCGATCCGTTCTGTGGCAGCGGCACCGTGTTGGTCGAGGCCCGGCGCGCCCGACGGTATGCGCGTGGCTCGGACTCCAACCCGATCGCGGTGCGCCTCGCCCGACTGAGGTGCATCCCGGCGCCGAACCTCGAGCTCGTGCGACAGGAGGCCGATCGCTGCGCCGACCGCTGCATGGAGCGACGCGACACGCCCTTCGCCGTCTTCTCGAAGACGGAGCGCAGCTACCCGAAGCACGTCTTCGCGGGTCTCATCAGCCTGCGCGACGAGATTGAGAAGACGATCAACCTCAAGGTCCGAGAGCTCTTGCTCTTCTGCTTCTCGCCGCTGCTCGACAAGTTCGCCGCGCGCGCCGACCGCGAGGCACCGCGCGTGCCCCGCTTCGCCGTGCGCGACAACTTCCTCGACCGAGTCGCCCGCTGGCTCGCATTCTTCGAGGAGTCGAAGGGCTGGCCCTTCGCGGAGGTCGAAGAAGCCGACGCACGCTGGCTCCCGTGGAAGCCGTTGACGTCGACCGCCGTCATCACCTCACCGCCCTCTCCGGGCGTCTACGACTACGCCGAGGCGCAGGCGCGCCGCGCCCGCTGGATTGGCGGGGCCGACGCGCTGATGACCACCGCACGGCGCATGGAGATCGGGCGCAAGAGCGACACGGGGACTCCGGAGGACTGGACCGAGGGCATGTCGTTTGCGCTGAAGCAGATCTCTCGCACGCTCAAGCCGGACAGCCCGATCTTTCTGGTGGTGGCCGACGGCGTCATTCGCGGCCGCACGGTGCGCGTGGCCGACCTCATCGCCGACCTCGCCCGCAGCCTGCGCATCCTGGAGCCCATCGCGTGCGTCAGCCAGGAGCGGCCGCACTTCCACGGCCCGACGCAGGGCGCCTTCGCCAACTTCCCGCGGCAAGAGCACCTCATCGAGCTACGCCGCATTCGCGCGCCGGACGAAGCCTAGACTCGCTCGAGGTCCATCCACTTCGACGCTGTAATGGCGCGCTGAGACTGCATCTGGTCGAGCAGCGCGCCGGGGGCTGTGTCTTTGACCACGAGGCCCAGGTGCTCGCTTCGGACGAAGCCCTCGGTCGCCAGGTGGTCCATCATCGCCAGCAACGGGTCGTAGAACCCCCCGGCGTTCAAGAGGCCGACGGGCTTCTGATGCAAGCCGAGCTGCGCCCACGTGACGATCTCGAACAGCTCGTCCAGGGTGCCAAAGCCCCCTGGTAACGCGACGAATCCGTCGGAAAGCGAGGCCATCAGCGCTTTGCGCTCGTGCATGCTGTGGGTGACGTGCAGCTCGGCCAGACCGGGATGGCCCAGCTCGCGCTCGGACAGGAAATCCGGGATCACCCCCACGACGCGCCCGCCAGCCGCGAGCGCCGCCTCCGCGGCGGTGCCCATGAGCCCAACGTTGCCCCCGCCATAGACCAGCGTGATGGCGCGTTCGGCCAGTGTGTGACCAAAGGCGCGCGCCACCTCTGCGTAGGCCGGTTTGCTGCCGGCGTTCGAGCCGCAGAAGAGGCAGATGGACCTGAGCTTCAGCTCCACAGAAAGTCCCGGATCTCATCGGCACGCGCCATGGCGTCGCGGCGGCCGAGCGCGATGAGCTCGCGCGCAAAGCGCGCATCGAACAACAGATAGCTGGCCAGGTCGGAGCCCTGCCCTTCGCCGACGTCGACGAGCTTGAGGAGCGCCGTAGAAGCCACGCCCGCCGCGGGCCAGAGCGAGAGCTGCTTCAGGCTGTCGCTGGCGATGAGCGCGAGGTCCTCGCTCGGTCGGACCGACAGCGCCGGAACGACCCGGTGGGAGGGCTCGCCGCGCGAGAGCGCGACCGCACCCATGCGGGCCGGGAAGTCGGGGCCGTAGACGGCGGTGCCATCGCGGATGAGGCGATTGACGCGCTCGAGCTGCTCCAGGTCCTGCGCCACGTGATCGAGCAGGAAGGCGTTGAGCATCTTGCCGAGCAGGAAGCTCGCGCCCGGATAGCGCCCGCTGCCGAGCTCGGGGACCTCGGCGTCGCCGCGCGTCGTGTGTAGGCCGATGACGAAGAGGCGCTCGGAGCCGAGCCGCAGCGCGGGGCCCATCGGCGTGTTGAGTCGCAGGCCGCCGTCGCAGTAGAGGTCGCCCTGCAGCATGACCGGTGGAAAGACGAACGGGATGGCCGCTGAAGCGAGCACGTGCTCCTGGCCCACGCAGGTGTGACGGACCACGATGCGGCGACCGATACCCTGTGGCGCCTCGATCTCGGGGCGCGACTCGAGGAACACGACCGGTCGGCCGGTCGGGACGTGCGTCGCGGTGACGGTCAACGCCGAAATGCGGCCGTCGTGCAGGTTGTGCCGGATGCGCTCCCAGTGGATAGAGCGGCTGACGAGCTCCGACAGCGCCGTGGCATCGAAGATGCCGGCCGCGCGCCCGCCGCCGGTCACGATGCGCCAGAGGGCGGTAACCTGCTCCATTCCTAAACGAAGGACGTCATCGAGTTCCAGCTGCGTCCACGTGGACTCGAGTCGCTTGGCCGCGCCGCCCGGATCGTGGAGCGCCGACGCCAGGAACGCCGAGTGAATGGCTCCGACCGAGGTCCCGCAGGCCGCGTGCACGGGCGGCAGCCGCTTCTGGCGACCCATCTCCTCGAGCACCCAGCACAGGACGCCCGCCTCGTAGGCGCCGCGTGCGCCGCCTCCCGAGAGCACGAAGCCGGTGCCCGCCATGGGCTAGAAGTCCGCGTGCCGGCGAATCACCGGCGTCTTGTGCCCATCGGCGTCGACGGCCACGTAGACCACCTCGGCCTCCGTCACCTTGACCACGCAGCCGGGATCCTGAGCGCGCACGGCCTCGACGAGCACCGCGACGGTGATGCTCGTCTTCCCCACGCGCACGAGCCGGGTCAGAAAGCGCACGACGTCGCCGACGAAGACCGGCTCGTGGAAGACCACCTCGCGCATGGCGACGGTGACGACCCGCTGGGCCGTGTGCCGGCGTGCCTCGACAGCCGCGGCGAGGTCGATCTGCGAGAGGATGACGCCGCCAAAGATGGTGCCGTGCGCGTTCGTGTCCTTGGGCAGCAGCATGACCTGGATGGCTAGGTGCAGGTCTTCGGCAGGGGCGGTCGGCTCAGCCATGGGGCGCGACCGTAGCGCAATTGACCGCAGCGGGGAAGTCAGGGGCTGGCTGGCCTCGCTCTGTCACCCGTGCTAGACCGCCGCGGCCATGGACGGACCACTCAACGATGCGCTCCTCATCACGCTGACCGGCGCCGACAGGCCCGGCATCACGGCCGAGATCGCCACGCTCGTCGCACAGTCGGGGGCCACGCTGCTGGACGTCGAGCAGGTCGTGGTGGGTACCCGCCTGAATCTCAACTTCCTCGTGCGGCTGGATGCGCCCGACACCGACTCCAAGCCCCTGCTCAAAGAGGTGCTCTGGAAGGCGCGCGAGCTCGACATGCACGCCGACTTCCACCTCATGGAGCCCGAGGCCCCGGGCCCGAAGCGCGCGACGTGGGCGGTGACGCTGCTGGCCGATCCCATCTCGGCCGACGTGCTCGCCGGCGCGGCGCAGGCGATTCAGGCGCATGGGTTCAACATCGACCGCATCAATCGGCTGTCGGGCAAAGCGCTCTCGGCGCTCGAGCTCATCGTGGGCGCGCCGGCCGACGACAACGAGCGTGTGCGCCGCCTCCAGGCCAGCCTCGTGGGGCTCCAAGCAGAGCTCGGCTGCGACATCGCGGTGCAGGCCGAGGGGCTCACGCGGCGGTCCAAGCGGCTGGTCGTCATGGACATGGACTCGACGCTCATCAAGCAAGAGGTCATCGACGAGCTGGCCCGCGCGTACGGCGTCCTCGAGCGCGTGGCCGACATCACGCACCGCGCCATGAACGGCGAGCTCGACTTCGACCAGGCGCTGCGCGAGCGCGTCAAGCTCTTGGCCGGCGCCCCCGTGTCCATCCTGGACGACGTCCAAGCCCGCCTGGAGCTGACGCCCGGCGCGGAGTCGCTCCTGGCCGTCCTCCAGCGCTTGGGCTATCGGCTGGCGGTCATCTCGGGCGGCTTCATCGAGATCGTCGAGCCGTTCCGGCGCAAGCTGGGCCTCGACTACGGCTTCGCCAATCAGCTCGGCATTCGCGACGGTCGGCTCACGGGCGAGGTGCTCGGCCCCATCGTCAATCGGCGGCGCAAGGCCGACTTGTTGGAGAGCCTCGCGCAGACGGAGCGCATCTCGCTCGATCAGGTCATCGCCATCGGCGACGGCGCCAATGACCTCGACATGCTCGACCGCGCCGGTCTGGGCATCGCCTTCAACGCCAAGCGCGTCGTGCGCGAGAAGGCGCGCCACGCCATCAATCAGCCAAGCCTCGCGAGCATCCTCTACCTGCTCGGCATCCGCGACGAGGACCTCCCGGCCGTGGGGCTCCGCGGCTCCTAGCCTTGCGCTCGGGCGAGTGCGTGGGTGAAGCTCACCAGTCGGCGGATGATGGCGTTATAGCGGGCGTGCGTCGCGTCACCGTGGAGGGGCTCGAGAGCCGCATACAGGGCGTGCTCGGGCCGCGGGATCGGGAGCGCCGGAACCTCGAGACCAAGCTCCAGCAACCGCGGTCGTCCGACGAGACACACGACGCCTGCGATGCTGAGCCGACCGGCGCGCAGATCGGCGAGCCCAGGGAGGACCCACTCGGCGCCGGGGAGCTGGGCCAGGAGCTCAGGACTCACGTGACGCGAGCTCCTCCACGCGCTGTCGCAGCGCCACGACATCGACGGTCGGATACCGCATGAACTCGCTCTCCACCGAGCTCAAGAGCGCGCTCAATCGCACCGGATCGACCAGGCCGCCGCTGACGAGCCCATTCACATCGACGGCGTCCTGCGCATGCCCGCGCTCGAGCTTGGCGAGCGCAAGGCCGTAGGGGTCCGCATGACGAAAGGTCGTCGCCCCCACCGTCGCGATGAATTCGCAACGGTCGTCGGCGCCAGGCAGCCGCGGCACGAAGTGGTCAGCAGAGGCAAGCTCGACGTTCAGTCCGAGCGCGTCGCGCACGATGACCAGCGCGCGGTAGCAATCGCCGGTGTCCGGGACGAATACAAGGTCGATGTCCAGCGTAGACTCCCGCATGCCACGGAGCACAGCCGACGCGCCGCCAGTCAGGAGCACTTGGACCGGGTCGCGAGCGGTGTCACCGAAGCGCTCCATGAACGCCTCGATCGCGCCGCGATCCGCTTGCGTTCGCATCCGACAGCCCCCTTGGACCTAGACCGCCGCCGTGGCGCTGGCGAGCCAGGCGCGTGTGGCCGCGTCGACGAGCGGGGTGAGCGTCTCGCGGACCCGCAGGTGGTAGTCGTTCAGCCAGGCGCGCTCGGCAGCGGTCAGCATGGTCACCTCGACGAGCTGCCGGTCGATGGGCGCCAGCGTGAGCGTCTCGAAGCCGAGCAGCGCCTTGCTCGCGTCGTCCGTCATCCGCCCGACCTCGGTGACGACGACCAGGTTCTCGGTGCGAATGCCGTAGCCGCCGGTCTTGTAGTAGCCAGGCTCGTCGGAGACGACCATCCCCGGCTCGAGCGCCGCGTTGTTCTGGACCTTGGCGATGCGTTGGGGCCCCTCGTGCACGCCGAGGAAGCAGCCGACGCCATGTCCGGTACCGTGATCGTAGTCGAGCCCGTCCTGCCACAGCGCGTGGCGCGCGAGCGTATCGAGCTGCGGACCGGTCGTGCCGGCCGGGAAGCGGGCCTGCGCCAGCGCGATGT
>SXOX01000024.1 GCA_005776585.1 Pseudomonadota bacterium | reverse complement strand
CTGCTGCGTGTGCTCCAAGAGGGCGAGATCCAGAAGGTCGGCAGCCCGCGCGCGGTCAAGGTCGATGTGCGCATCGTGGCAGCCACGAATCGGAATGTGCGCGAGATGATCCAGCAGAAGCTCTTCCGCGAGGACCTCTTCTACCGCATCGCGGTCGTGACGGTGGCGCTCCCGTCGCTCGCCGAGCGCGTCGAGGACATCCCGCTGCTCGTGCAGTCGTTTCTGGCCCAGAACCGCGCTGAGGGCTTCTCCCGCGTGCGCGACATCAGCCCCGAGGCGCTGCGCATGCTGGTGCGGCATCCGTGGCCGGGGAATGTGCGCGAGCTCGAGATGGCAGTGAAGAACGCGTGCATCTTCTGCGACGGCGAGACGCTCCTGCCGCGCGACTTCGAGAACGTCTCGAGCGGGCTCGGCCGCCCGACCGCTCCGCTGATGGGCACGACGCCCAACGCCACGGGTGCCGTGCGTCCGCTCGCCGACCTCGAGCGCGAGGCCATCGTGCACGCGCTCCAGGTGCTCGGCGGGAACAAGAAGCGCGCCGCCGAGGACCTCGGCATCGATCGCCGGACGCTCTACAACAAGCTCGAGACGTACGGCATCGTCGTCGAGCGCCGGGCCCACGTCGGCGAGGCGTAGGGCTTGTGCTGCGCGAGGCTGGAGTTCATCGGCGAGCGGGACTGGTCGGCCCACAGATGCAACGCCATGCCAGGTTACGGAGCCACACCGTGAAAGACGGCTACTGCGCTCACCTTTCCGTTCGGACCGAAACGGAAGTTCTCGGAGACCCACTTCTGCGCGCCATTGACCTCGGATATGTAGACGATGGCCAGCTCCCGACTCTCCGGATCCCAAAGAGCGCGGTCCAAGGCGAAGTGTAGCGAGGCCACTCGCGCGAGAGCCGCCTGCCAATATGACCGCAGCTCCTGCTTTCCATGCACAGTCGCCACCCCTACGGTGACGAGGGCCGTGGGACTGGCGAACTCGATGTCATCATCGAATGTCGCGAGCACCTGGTCGATGTCGCGTCTGTTCCAGGCGTCGATCCAGCTCGCAGCGAACTTGAGGGCATCATTGCGTGTCATGGACGTTGTTCTTGCCCGCGCAACGTTCGAACTCAGCCGCGCGGTGGAGCCGCGTCCGCCGTAGTGAGGTGTTCGAGAGGGGTCACGAGCGCCGGAGTGAACAGTCCCAACAGTCCATTGACTCGTCGAATACGTCCGAACTTGTTGGCGTTCGCCACGTGCCGGCAGTTCCAAGTCACAAGGAAGTCGCAGCGATGGTAGGATGCCAGCGCTAGGTGAAGTGCATGTCCGGCTGGGTCGACCGGCATGACGTGCCGCGCGATGTAGGCCTCTACGATCTCCAAGATTGGAGGTTCGATCGCGAGAATTGGAAACGGCTTCATGAGCGCGAGGCAGTCGGAGCGAGCGTCGGAATCGCCCCGCTGAGGCTCTTCTATGACCGCAAGGCTGGTAACACGCTCAAGATTGCCTGCCTGCTGCCATCAAGCCCGGGTCCAAGCGCGCCGCGCCACCATCTCCGGCTCTGGACGCAGCTCGAAACGGAAGCTTGGCAACGACGTTTCGATGTAGGCGCGGCGCCGCATCTCCGCCAGCTTACCTGCCGTCCACGCCACCTGCCAAGCCCGCCGAGATTGACGCCCGGCGCGTCTGTGGAGCGGGCACCTTGCGCCCCCCCTGCCGGACCGCGAACATGGCGCGCATCCGGCCCGTGCCGGAGAGGAGTCGTCATGGTCGCATTGCGCTCGCTGCTCACCCTCACCCTCACGACCGCGCTGGCCTGCGCCGGCAAGGACACCGCCAGCGGCCCAGCTGCGGGCACCGACGCCGCCGTCGCGGACACCGGCGAGGTCGTCGCGCCCACTCCCGACGCGGCGACGGACGCGCCGTCACCGGCCGACACCGGCGGGCCGGTACCCGACGCTGCTCCCAGTGACGCGCCCCTGCTCGACACCGCGCCGAGCGACACGACCCCGGCGGACGTGCCCGACGCCACCGCGGTGAGCTGCGCGTCGTTCGCGGGCGCGTTCCGCGTCGAGGGCCAGTGCACCGCCGGCCAGCCCATCTCGGCGTTGACGTGCGGCTACGTCCAGGGCTGCAAGCTCACGTGGGAGGCCTTCTACTCGGTCTTGGAGGGCGAGGTCACGGGCACCGGCTTCACGCTGGCGACGCCGGACGGCCCCGTGAGTGTCTCGGGCACGTTCACCAGCACCGATGGCGGCACCTGCACGCTGACCGAGTCGACCGACACGTGCGCCTCGACGGTCACGCGCTTTCAGCCCGCTCTCGCCGTGGGCGTCTGCTGTCGTCCCGGGAGCCAGGACTGCGGCGAGGGCACCGCGTGCGTGCCAGGGAAGGTGGTCGACACCGCGGGCAAGAGCGAGACGACGACGGCGTGCCTGCCGCTCTCGACCAACCCGGGCGCGGTCGGTAGCACCTGCACCGTAATCGAGGGGCAGGCGACCTGCGCGCCGGGCTTGACGTGCCGCTCGGCGTGGGAGGTCGGACCGACGGCCGCGACGTGCCGCCCGCTCTGCACCAAGCCGTCCGACTGCGGCCCGACCGAGGGCTGCGTCGTCCTTGCGAGCGCGCCCCGAGCGGGGGTCTGCGTGACGAAGTGCACACCGCTCGAGGACAAGGCCAAGAGCCCCTGCCCCGCAGGCACCGAGTGCGCGCCCACGACCGCCGTCGCGGCTTCGGGCCTCGCCCATGAGCTCGGTGGTCTCTGCCGGCTCCCGGGTACGACGCCGGTGACCGCAGACTGTGACGACGTGGGCGACTGCGCCGCCGGGCTCGCCTGCTTCGGTTCGCGCTGCGTGGCGATGTGCGATGGCGCCCACCCGTGCGCGAACACGCAGAGCTGCCTGCCGTACGGGCTGGAGTCGAGCAACGCGCTCTTCGGCACGTGCAATTAGAACTCCGGCGACTACCAGCCGACGATGGAGAGCGAGCCCCCGATGCGCTGGTCCAGGCCTCGCGTCTCGACCCACGGCGACACGAACGCCTGCGGGCTTCCGCCCTGCCGCATGCGCGCCCAGCGGTAGTTGGCGATGCCGCCCAAGATGAGATCGAGCGCGGCCATGCCCATGAACCCGGCGCCCCAGCCGGTGAGGACGCAGTCGTCGTGCGAGCACTGCCCGTTGCCGAGCCCGAGGAACACGGCCCCGATGGCCACGTTCACACCGCCGAGCGCATAGCCGCCGTAGGTGCCCTTGCGCACGTGGTCCTCCGTCTTGCCAGCGACCCAGAAGAGCCCCGTCAACGTGAGGACCCCAGTGGCCGTGATGAGGGCGGCGCCGACGGCTTGGGCCTTGGGGTGTCGACTCGGATCGTCCTTGAGCGCCGCGTGCGTCCCGAAACCCGCGCCGAGAGGCCCGCCGATCGCCAAGAGCGGGAAGACGCCCCACCAGAAGATGCCGTCGCCGAGCGAGATCCAGTCCGCCGCGGCGTCCTTGGGCGCTAACGTAAGACTCAGGGTGACGCCGAGCGCGATCACCGTATGGCGGAAGTGCATGAGGGCCCCCGTGAACGCAGCTACTTGTAGTTCGGCGCGAGCTGGTTCATGAGGCGCCCATCGGCGGCGGCCTTCTTCAGCTCCGCGAGCAGCTCCTTGGACTTGGGCGTGAGCAGCACCGCTATCTGCGTGAGCTCACCGCGGCAAACCTCGTAGCCGTGCGAGAGGCCGAGGCGCACCCAGACCTGGTCCCCTTGCAGCGAGTGGAAGGCGAACGACTTCTCGGCGCCGGTGAGCGTGTACTTGCACTCGGCGTCGGGGTCAGACTTCGACTTCGTGATGTAAGGGTCCGCAGCGATGGCACGCTGCACTTCTGCCTGGTCGAAGTAGCGGTACAGGGAGACCTTGGGCGCCTTCTTGCCCTTGACGTTCGACAAGTCGTAGACCTCGAAGAGTCGAAACGAGTAGGGGTGCGCCGCGCCAGCGCACATCCCTCCCTCGGACCGGGCCACCGAGACGAGAGAGCCGACGACGGAGAGCACGGTCGCCTTGAGGTCGGACTTGCAGCCTTTGACCCGCTCCGGCGCGTAGAGCGTCACCGTGCCCGAGGCGCAGCTGGCCTCGGCCTTCTGGCTCGTCCAGCTGATACTGCACTTGTTTTCGGTGTGCACGGTCCGTTTCTTCTCCGCCGCGACGGCATCGAACGCCACGGTACCGAAGCCGCCAAGGGTGAGCAGGAGGGTCAGCAGAGCGATGGAATGAGAGCGCATGGGCGATACCTCGGTCGTGGGCGTCAGGTCGGCTCGCTTCCAATCAGCGTGTTGGGGACCGGGTAGCGCGCGATGAAGGCCAGGGCCTTGAACCCGCGTACAAGCCAGAACACCAGCACGAAGCCGAAGACGAGGATAGCCGGGCCGGACAGCATCATGGGTCCCCAGGGCAGGGAGGCGAGGTCATTGGCGCCCCGGCCTCCAGTGATTTGATCCTGGACGAAGTCCACCAGAGGCTCCGCGCCAACGATGAACAGCGGTGGTACGAGGAACGTCCAGAGCAGGCTCAGACTTGCCTTGCCGAAGAAGCGCTTGTGCGTCTTGAGCGGGACAGCCGCGTGGAACTTCTGCCGGAAGACGCGCTGCGCCTTGGCGATGTAGAGGATGTTGGCTGCGAGCACGACGACGACATTCAGCACCAGAAACACCAGGGCGCCGCCGAGAGACGCGTAGACGAGCCCCGTGGACGCGGCGGGGACGACCTCGACGTAGAGCGCCGCCTGGACGAACAGAAGCAAGAAGGCCTCCATCGCAGGGCCCACGGCGGCAGACAGCACGACGCCGACGCCGATGGTGCTCACGATGAGCACGCCGATGAGCGCGAAGGTGGCTTTGACCTCGCGCCACACCGATCGAAACGCGGTCTTGACCGTGCCGCCGAGCTGGCCCTCACCCGCCGCCACACGCGCCGGCATGAGGATGATGGACTTGAGCAGGTGCCGCACGTTGAAGAAGAACAGCCCGACGGTCGCGAGCAAGAGCGCGATGGGCACGTAGGCGAACAGGTCGCTCATCCAACGAAACCAGCCGGCGACGTTCGAGAAGAGGCGCGCGTCCTCCTTGAACGCCGCGGCGTTCTGCAAGAGCGCGACGGCGAGGTTGTCCTGCTCGCCCGTGGCGACCTGCGCGAGGGGGACCTCGAGGAAGTGCGGGGCGAGGACGACGAGATCGTCGATGTTCTTGATGAGGCCGTCCACGCCGCCCTCGACCATCGCGAGCTGTGGGTTGGCGATCTCACCGAGGCCGCCCTGGACCGAGCGCAGCAGCAGGACCACGCTCGTAAACAGCCACACCGACAGCGCGAACGTAGCCGCCGCCGCGGCGCCGCCCTTGAACAGCAGCCCCGTCTTTCCCGGATACTTGCGGCCGAGCACGAGCGGCGTGAGCAGGAGCAGCAGGCCCAGCCACCCGACGCCCATGAGGATGGTCGAGATGACGTCCATCTTGCTCTCTTGGGAGGCCGCCATGCGCTCGGTGATGCGCGCGACCGACTTCTCGCGCACGTTCTCGAGCGCTTCGATGAGCAGCTGCTTGTAGATCGCGGGATCGGTCGGCACGGCCTCGTCGCCCAGATCGACGCCGATGGACGCTTCAGCCGCGGCCTCTTCGGCGGAGTCCGGTGCACCCTCGGTCGATGGCGCAGCGTCCGCGGGCGGCACGTTCTCCGTGGGCGGCGTCTCCGCGGGCGGCGTCTCCGGCGGGTCCCGCCCGTGGTCCTCCTCCGATTCGGGCGCCTCCGGCGGAGACTCCTCGTCGGCGCGCGCCTGTGGTGCGAGCCCGACCGCGAGGGCCACGACGACCCCGCCCATCCACCGTCCCCATCCGCCCATGTTGGCCTCCCTCGGGCCTGCACGCTACGCCGGCATGGAACACGCCGTCAAACGAGGACACTGCGCTAGATCAAGGCGGGGAAGTTGGTCGAGCGCAGCTCGGGGCGGCCGACCTTGGCGAAGAACTTGAGCCCGGCGACCACGGGGATGCGGAACTGCTGCTTCTCGCTCCACGCGTTCTGCAACGTGAGCGCCCGATGCAGCGGGCCAAGCGTGGGGGCGCGGACGAGGCGGCGGACGGCAGGAAGCAGCCGGCGATCGCGGGCGAGCGGGCGAAACATGACGAACAGGTTCCGGAACTC
This sequence comes from Pseudomonadota bacterium, assembly GCA_005776585.1. Classification (GTDB taxonomy): domain Bacteria; phylum Myxococcota_A; class UBA9042; genus SXOX01. Next base: position 3,464 of record SXOX01000024.1, on the reverse strand, counting down.
GCGCTCGTACGGGGTGCTGAACTGCGGGCCCTGCTGGTAGCGAAACGCGGGCGACCAGAAGCGTCGCGTCCAATCCGCATCGAGGTGCCCCTCGGTGACGGCGTAGTCGTGCATCCCGGTGCCGGGCATGGGGAAGGCGTAGTTGAGGCGGCAGAAGTCGGACCGGAGCTCGGCGTTCAGCAGCGCCGTGTCGATGACCTCGTCGGGGGTCTCGCCCGGCAGCGCGACCATGTTGAAGGTCCCGATCTGGATGCCCTTCTTGCGCAGCGCCGCGGCCGCGCGGTGGAAGTGGTCGGTCGTCACACCTTTGCGCAGCACCTTCTGGCGGAGCCGCGCGGTGGCGGTCTCGACGGCGAAGCCGATGGCGAAGCAGCCGGCCTCGGCGAGGGACTCGGCGACGTCGTCGTCGATGAGCTCCGCCGAGGTGTTGCACGTGAACGGGATGCCGACCTCGCGCCGATAGAGCGACGCAAAGCTGCGCAGCCAATCGGCATCGTTGGTGAACAGGTCATCGGAGAAGTGGACGTGGTGCAGCGGCCCCTGGGCCTTCTCGCGCGCGACCTCGGCGACGGCGTGCTCCGGCGGCTTGCGCCGCACGCGCTGGCCCTCCCACTTGGGCTGCAGCTTGTTGAGCGAGGGCATGTAGCAGTACGTGCAGCGATGGTGACACCCGCGGCTGGCGAGGAAGCGCTTGAAGGGGAAGGCGCGCAAGAACGGATAGCGGCCGTAGAGCGGGTCCTTGCTCGCGAGCGGCAGCGCCGAGAGATCGAACGGCGCAACGGGATCGGTGCCGGTGAAGCCCGCGTCCGTCTCGAACGCGAGCCCCGGCGCGCCGTCGCAGTCGCGCAGCCGCCCGCCGCGCCCAAGCATGTCGAGCACGCTGAGCACGGGGCCCTCGGCCTCGCCACGCACGAGCGCGTCCGCCGCGATGCCGCGCAGACCGTCGGGGAAGAGCGTGGGCGCCGTGCCGCCGAGCAGCACCGGGGCGCCCGTGGCCGCGCGCACCCGTCCCGCGATCTCGCGGGCCCAGCCGTGGTTCAGCATGGAGCAGGTCACGAGTGCCAGGTCGGGTCGCAGTTGCTGGGCCACCGCGGGTAGCGCCGTCTCCTCGCGGTCGAGCAGCATGGTCACGGCGTGGCCGCGGGACTCCAGCAGCGCGGCGAGGTCGAACAGCGCCTGCGACTCGTCGAGCGCGCTCTCTTGAACGAACAAGACCTTCACGGCCTGGGTTACCGAGTTGCGACGGACGGGGTTCCGCCTAGCTTTGGCCGAGGAGGTGCAGCCGTGATTGGCCCGATGTTCCGCGAACGATACGACAGCTACCAGAGCGAGCGCCCGATGCGGGAAGAGACCCCCATCACCTTTTGGCTCATCGCCATCAACGCCGCCATCTACGTCCTGGTGAGCCTCGGCGCCTCGGACCCGGCGCGGGTGCTCAACGAGTGGGGCCTCGTCCCCGCGCGCCTCGTGCACGGAGCCACGGGTGAGGCGCTACTCACGGTGCTGACGAGCATGTTCCTGCACGGCGGGCTCATGCACGTCCTGGGGAACCTCCTCTTCCTGTCGCTGTTTGGCCGCATCGCCGAGGCAGAGCTCGGCAGCCGCCGCTTCGGCTGGGCCTATCTGCTGTCGGGCGTGGGCGCCGCCATCGCGCAGATCGCGGTGGATCCGAGCTCGTTTGTGCCCATGGTCGGCGCCTCGGGGGCGATCTCGGGCGCGCTCGGGGCCGCGGTCGTCCTCGCGCCGCGCCAGCGCATCGTGTTCATGACGCCGTTTCTGCTGTTCATCCCTATCTCGATGAGCGTGCTTGCCTTCGGCGCCGTCTGGTTCGGCATGCAGCTGTTGGGCGCCTTCGGTGACGACGGCGTGGGCGGCGGCATCGCGTTCTGGGCCCACGTCGGCGGCTTCGTCACGGGCTTCCTGCTCACGAGCCGCTGGACCTCGGCGCTCGCGACGTGGCGCTCGGCGCAGGCGCGTCCGCGACCGGGTCCGGCCCCCAACCCGGACTATCGCGTCTTCTACGTCACCGATGGCTCGGGCCGCACGTTCATGTTCCACGAGCGCGCTTGACGGTTGCTGTGTCGCGCGGCAGGGTCGCTCGATGCCGACACTCTCTCGCCGCGCTGCCGCTGTCCCCGCCTCGCCCATTCGCAAGCTCGTGCCCTACGCCGACGCCGCGAAGGCGCGCGGGCTCCACGTCCACCACCTGAACATCGGCCAGCCCGACATCGAGACGCCAGAGCTCATGCGCCGCGGCCTCGCCGAGCTACGCGACCCGGTCATCGCCTATGGTCCGAGCGCGGGCGACGCGGCCATGCAGCAGATGCTGGCGACCTATTACCGGGGCCTCGGCGTGGACTGTGCCCCGAGCGAGGTGCTCGTCACCACGGGCGGCAGCGAGGCCGTGCTGTTTGCGCTGGCGGCCTGCCTCGACGTGGACGACGAGGTGCTCATTCCCGATCCCATGTACGCGAATTACATTGGCTTTGCCGCCGTGCTGGGAACCCGCGTCGTGCCCGTGCCCACGCGCGTCGAGGAAGGCTACCACCTGCCGGCTGGCAGGCTGGCGGGCTACGTCACGCCAAGAACGCGTGCGGTGCTGCTTTGCAACCCGTCCAACCCAACCGGGGCGGTCTACACGGAGGCCGAGGTGCAGGCCGTCATCGACCTGTGTGTCGAGCACGACCTGTTCCTCATTGCAGACGAGGTCTATCGCGAGTTCGTCTACGACGGCCCCATGCCACGCAGCGTGCTCACCTACGCAGGGCTCGGCGACCGCGCGATCGTGGTCGACTCGCTCTCCAAGCGCTACTCGCTCTGCGGCGGACGCGTCGGCTGCCTCATCTCGCGCAACCGCGACGTCATGGCAGCGGGGCTCCGGCTCGCCCAGGCACGGCTCTCGCCTCCGGCGCTCGGTCAGCTCGTGGGAGCCCGCGCGGCGCTGCTGGACCCTGGCTACTTCGCCGGCGTCCGCGCCGAATACGCGCGCCGCCGAAACGTGGTCTACGCGGCGCTGTCGTCGATGCCCGGCGTCACCGTGCACCGGCCCGAAGGCGCGTTCTACGCCATGGCCCGCCTGCCGGTCCCCGACGCCGAGCGCTTCGTTATCTGGATGCTCGAGTCGTTCTCACGCGACGGCCGCACGACGATGGTCGCGCCAGGCAGCGGCTTCTACGCCACGCCCGGCGCCGGGATGGACGAGGTCCGCATCGCGTATGTGCTGGAAGAGTCGGCGCTCGGGGACGCGATGGACCTCCTGGCCGAGGGGCTGAAGGCCTTTCCCGGCTAGCCCGCATTATGCATGAATGGCGCGATGTCAACGGCGCGAACGCACGGCTGAGCCGTCGCGGCGCGAAGCGCCGGCATTCACCGACTGAGGCGTACTGGTGGTACGCCGAAGGAGGTGAACGGCGGCGCAAGCTTGCGTTCGCGAGCGTTGACGCGTGAAAGTCATGCATAATGCG
>SXOX01000292.1 GCA_005776585.1 Pseudomonadota bacterium | reverse complement strand
TTCCAGGTGAACAGATACAAGGGGAGGTTCCAGGGCGAGATGCAGCCGACGACGCCGACGGGCTGGCGGAGCGTGTAGCCGAGCACGTTCGGGGACAGCGCGTGAGACTCGCTCGCCTGCTGCGTGGCGGCGGCGGCGAAGAACTGAAGGTTCTGGACACTGCGTGGAATGTCGACCGCTCGTGCGAGGCTGACAGGCTTGCCGTTGTCCTTGCTCTCGGCGTGCGCAAAGTCCTCGAGCCGCGCCTCCAGCAGCTCGGCGAGACGGCGCATCACACATGCGCGCTCGTCGCCCGTACGCGCCGCCCAGTCGGGAAACGCCGCGCGGGCGGAGGCCACGGCGGCCTCGACGTCGCGGCGATCCGAGTCGGGCGCGGTGGCATAGGGCTCTCCCGTCGCCGGCTCGACGACATCCAACGTCCGACCCGACAGCGCAGGCCGATGCTCCCCGCCAATGAAGTTCTGAATCATGAACCGCCTCCTTCGGCGATGAGGACGGCGCGTACCGGCGAGGCGTCGGCGCCCTCGAGCCGCAGCGGCAGCGCGATGAGGCCGTAGCGGCCGGGAGCGACGTGGTCGAGGACGAGCCCCTCGAGTACGGCGAGATCGCGCGCGGCGACCGCGGCGTGCGCGTGTAGCACCGCGTCGTCGGCCGGATCGATGGACGGGGTGTCGATGCCGACGAGCGTCACACCCGCGTCGGCAAGCCAATGGACGAGGTCGGGCGAGAGCGCCGCGAAGTCGCCGTTCCACTGGTCGGGGTCCGGGTAGGTGCCGGTGCGAAACAGGACGCGCGGCGCCACGAGAGGCTCGGGCACGTCACTCGGCCGGATCCGCGCCCCCCGCGCGACGCGAACGTGCACGACCTGGCACGGGCCCACATACCGGGCCAACGCACGACCGTCGATGGTCGCGCCCTTCGGCGTGTAGTGGCTCGGCGCGTCCGCGTGGGCGCCGACGTGGACCGTCGACTCAATCGCCGAGAGCACGAGGTTGTCGCCTCGAACGAAGTCCAGCGCGACGCGACGCGAGAACGGCGTGTCCCCAGGAAAGACCGCCGTGCGCGCGGAGACGAGCGGCGAGATGTCGAGGAGGGCGCCGGGCTCGCGGTCGATGAGTGACACACGGCGAGTCTGCCACGTCCGCTGGATGCCTGGCGAGCGATGGAGTAGATCCGCCTCATGTTGACCGAAGCTGAGATCCTCACGGCCGCCCAGGCGCTACACGCAAGCCGTCAGAGCGCGACCGCGCGCGAGCGGCTGACGGCGAGCCTGCCCGAGCTGACCCTCGCTGACGCCTACCGCATCCAGGCTGCGGGAATCCGGCTCCGGCTCCAGGGCGGGGAGACCGTCGTCGGCTACAAGATGGGCCTCACGTCGCGGGCCAAGCGCGAGCAGATGAACCTCGACGCGCCGGTCTTTGGTGTGCTGACCGACGCCATGGCGGTGCGCGACGGCGCCTTCGCGCTGCCTGGGAGCATCCACCCCAAGATCGAGCCAGAGATCGCGTTCGTCACCGGTCGCGAGCTGCGCGGCCCCGTCAGTGACGCCGAGGCGCTCGCCGCGTGTACTCAGGTGCTCGCCGCGCTCGAGATCCTCGATTCGCGCTACGTGGGCTTCAAGTACTTCAGCCTGCCCGACGTCGTGGCCGACAACAGCTCGTCGTCGCACTTCGCGCTCGGGGAGCCGTGCGCGGACGTGGCCGGGCTCGATCTGACCGCGCTCCACATGGTCATGTCGGTCGACGGCGCGCCCGTAGCCGAGGCCGAGTCGAGCGCCATCTCGGGTCATCCGATTCGGTCGGTGGTCGAGCTCTGTGCGCTGCTTGCGGCGGAGGGGCGCGCCTTGCCGGCGGGCAGCGTCGTGCTGGCGGGCGCAGCCACGATCGCGACCGAGCTGCGTTCGGGCATGACGGTGCGCCTCGACGTCACTGGCCTGCCGCCGGTGGTCGTGCGGGTGGACTAGCGCTCAGTCCCCTTGCGGCGCCACTTGAGCCCGAAGCCGCGCGTTCTCGGCGGTGAGCTCCTCGACACGCCGCGCGTTCTCAGCGGCGGTCTGCTCAGCGGCCGCGGCGGCCTGTTCAGCGGCCGCAATCTGATGCTCAGCGGCCGCGATCTGGCGCTCGGCGTCCTCCAGCCGGGCCAAGCGCTTCTGGACCGTGGCCTCCAGGCGCTGTAGGTACAACCGGCGAGCGTACAGCTCGTAGTCGGCTTCACCCTGAGAGATGTCGTTCAAGATTGCCATGGCGTCCCTCAACTCAGCGATCGCGGCCAGGGGGTGAGGAAGCTCCGTCCACGCCCCGGCCTCCTTCAGGAAGTGTATCCAAGCGTCCTCCTCCGCCAAGCCGGGCATCGCCTTCGGCAGCTCGAGGACGTGAAACTCCACGTGATCGCTCAGCCGAACCAGGCTCGACCGGTCGAGCAGCTCGAACCGGCTGTGGCACGCCGTCCCCGGAAGAAACGACGACGCGACGATCCACACGCTCACGACCGGGAACAGCGCGTCGAAGTCGTCGCCTCGCGTCATCTGATTCCGATAGATCTCCGCCCAGGTGTACAGCATTCGAGCCGTCAGCGCCGCGTGCGTGAGCAGCTGTACCTCGACTTGGACCACGCGACCGTCCGCGTCGCGCGCCTTGACGTCCACGACCGTGAGCTTGGACTCCTCGAACTCGCGCTCGTTCATCGGGTTCAGCAGCGTCAGCTCCGCGAACGGCACTTGCGGCTTGATGATGCTGTTCAGGAAATGACGCCACAGCGGTATCGTCGCGACCGTCCCGAACACGCGCTTGAAGGCGTAGTCGACCAGCGGGTCGATCGGGCGCGGGGGCATCAGCGAGCGCGCAGTCATGGGGCTGAGGGTGCGTGGAAACCGGGATGTGCGCAGGGGCGCGACGAGCGGCAGTCGTGCGCGTCGCTCAGCGCTGCGCGAGCGCCTGCAGCTCGTCGGACAGCACGATGCGCGTGCCTGAGAGCACGTCTCCGGCGAGTGCGAGGAGCGCAGCCGCGACCGCGTCGGCCTGAATCGAGCGGTACTTGCGCAGCGGCCCCCAGAGCAGGTTGTCGTAGGCTGGCGCCAGCCAGAGCGCGGCCCGCTCCATGGGTCGACTCTCCGCGCGGTGGCCCGCCAGGATGGACGGGCGCGCCACGATGACGGCCTTGAAGCCCTCCGCGGCCAGGTCGCGTTCCACCTCGCCCTTGGTGCGGCTGTAGAAGATGCTGGACGTCGCGCTCGCGCCCATGGACGAGACCAGGAAGAACCGCTTGCCGGCCCGCTCGCGCTGCCCTCGCGCAAAGCGCAGCGGCAGGTCGTAGTCCACCGCGCGGAACGCCTCCTTGGAGCCCGCGGTCTTGATGGTCGTGCCCAGGGCGCAATAGACGTCGTCAGCCTGCAGCTCCGGGCCATCGAGCGGGCCCTGGAGGTCGATGACCTGGTTTTGGAGCTTGGGGTGCCCGACCTCGAGCGGCCGTCGGGTCGGCGCGATGACGCGATCGATGCCCGGTGCAGCCAGCAGCCGCCGGAGCAGGCAGCCACCGACGAGCCCCGTCGAGCCCAGGAGAAGCGCGGTCGTCGCCATGTCGTTCCTTTCGCAAGTTGACCCCCGCCGCGCGACTCGGCACATTCCGGCGCTGGAGGGCCCGTGTACTCGCGCGAAATCCTCGACCACTTCCGCAAGCCGCGCAATGCCCGCGCCATGGCCAACGCGGACGGCGTGGGCCGGGCCATCAACCCGTCGTGTTCGGACGTCGTCGAGTTCTACATCAAGGTCGACGCCGCGGGCCTCACCGTCATCGACGCGAGCTTCAAGGCGCAGGGCTGCGTCGCGTGCATCGCGGCTGCCAGCGTCACGACGGAGCTCGTCTTGGGCCAGTCGCTCGACGCCGCGCTCGGGCTCGGCAAAGAGACCGTGGCCAAGGCGCTCGGCGGTGTCCCTCCGGCGAAGATGGCCTGCTCCATGATCAGCCCGACGGCGCTGCATGAGGCCATCGCCGACTACCGGAAGCGCGTTGGGGCCTGACCGGTGACTGCCCCCAGCGTGAGCGTGGTGATCGCTGCCCACGACGAGGCCGCGACCATCGCGAACGTTGTGCGCGGTGCCCGCGAGGCATTGGGACCGCAGTGCGCGGAGGTCCTGGTCGTCGATGACGGCTCGAGTGACGGCACCGCGGAGGCGGCGCGCGTTGCGGGAGCCACGGTCCTGCGGCTCGACCGCAATCAGGGCAAGGGCGCCGCGCTCCGGGCCGGGATCCCTACGACGCGCGGCGAGTGGGTCGTCTTCCTCGACGCGGACGGGCAAGACGATCCGGCCGAGATCCCGCTGCTGCTGGCGCGCGCGGCCGACGGCCCGGACGTGGCGCTCGTCAACGGCTCTCGCTTCCTGGGCACGCTGCGACGCGGCGCCATCAGCGCGCCGAACCTGGTCGGCAACCTCGCGTTCACGGGCCTCTTCGCCGCCCTCTACGGGCGCCGCGTGACCGACAGCCAGGCCGGCTTTCGCGCGTTTCGCGGCGACGTCGTGCGCGGTCTGCCGCTGCGCAGCACGGAGTACGAGATCGAGACCGAGATGCTCGCCCAGGTCATCCGTCGCGGCTTTCGCGTCGTCGAGGTGCCGGTCACGCGCGAGCGGCGCCAGGCGGGCACGACCGACTTCAAGCGCGTCCGCAACGGCCTGCGCATCCTCTGGACCATCGTGCGCGAGCGGGTGCGATGAGCCCCCGCGCGTTCGCCTGGGGGCTCGGCCTCGCCACGGCCGCCACGTTCGCGCTCGGGCTCGTGCGCTTCGAAGGCCCTTGTCACGGCTACTGGGACACCTACATCACGGCCCCCGCGATGTTCATGAACGGCGCGCCCATCGACTTCGTGCTCAAAGACGGCTCGCCCGCCTGGACCTACGCGCTCTCCGGCGCGCTCCCCGACGACCTCGTGTCCAAGGCGAGCTACGGCATCATCACCAAGGATCAGCGCATGGGCTCGGGCATTCTCGCGGCGCCCTATTTCGCTGCGTTCGGCATGCTCGGCTTCCGCGTGCTCTTCGCGCTCTCCCTGGCGATGCTCGTGCCCCTCACCGCGTTGGTCGTCCGCACGCTGCGCCCCGACGCGACGCTCTCCGCGCTCACGGCCGGGCTCGCGTTCGCGTGGAACCCGTTCGTGCTCTCCATCGAGCGGCTCAATCCCAACCTGCTCGTGCTCCCGCTGGTGCTCTTGCTGCTCCGTGAGGCCCTGCTCCCGACCGGGCGCGCGTGGCTCGTCGGCGGGCTGCTGGGCGTCATCGGCGGCATGCGCGAAGAGGCCGTCTGCTTCGTCCCCGCGCTGGCGGCGTGGTGGCTCTTTCGACCGGAAGCGCGCGCCGATCCCTTCGTGCGCCGCTTCACGTCGCTGGTCGTGCTCGGAGTGGCCACGCTCATCGCCATGCTCCCGATCTTTCACTGGAAGTGGTTCGCGTTCGGCGACCCGCTGCTGCACCCCAGCCAGTACGCGCACTACGACGGCTTTCGACCCGAGTTCGTCCACCACATGCCGCTGACGGGCGCCGAGTTCCGCTTCAACGGCCTGTTCAACTGGCCCTTCCACGATACCTTGGTCCGGACGCCGCATTTTGCGTTTCCGACCTACCTGCTGTTTCCGCTCGTCACGCTGCGCGCGTTGGGCCTGCTCGGCGCGGCCATCACCGCTCTCGGCCTGGGGCGCCTCTGGTTCACCCAGCGCGCCACGGCGCTGCTGTTCATCGGCTGGGGTCTCCCGCTGTTCGCGCTGTTCGGTCCGCAAGAGAACTGGGAGGAGGTCAAGATGACCTTCATGCTCCTCGCCTGGCCGCCGTTGATGGCGTGCCTCGGCGTGGGGCTCCGGGACCTCGGCGAGCGCGGCCCGTGGCTCATGCGGCGCGTGGTTGCGGTCGGCTCGGTCGCACTCGTGCTGTTTGCCGGGACCCGGCTCGTGGCGCAGTGGCACGTGCCCGTCGACGAGCGCTGGTACGTGCGATTTCCGAACGCGAGCGCCGAGCTGAACCCGGCCGTCCAAATCGGCCTCCCCGAGAGCGACCGCAACGCGTGGGTCTACTTCCAGAGCCGTGAGACGGACGAGGAGATCGCTCGGGAGCGGAGCAAGCTCACCGCCGCCCTGCCCTGGCCGGCGCGGTATCTGCCGCTGCGCACCGACTGGAGCGCCGCGTGGACGGCCATGCGCACGGAGGCCGGCGAGCGACGTCTCACGGTGCTCGACATCTGGGGCTACATCTATGGGACACGTAAATAGGAAACAGGAGCCAAGCACCATGAATCGACGGAGCTTCATGCAGGTCTCGGGCGTCGCGGCCTTTGGGACCCTCGGCACGCGCTGGCTGGGCGGGTGTGCCACGAACGACCCCGCCGTCACGGCCGCGATTGACGCCGGTGTGACGGATTCGGCCGTGCTGGCAGAGGTCGGCGCAGAGGTCGGCGCAGAGGTCGGCGCCGCAGATGTGTGGACGGACGCGAACCTGCGCTCGACCGGCCCCTGGTGGCTCCAAGGCAACTACGGCCCGGTGACCGACGAGATCGAGAGCACGAGCCTGGAGGTCCAAGGCAGCATCCCGCCCGAGCTCACCGGCACCTACCTGCGCACGGGCCCCAACCCAACAAAGGAGGACTCGACCCACTGGTTCCTTGGTCACGGCATGCTGCACGGCGTGCGCCTGGAGAAGGGCAAGGCCGTCTGGTACCGCAATCGGTGGGCCAAGACCGATCTGCTGGCCGGCAAGTCCCAGTCCCAGCCGGGCCTCCCGCCGAGCATCCTCGATACGCAGGCCAATACGGCGCTCGTCCACCACGCCGGGAAGGTGCTGGCGCTCTACGAGGTCGCGCTGCCGTTCGAGGTCACGCCGGACCTCGAGAGCAAGGGGCTCTGGGACTTCGGCAAGAAGCTCGCGCGCCCGATGACGGCGCACCCCAAGATCGATCCGGTCACTGGCGAGATGTACTTCCACGGCTACGCGGCGCTGCCGCCGTATCTGACCCTCCATCGCGTGGATAAGGCGGGCGCGCTGGTCTCCTCGGTCGAGATCGCGGTGAAGGGCGCGAGCATGATGCACGACTTCGCCATCACCGAGACGCGCGCAGTGTTCCTGGACCTGCCGGTCATCTTCGACCTCGGCTTCGCGCTCAAGGGCCAGTTCCCCTACAAGTGGAGCAACGACTACGGCGGCCGGATTGGAGTCTGCAAGCGTGACGGCGACGGCAAGGACATCGTTTGGCTCGATGTTTCGCCGTGCTACGTGTTTCACATCCTCAACGTCTACGACGCGGGGCCCGACCAGGTCGTCGTCGAAGGCTGCCGGGTCAACAAGCTCTGGGTGGACGAGCCCACGACCATCGCCGAGAGCCCCAAGCTCTGGCGCTGGACCCTCGATCTCAAGACCAACAAGGTCAGCGAGGGCGCGCTCGGCGACGTGAACTTCGAGTTCCCGAGCGTCACGAACAGCGTGCGCGGCCGTAAGCACCGCTTCGGCTATGGGCTCGAGCCCAACGACAGCACGAACGGCGCTCTCGTCACCGGGCAAATTCAACGGCTGCACAAATTCGACGTGACGACCGGCAACACGGCCAACTGGGATCTCGGCAAGGGGCGACAGCCCGACGAGCCGTTCTTCGTGCCCGCCGCAGGCGCCAAGAACGAGGACGACGGCTGGCTGCTGTCGTTCGTCTACGACGCCGCGAGCGCGCGCTCGGAGCTGGTGATCCTGGATGCCGCCAAGTTCAGCGGCGCGCCGGTCGCGCGGATCACGCTGCCGCGCCGTGTGCCGTTCGGCTTTCACGGGCTGTGGGTGCCGAGCGCGTGACGGAGGGTCTCTACGTCATTGCCATCCTCCTCGTCGTCGCGTTGCCCATCGCCCGCGTCGTTTGGGTCACGCGGCAGCGCCGATACTTCGTCTTCTTTCAGGTCGTCGATGGCCGAACCGGCGCGCCCCACGCCGGAGCGGAGGTTCTGGGCATTCGCGGTCGCAACCACTGGTCGGCTACAGGCGTCGGCTTCGGCGATGCGATGGTCATCGAGAAACGCTCCGCACCCAAGCTCGTGCCCTTGGGACGACTCGATGGGCAGGGCCGCTTTCGACGCGAGCTCGGCTTTCGCTCGTACGGCGGCTTCGAGGTGCGGTTGCCCGGCGTCGTCGCCGGCTCTGTCGGGGTCGAGTCGGTCGCCGAGTACACCCGATTCCCGTCGGAGCCGTACACGTGCGCTGTCGAGACCGGCCGGCTCGTGCCTCCAAAGCGGGTCTCGCCGTTGACCCAGGGGCTGGCTCCCGGCGAGGCGCTGCGGGTCCGAGACGGGTACACCAATCGCTACGAGGCCCCAGAGAAGGAGGACGTCGTGCAGTGCTACGCGACGCTCGACGAGGTCAAACAACGGGCGCACGGCGGGGGATTGGACCGGTACTGGAAGGTCTCGGGCCGGCACGTGCTCGACTACGACGGCGGGTATCAGCTCACGGTCGAGCGATGTGAGCGGGTGCGGTAACGGGCCTGGGTGTGGCCCGAGGAGCAACGGCGTCCAATTGCCTTGCAGATCCGCAGTCGGGCTGTGAATATGCAAGGCAATGTTCCGACGCCTCGCCGCTGACCGCCTCCACGCGCTCGCGGCGCAGTTCCCAGCGGTGGTCGTCCTCGGACCGCGACAGGTGGGCAAGACCACATTCGTTCGCCAGGCGTTGCCTGGTGCGACGTATTGCGATCTCGAGGACCCGGCCACGCGCGCGAGATTCGACGAGGATCCACGGCTTCAGCTCGACGACCGCGCTCGCGACGGCGCCCTCGTACTCGACGAGGCGCAGGCCGTCCCGGCGATTTTTTCTGCGCTCCGGGGGGCGATCGACGCGCATCGCGAGCGCATGGGCCGCTTCATCGTCCTCGGCTCTGCGCAGCCCGCGGTCGTGCGCCACGTCGCCGAGTCGCTCGCCGGGCGCGCCGGAGTGATCGAACTCGAACCGCTCACAGCAAGCGAGGCCGCGACCGGCCCCAGACCGCGCGAGTGGCGCGAGATGTGGCTTTGCGGTGGATTCCCGGACGCTCTCACCGCCTCCGAGCGCGGTGGCTCCTTCCGAGACTGGTGGGAGAGCTACCTGCGCACGTTTGTCGAGCGTGACCTCGCCCTCCTCGGACTGTCAATCGATCCCCGGCTCATGCGCCGGCTCTTGACGATGCTCGCGCACGCGCAAGGCGGCATGGCCAACCTCAGTCAGCTCGCCGGCGCGCTCGGCGTCGCGCAAGGCACGGTCCGACGCTACGTCGACATCCTCGAAGCGACGTTCCTCGTGCGGCGTCTATCGCCGTACTTCAAGAACATTGGCAAGCGCCTGGTCAAAGCACCGAAGCTGTACCTACGCGACACGGGGCTGCTGCACCACCTGCTGAACATCGGCACGCACGAGGCCCTCGACACGCACCCAGGCCGTGGCGCGAGCTTCGAGACGTTCGTGCTCGAGGACCTCATCCGCCGCGAGCGGCTCGGGCACCCGTATTCAGGCGCGTACTTCTGGCGCACGGCTGCCGGCAGTGAGGCGGATCTGCTGATCGAGCGGGAGGGGCGCCTTCACGCGATCGAGATCAAGGCAGGCCGCCACGCGGCAGGCCACGCGACGCGCGTCATCCGCAGCGTGCGCGAGGACATTGCGCCGGACTCATTCACCGTCATCGACCAGGCGCCAGGCGAAGAGCTCGTCTCCGAAGGCATCCGCCGGCGCCATGTGGCGTCGTCCTTGGATTGGTTGCCGTAGCGGGCTTCGAGTGGGCGCTTGGTGCGACTTCTCGGGCCTGCGACGCGATGGCCAGGTCTCGCTCCAGCGCTCTCCTGAGTTTGACGTATTGGAAGTTTCGCTGGTTGAACCTTAGAATCCCCACCCATGTGGATCCAAAGGCAAATCTGCTCCTCTCTCGAACGCTGCGCGCGCCAGTTTCCCGTCCTGCTCCTCACAGGGGCTCGTCAGGTGGGCAAGACCTCCCTGCTACGGCAGATGTTTCCTGCCCACGGCTACGCCACCCTCGACGTACCCGAGGCGGCTGCGCTGGCGGAGCAGTCTCCCGCGGTGTTCCTCGCGGGCTGTCCGCCGCCAGTGATTATTGACGAAGTGCAGTATTCTCCGGGCATCCTTCGCCACCTCAAGGTTGCAGTCGACCAGGATCGCCACGCCATGGGCCAGTACCTGCTCACCGGATCCCAGAAGCTCGCGCTGATGCAGGGGGTGTCGGAGAGCCTTGCCGGGCGGGTGGCCGTCTTCGACCTCGAGGGCGTGAGCGGCTCAGAGCTGCTCGCAGCCGAGCGCCTGAAGCGGCACCCGGCGTCCGTGGTCCCGTGGATCACGCGTGGCAGCTTCCCCGAACTCTGGCGCCAGAGCGACCTGGATCGGAATCGCTTTCTGTCGAGCTACCTCGTCACGTACCTCGAGCGCGATCTACGCCAGGTCATCCAGGTAGGGAAGCTCCGAGAGTTCGAGCGATTCATGCGGCTGCTCGCGACACGCACGGGCCAGCTGCTCAACAAGTCCGACCTCGCGCGGGACGTGGGCATCTCGGTGCCCACGGTGGAGCAGTGGCTCTCGGCGCTGGAGGCGACCAACCAAGTCGTGTTGCTCTCGCCTTACTTCCGCAATGTCGGCAAGCGCGTGATCAAGGCGCCCAAGGTCTACTTCTGCGACACCGGCTTCGCCGCCTTCCTGCTCGGCATCGACGAAGGGACGCTCGAGACCAGCCCGTTCTTCGGCGCCCTGCTGGAGTCGCTCGTGTTCGGCGAGCTCCGAAAGAGCCTCGCAGTCGCCGGCTCGGCATCGACCGTGTGGTTCTACCGGGATCAGCGCAACCGAGAGGTCGACTTTGTGCTTCAGACCGGCGCCGGCGTCGCCCTGATCGAGGTCAAGGCGGCGCAGTACCCGAACGCCCATGACACGCAGTCGATGCACGCCGTTGCCGCGCTCCTCGAATCGGAGGGCGAGCGCGTCGCGAGCCGGACCGTGGTCTGTCGCACGGACACGAGCTATCCGCTCGACGAACGCACCATGGCGCTCAGCGTGTTTGACGTACGCGAGATGGTTGCCTGACGGCGCGCGTGGCGCGGCGGGTGCTCGACTCAGGCCACGGCCACCGGCCCATGGCGGATCGGGGCGAACGGGTGCGGTGGCTGCCGTGGAGGTGTCAACGACTGCATGTTTTATGTACTTGCTACTTAGAAATGAGGGGGGGGTAGGCTGGACGCCGGTACTTGCAACCACCAGGGAGGTCCAGCATGGCACAGCAATACACGAAGAGAATCCGCATCTCCGGCTCGAACACGACCGGCGTCAACTATGGCGCACGGGACGACTTGGTCCCAACGCTGGGCGGGCGAACCGTCCTGATTGACGTGGAGATGCGGGAGGTCAGCCTCGCGGGCAACACGTTGAAGCTCGGGTGGGCGACGAGCATGTACGAGACCGAGCACGGGCTCGTCTCGGGCTACGCCAACACCACAGGCCACGCACGGTCGATCGGTCGGAGTACGGGAGTCGTCAAGCGCTGGGAGGTCGGGGCAACGGACGCCGGCAAGATCGCACACTGGATCATCGGCGAGTTCAGCAGCGAGTATCGCCCCTCGGGTGCTGACGGGCAGCATGCCGACGGGGAGGTCTTCGCGAACTACCTCGTGCCCAACGTCGACGTCACGGCCGCGGGCTCGGGCTCCTGGTACATCGAGTTCATCGCGACGATCCTGGTCCTCTGATCTGCCGATGAGCCCGGTCAAGGCCACATCGGATGAGGCGGCCCAGAGCTACCTTGATCTCGGCGCCGGCAAGAGGCACCTTCTCAACGTGCTCGGTTGGATTGACAAGGCCTACCACGCCCCCATCCGACGCCGAACGGCGCCTCAGCTCGACGCAGTGTCGCGCGCCGCCATCTCAACCAGCATCGGTAAGGCCATCGCCGACGTCGCCGCACTGCAAGAGCAGTTCACGGCGGCTCACGTCTCGGGCCTCCGGATTCGGCCACCGGGTCTCTACTTTCCCTCGGGGACGTACCCGGCGATGGAGATCCCGTATGACCTGGCGGTCGCTCTGATTGGCGAGCACCCGTCGACGTCTCAACTGTTCTACGGCGCAACGACGCAACCGGTAGACCCCGCCACGTCGTGCTTGCTGCGCGCGAGCGCGAGCCTGGCCACCACACCGTTTGGTCGACGTGGCGGTGGCCTCTTTCGCCTGGGTCTCGAGGGCACCGCGTACCCGCGCGCGAATGACTCGCCGACCGGCAACACGCGCTTTCCAATGGCCTCGTACGGCGTCCGATTCGACGACCCGGTCGGACCGGGGTTTCGTGTCGACTACTGCTACTTCAGCTTCTTTCGCCGGGACGGGCTGTGGTTCAGCAAGGGCGTCGAGGAGGTCCTCCTCAGCCTTCATCGAGGCGACTCCTGCGGCGGCACGTCGGTCCGAGTGGACGGCGATCCAGCGGGCGATTCCAAGCGCGTCACGCGGGTCGTCATCGAGCGTTTCACGACGGCCTGCGTCCGGCCGACGACGTTCCATCCGAACGAGCTCGGCGACCAGAAGGCGCTGGACGCGATGGTGCTTCAGGACTCCGGTCTGGGGCCTTACGCATTTCCGCTGCTTCCGGCGGATACGCTCGAGCAGCAGATCGAGAACACCTACTGGGGCAACGGACTGGTGCGTCTCGAGGGCGTCACACGTGCGGACGTGTTCGTCGGCAACGGACGGGTCGAGGTCAATGCCATTCCGGTGCCGCTCCCGTTCCCGATGGGGAGCAAGCCGTCTCAGAGCTTCGGCCCGCCCGCGCTCATCAATCTGCGCTCTTCCGGTGATCAGAGCCGAGCGACCGTGCAACTCAACCTCGTGATGGGCCATAGCAAAAAGCACGACGCCATCTGCTGGATTCGCAGCAACGACGGGCGGGTCCGCCTCATGGCTACCGGTGCACGGCTCTCGACGTCCCTGGCCAAGATGCTCCATATCGACGCCACACCCGCCAATCCGGCCGTGCTTGGGCTGAATACAGTCCGCCGCGTCCGGAGTCGTCGCGAGGTCGGCCCCCACAATGACGCCCTGGTCGATACCGGCGAGGTTGGAAGCCCCGCCATCTTGGGTCTCGGCGGGCACAAGTTGGTGGTGACCCATGACGACGCGTTGCTGCCGGAGTCGGACGGGCGCGCCGTTCGCCTGCGCGTTGGAGACCTGGTCCTCCGAAGAGCGCCCGTCGGCGAGAGCGCCGCGCTCGCCCACGTGGCCGCCGCTCCCGTTGGAGCAATGACCGTCAGCCCAAACAACGGACACTACGTCGCGAGCGGCGGAACCACCCTGAGCGGCGTGTTGTTGGGCACCGGCCTCTCCGGAGTCGTGGTCCAGATCGACGACGCCAGCCTCATCGGCCTGTCTCGAGCGTGCCGGGGCGACAACGTGACGGTCAGCTCGCCGGCTCGCGGTGCGGGTCCCGGCGGCCTTTCAGGGCGTGACCGGGGCCAAGCTCCTCCTGGCGCCACTGCCACCAGCGCTCGATCCGATGGGGGCCTAGGACCCATGGCGTTCAACGATACCATTGCGCCGGCACCCGAGACCTCGGACGCGCAGAGCCTTCAACAGCCCGGCGAGCCGTTCAACCTCATCGGTCGGCCGCACCACGAGTTCATGCGGTGGCTCTCGCCTGCAAAGCGCGATGCGATTCGGAAGCACTCGCTCGACAAGGGACTCGACGTCACTGCCGAGCTCAACCAGGCGCTCGACGAGCTGACCCAGGGCATGGAGGCGGGCAAGCAGCCGGCCTCGCAGACGCCAGGGGTCGTCACGCCGGGGATCACGTTCCCGCTCGGGGCGCTTCCCCAGCGACCGCTCCTGTTTCTGTCGGGAGGCACATATCTCCTGCGCGGCGTGACCTCTCTCGGACGCGTAACCCTGATCGGAGAAGGGCCAGACGTAACGCGGCTCGTCTATCTCGGTCCAGCCGGCCTCTCGAGCGAAGACGCGCCCAGCCTCGTGACCATCGACGGTCCAGACGACCCGTTCGAAGCCGAGCACTGTGCGCCGCTCTCCAACATGACCCTCATCGGTATCAGCACCGACGGCGGCGTGTGTCGCAACCTCATTCGCGTCCGACGCCGGGCGCGCTTCGGGCTCGCCTTGGAGGAGCTGCACCTGGTCGGGTGCTCCGGCGACGCAGTCGTCCTCGAGCAAGGCGCGCAGGTGCTCCACCTCAGCCACGTCCACGCGCTGAACGTCGGCGGTGCGCTTCTGCACGTCGCTGGCAGCAGCGTCTCTCCGGAGGGCGCCAGCGCCGTCTCGCTGCGACACATCTCCATCACCAACGATCTGACGCTCCCAGCGGTCGCACGTCGAGTCCTGCTCAAGGCGATGGCCGAGTCGGCGATGAGCGACCTGCCGGACGCCATCGTCGTCTCCGGGACGAGCAAGGCCACGGTGCCCGTGGTCCAAGGACTGCTGGGCCGCGGGCTGGTGCGGGTCAGCGACCCCGCGAGCGCACACGTCCTCATCGAGCACGCGGTCGTCGAGCAAGTGACCACGTTGCTCGGCCGCGCCAGTCTCGTCACCTTTGACGTGCCAGCCACCTCGCGTGGGAGCGTCTCGCTTCGCCACGTCTCGGGCGCCGTGCGTGAGGACGACCACGTGACGCTCGTGCACGCGCCGGCCGGGTGCGTGCGCTACCACGCGGAGAACATCGCCATCGATCACCTCGCGGAGGGCTTCTTCGAAGCGATCGCTCTGCCGGCCACGCCTGGCGCGGATGGCTTCTTGCGCATCATCTCCGAGCGCAACGTCGCGCCGGACGTGACGGGCTTCGCCGTCTCCGGCGCGGGACGCGACTTCCTGGCTCTCGGCGGACGCGTCGTTGGCTTCGTCACGACGCCAATGGACGCGCCGCTCGCGGACCTGGTCGCAGACGACACCGTGCCGCGCTACCTCCGCCATGGCGACATCCTTCTCAACGCGCGGTACGCGCCCGGTCAGCCCAAGGGCTGGCAACTGCGTATGAAGGCGCTGGCGCCAGCGCTAAAGGCGGAGTTCAACAACGCGCTGTTTGCGCTCGTGCCGCCGGTGGCGATCACGGCGGCGTTCAAGCTCGAGATTCCGGAGTTATTGCCGCAGCCCGAAGGCTCGCCGGAGCTTCCCGGACCTCGCATGTATGGCTACAAGCTCGTGATCGAAGCTCAGGGTGGCGCCAGTGCGT
Organism: Pseudomonadota bacterium; assembly: GCA_005776585.1. Classification (GTDB taxonomy): domain Bacteria; phylum Myxococcota_A; class UBA9042; genus SXOX01. Next base: position 17,853 of record SXOX01000292.1, on the reverse strand, counting down.
GGGTCACCGGCATGGCAGTTGTCGTCACGTTCTCGGCCGAGGCCAGCCAGACCTACAATGGCGTCATCGTAGCAGCCGAACAGCAGTCCATCTCGGTTCGGATCGGAATTCCAGGCACAAAACAGGTGGACATGCACTACAAGGCAATCGCGTTGGCCGGCTCGAAGTTTGTGGCTCTCGGCGCCCTGGCGGTGGGTACTTTCCTTGATCCCGCACCGATGAAGTGAGCCGCATCCGGCTAGGTGAGTGCATTGCAGTTGCGATCGTCTCCCGCTCGGCATGCTTGTTCGCCGGATGTGCGTCAGATGCAGATCTCGCCGCGGATATGTCGGTTCAAAGGTCGCTCGAGAGCAGCGTGGAGCCGGGGGCATCGGTGATCGGCGCAGCGCTCGCGCCCCAACCGGCGCTCGTCTACTGCACCTTCGGCGCCGATCAGGTGCCTGACGAACATGCCGTAGCGCAGGTTGAGGGCGGCCCGGCGGTGTCGGCGGGCGCGCAGTGCCGGGGCGTGACAATCGATGCCGTGACTGGCACGATATTGGGTCTGTTTGCGACGCCAAATGGCTTCTCCGTGTATGACCATGTCTACTGGATTGGCATCGCAAGCGTTGGCGAGTCGCCGCTTCCGATTCCGGCATGGCAGGCACCGTCTGGCTTTACGAACGACGAGATTTACAGTGATGGCTGGCAGGTCCGTCAGGGCCGGGTGGTCAGGAGCTTGTCGTTCCACGCCGTCGCGGTCGCCAAGTCGAAACCCAACGCTCACCCCGTGTGGTCCATCGATCTGCAGTCCGACGATCCGGAGTGGGCCCCGGCAACGGTCAACCCGCCACCAGAGAAGTACGTAAAGGCAAGCCGACCGGCCATCGACTCGAAGGGCTCCGGCGAGCTTTTGGTTCGGACCGTGAAGGGCGCCATGGCGCTTTGGCGCTTCGACTTTGGAGGCGAAATGCAGGCCATCGCCACACTCGACATACCGAGCACTGACGCCCTCAGCGATCTGGTCTATGGACACGACGACTTCCTGTATGCCGCCCTTGGCTCCGCCGATATTCAGAAGAAGAACACCGAGCGGGTGGTCAAGCTTGGACCTGACGGGGCGCTCCTCGCGTCCTTCGACATCGCAAGCTTTGATATCGGAGGGATTGAAGGGATCGCGGCGGCGGCAGACGGGACCCTCTACGTCGGGACATTCAAACTGGGCCTCGGCCCCGACGGCCTCTATCGGCTCGCCCCAGGGAAGCCTCTCGAGAAGCTCGGCTGCGAAGGCTACGTTCTCGGCTACATCGCTCTTGGCCCCCTCCAGCCATGAATTGCGCCGGCCCCGGCGCTGAGGAGCAACCATGACCGCCCTCTACACCCAGACGCAGCTCGACACCCTCCTGGCGCCGTTGCCTGGCTACACGACGTGGCTCGACGTCATGCGATGGATTCCGCCGAAGCTCCACGCATCGATTCGCGAGGGACGCTGCCTGGAAGACCTCACCCCGTACTTCCAGACGGCGCACGACTGGATCCTCGGGCAGTATGGATTCGGACCAGTCCAGAACATCGTCAAGCAGCAGACGGCCGGCTATACCTTCGCGCCGGCCCTCTACGCGCCGCCGGGAACGTACCTGCTGCGCGGCTTCATGTGGAGCGGGAGGGTGCACCTGCTGGGCGCCGGGCCGACGGCGACGCGCTTCGTCTACGCGCCGCCGGTCGATCCAGCGGCCTTTCCGGCCGAAGAGGCCATCATCGTCCCGGACTATCGCATCGGTTGGTTTGGACCCGACCTGAGCCACGCCGGCATCGAGGGCATCGGCCTCCACGGCTTTGCCGGCGGGCCGTGGTTGACCAGCCGTAGTGTCCCGAGGATGGCTAGGCACCTGCTGGTCTGGACGTCCGGTGTCGACATTCGCTTCCGCCTCGACAACGTGCGCCTGTCGAGTTGTCGCGGAGATGCGGTGGTCGTCACCTCGGGCTTCACGAACCTCACCATCGACCGCCTCTGGGTCGACGGAGTGGGCGGCTACGGGCTCGCCATTGCGGGCGCGATGGACCCAGCATTCGCATCGGCCTATCGGCACCCCGCCGCGCAGCCACCCGCGTCTCCGGCGCTGGTGCAGAGCGCTGCAAGCAAGGCACTGCTGAGACCGGGTAGCGGTCCGGCGCCGTTTCCGACCGCTGTGCCCAAGGGCGCCACAGGGAGCATGAACGAGGACCCGTGCGTGCTGACGCGCGTTCGCTGGACGAATGGGCTTGCGCCGTGGGTGACCGCAAACGTCTCCGACGGCCCCGCGGACCTGGCGACGCGCCCTTGGGGTGCGGGCCTCCTGCGCATGTACAACACGGCAGGGGCGTGGGTGCGGCTCTCGGACGCGCATGTTCGGCTGACGCGCCCGGTCCTCGACGGAGGCGGGGTGATCGTCGTCGACCAGGTGAACGAGGACCAGGGCGGACGAGAGATGATCGTCGAGGCCGATCACGTGGTCGGCTCAGCGACGGGCTCCGCGCATGCGCCGCTTGTGCGCTGTCGCTCGCTGACGGCCTGGACCAAGGACGACTACGGCGGCTTGCCCAGGCGCAACGCCCGCGTGCTGTTCCTGGCCCGAGGGCTTCACGTCGATGGCATGCCGGCGCACTACGTCAATGACGAGCCGCGCCAGGACGCGTACTTCCGCATCAGCGATGAGATGGTGGTCGACGGCCGCAGCGGCCTCGTTGCAACCGATCTACCGGAGGGCCGAGGCGGCGGCCTGTGCCTCGGCGGGCTTCGGCTCGAGGAGTGGCTCAAGGAGCCTGGGGTGCTGGTGAACTCGCTCCTCGGCGTTCGTTACCGCCACGGCGACTTGCTCATGTCCAAGTCGATGCTCACGTCGGCCAACTTCGGGTGGGACGCAGACTACCCCGGAGTCTCGATCGTGGCCGCGACGACGCCCCTGGCCCCAACGTGCAAGGCGCTCAACGCGGCGACGGTCCTCGAGCCGGCAGACGAAAAAGGGCTCGCATCGGGCCCGAACGACGGGTATTGGCAGATTCATGTCTACACGCAGCCCAGCGTGATCGCCGCGAAGTTCATGGCGCACCCGTCCGGCCAGGTCGCGGGGCTCGGCATCGACGTAAGGTCACCCAAGTCTCCTGGGGTGCCTGGGACGATCGGGTCGCGAACCTTCATCGACTTCGTCGCGGGAGATAACGTCTGCATCACGCGCGACACTGCGTCGGACAATCACTTTCACCGGACGATCCTGTCGGCCGACATGACGAGCGGCGTCGTCCTGTTCGACACGCCACTACCCATCTCAGCCCAGGAGGCTCTGCAATCGAAGCTGGCGGTCACGCTTCGGCCACCAAGGCGCGATGCGGTCTGGAAGTTGGACCTCTCGACATGATGTGGCGTACCTGTCTGTTCATCGGGCTCGCGCTGCTTGGGGTCCAGTGCGGCAGGGATGAGGCGCCACCGGCCACGCCCACTGCGGCCGACGTCATTGCTGCTTCGCCAGAGGATGTCGGGCCGCTGGGTACCAATGATGAGGACGTCTCGGCCGATGCCTCGGCTGCTAACGGACCCGATGCCGCCGAATTCGGCGCTACAGTAGCAGAGACGCTTACGGTGACTGACGTCGTCGCCGCGGACGCCGGCGTGCGGGACGGCGATGGCGCAGGCGACCTCGGGACCACGACTGACGGTGCGATTGAGGATGAGGTGCTTGCACTCGCGGATACCGGAGACGACCTGGGCGACGCCCCGGTTGACATCACTTTCGATGCCAGCATCGTGGAGGTCTCGGACGTTGAGCTGGCGCCTGGCGACATCCTTGAAGATACCGCAGCGAGCGTAGACACTGGCTCAGCGACGGACGTATGGGCAGAGACCGTGGCGCAAGACGGCTCCTCCGACGCAACCGCTACGACTCCGGTCGATGTCTGCTCAAGCACGCTGTCGAGCGTGACGCAGGTCTCGTATCCGGCGTGCCTCGGCATCACGGTTCCGAGCATCACGGAGGGACCCACGGGCTGCCAGACCGCGCGGTTGGCCTACTACCAAGGAGCCAAGAAGCGCTTCGTCATTCGAGAGCCGGGTGGCGTCGAGACCCTCGTCCCAACGGGGGACTACGCCTTCGATTGGTCGGACGACGTGGACTGGCTGGTCGCCCCGGCGGGAGCGGTCCCTTTGTCCGCCAACGAGCTGCTCCTCAGCCGCGCTGCGAATGCCACAGGGAGCTGGCTGCGCCGATTCGCCATGACAACTGGCAAGACCTACGACCGATTCGTTGGGGCCAAGAGTCCCAGCTTGCCGGACATCACGTATGAGGATGCGGCGCCGGGAGAAACACTGGGTGTCACTGGCCTGGTCGCCTTCGGGCCAATGGCAATCGCCGGAACCCGACTCCTGACGGGAGCGATGGAGTGCCGCGACTGGGTCATTGTGAACGGCTCCCTGACTGTGAGCTACCATGAGATCCTGACTGGAACGCGACCCCAGGTCTTCTTCATCGACATGAACAAATATCCACCGGTCAACCCCGCGAAGGAAGAGAAGGTGCCGATCCAATGGCAGTCATTCCCGGCGGTCCCGTGTGGCTTTCGCACGCGCAACATCGCGGCCATCTCCACGACTGACGTGGTCGTCTTGGCTCAGACCCGACGGGGCGCATTTCAAAAGGAGCTGTGGGTCCATCATCAGGCCGCGCCCAAGACGCCGTGGCTCACCAGCCAGCCGCCACCCAACCACGTTCCGGTCGACGTGCGGCAGGGACGCGATGGTGTGTACTATGTCATTTGGCTCGACAAGGCGTGGCAAAAGCGGCGGAGCCACGTGCGGGGCTACACGTCGACCGGCGTCGAGGTGAGCGTGAGCGCCGACGTGCCCGACTTTGGCGCCCGGGTGGACGCGTCCAAGAACGGCGACCTCTACGTCGCCACGAACTTTGGGCCCATCTACTGGCTGAGCGCGGCGCAAGGCGTCGTCCCGCTGCCGGGGACCGTCTCACCGACCATGTACGACGCCCCGCTCGTGGTCGTGGAGTAGCGCCGGAGCCAGCCTTGCGTAGCGCTCGCAAGGGCCGTTGGCTATGCTCGGCCGTGGCGATCGAAGCCGCAGTGACCAGAGAGGAGCGTCGAGATGAATTCACAAAGGGAATCCGCGACGCTCCCACAGCCGGTCGACATTCGCAGCGCGGTCGACGAGGCGCTCGTCTTGTTCGCGTCACTTGGGATAGAGCCCGTGCTCATCGGAGGTGTCGCGCTTGCCGTTCATGGCATCGAGCGGTTCACGAAGGATGTCGACTTCGCGGTCACGGTCGCCGAGTCGGCGCTCTGTGAGGCACGCATCGCCGACCGTGCCCCGGTGCCGCTCACGATTGGCGGGGTGTCGATGCAGACTTCCTCGGGCGTAAGGGTCGACCTGATCGACCGCCGCTTCGAGTTTCAGGCGCTATTCGAGGAGGCGATCACGGTCGCGCGCGCTCGCGGTAAGCTCGTGACCATCGGCATGCATCGAATCCACGTGGTACCGCTCACGTATCTCGTCGCGCTGAAGATGGCCGCGGGCCGTCCGGCTGACGAGGGCGACCTGAGTCGGATCGTTCTGCGAGACGACCTGAACTACGAGGAGGCCCGTGACGTGGTCTATCGCCATCTCGGCGTTTTCGCGGCACGCTGGCTCGATCGCTTGGCGCGGACCCACGGTCGCAAGGGCGCGCCCGTGGACGATGCCGCGGGGGATGAGAACGGCGGATAGGAACCGCTACAGCGTCGCGATGGACTCCTGCCATACAGCCGCCATGCGCGCGTTCAGCTCCCGCGGGATGCGCTCATCCTTGCCGGCCTCCCAAAGAGCGTCGTGCATGCCGGCAATCACCCGCTCGAGCACGGCCTCCGGCTTGCGCACGCGACAGACCTCGCTGCCAAAGCGCAGAAGCTCAGTACGGCGCGGGTAGCGGCGATGGCGGTCGCCAACGCGGAGCTTGAGCGCCATCGTGCGGTCGATGTCCGTCGAGCCATCGGGTCGCTCATACGCGTAGAGAACGGTCGTGACCACGTCATAGACCGGCGCGAGCCACACGCGCCGACTGTCGTACAGGCAGCCCACGTTCTTGAGGTGCCCATCACCGTTGCGCACGAGCACCGTGAGGACGACCTGCCCAAAGAACTCGGCCAATGCGCGATCGGGCTCCGTGGTCACGTGCGCCAGCAGGCGGGCGACGTCCTCATAGCTCCCGACGTACTTGCGCGCGGAGAGCCGATCGTGGACGCGCAGATCCATGAGCGCGGCGGCGTCCTCGAACCCAAGCCGGCCCCCGGTCTCCGTCACATCGAAGCGCTCGAGCAGCAGCAGCGTCCCGTCGGCGGAGAGATCGAATTGCGGCGTCTGGATTCCGGCCAGCCGCGCGGCGGTGAGGCAGGTCCACTCATTCGCGGAGAGTCCGGGATAGCGTTGGCCCTCGAGCTTGACGATGAGGGTCGGCGTGGGGACGGTGGCACGCGTAGGCACCATGATCTTCGGCTGAACCCCAGACAGCGCCGAGCCGACGCCCAGGTACGCGTCGACGAGCTCGGGGAACAGCGTGGCACCCGCGGAGCTGTCACGGAGCGCGCGCACGTCCACAGTCGGGAGCGCGCGCGGGGTCGGAGCGTCCGGCACCGCGTAGCCAAGCCGCCCAACGCCGCCATCGGCCATCAGCCACAACAAGTGCATCTTGGTCAGCCGCTGCTTGGGAAAGCGCTCCACGAGGTGCTGGAAGAGGAAGCCCTCCGGGAGATTCATGTCCATGGCCGCAAAGAGGTCACCGTCCACGAACGCCCCGTCGGTGGCCGGCATGAGCAGCGACACCGGGGCGACGGCGTCTTCGCGATAGACGAACGCGTACTGCGAGCCGCGCGTCAGCGTGCCGACCGTGCTCCAGCCTGGCGACTCCGTGCCGGCCACCCGCACGCCCAGCGCGCGGACGCGGTCAGGGAGCGACGGATTCACTCGTCCGCCTCGGCGTGCACATGGGCGAAGAGCCGGCGCATGTCGGCCGCACGCAGCGGGCCCTTGGGCTCGAGCCGCACCTGGTAGCCCAGTGCGCGAATGAGCGCGAGCGCTGTGGTCAGCGACACGTCGCGGCCCGACTCCAGCCGCGTGACGGGGTCGCGGCTCAGCCCCGCGGCGTGCGCGAGGTCGGACTGGGACCAGCGACGCTCCGGCGACTGGCGCAACGCCTTGAGCACGATGGCCAGCGTGGGAAGGTCGTCACAGCTGGGTTGGGTTGAATTGCCTGACATGGCAGGCAATCTAGGGGCATCGAGCCAAATTTGCAAGCCAAGTCAGGCAATCAGCACTAAGGGACGCACCCGACCGGCACGTCGGGGACACAGCTCGCGCCCAAGCACCGCTGGACGCCGCAGGTGGCGCTGCAGTCGAGCGCGGCCGACAGCGGCGGGTCGCAGAGCCCGATGAGGTTCACGCCCTGGTCGACTCGGGTGTAGGCGGCCACGAGGCGGCCATCGGTGAGCGCGGTGAGCGCAGACGGCATGGGGTTGAGGGCGTCGAGCGGCGGCAGGGTGGAGATGACCTTCTCGGGCCCGACGGCCATGCCGTTGACCACGTCGACGTACCGCATGACGAGCCCCTTCTGGAGGTCGTGCCAGACGACCGCAAAGCCGGCTCCCCAGGCGGCAACGGCAGGCCGCACCTGGCCGCCGGCGGAGGACTCGCTCAGCGTGACCTCGAAGGGGCTGCCGAGCAGGAAGCCGTTGCCGTCCACCGACAGGAACCGGCCCAGGACGTCACTATCCGGGCCATCGTGCTGCCAGACCACCAACGCCATCTCGCCCGCCACGGTGCCGGCGTTGACGGCGAGGTTGGGATACCACTGCGCCCCCGCCGTCGAGAGCGTGACCAGAGTCACGTTGCTCGCGGCCGGCACGCCCGTCCCGTCGGGCGCGGCGAAGGCCTGCGCGCAGACGTCGAAGCCGTTGCCGAAGCCGGACGCGTTCTTCGAGGTGAACGCCACGAGGAAGCCGCCGCTCTGAAGCGCGACGGCCCGCGACTGCATCTGCGTGTCCACCAGGTCGCCGATGAGGAACTCCGGCGTCATGGGGAAAGCCGTCAGCGCGCGGAACAGGCGGCCCTTGATGTTCTCCTGCTCGACGGCGAGGCCCGCGTTGGCGTCGGTCCAGGTGATGAGCATGTCGTCGCCAGCGAGCGTCGCGCCATGCGGGTCGGTCTGGGCGTCGAGCGTCTTCGTGTTCACGACCTGGGTCACCCCGATGCTCGCGCCGGTGCCTGCCTGAAGGCCCGCGAGGAACACGTCGTAGGAGCCGTCGCCGCCCACGGCCGCGTCCCCGGTCCGGGTATAGGCGAGCCAGGTCCCCATGGGCACGCTATTGAAGCGCACCGGGCCCACGGCGATCTGGCCGAGCCATGGTGTCCCTGCCGTGTCATCGACGTTGGCCTTGGTAATGAGCGCACCGGTCGCCGTGTCGAGCTCGGCGGCGGTCACGCGGGTCCCCACGGGCGCACTCGCCAACACGCCGACGAGCAGCCCACTCGCGCTCGATTCGGTCATCGCCGGCGGAGCGCCGACCTCGGCCGCGAACAGCGGGCGGTCGCCACACAGCGCGGCACCGACGCAGACCCCCTTGGTACACACGCCCTTGCCCAGACACGCCGAGCCGGCATCGCACGGGCCGCCCTCGACGGGCACGAACGCGCACTGGCCCTTCTGGCAGGAGTCCTGCGTGCACGGGTTCTTGTCGTCGCATTGCAGCTTGACGCCCTTGCACTCGCCGGCGGAGCACGTCTCGCCCTTGGTGCATGCGTCGCCGTCGTCGCACTGCGGGCCGGTGGTCGGTGCATGGGCGCATACGCCCTTGGCGCACGAGTCCGCCGTGCACGGCTTCTGGTCGTCGCAGTCGAGCGGCTTGCCACCCGTGCACTGGCCAGTCTCGTTACACACGGCTCCGATGACGCAGCCGCTCACAGAGCAGTCGAGCTGGGTGCCGACACACTTGCCCAGCTTGCAGGTGTCCTGTGTCGTGCAGGGCTTCTGGTCGTCGCACGCAAACCCGGTCAATGGCGAGGTCTGGCAGCCCGTTTCCCGCTCGCAGAGATCGGCCGTGCATGGGTCCCCATCGTTGCAGATGGTCTTGACCGGACCGATGCAGGCGCCGAGGACACACAGGTCGCCCGTCGTACAAACAGTCAGATCGTCGCACGATTCGCCCTCGCTCACGGGCGTCGGCGCGCAGAACCCGGTGGCCGGCTGACACACGTTCATGAGGCAGGTCGTGTCCCCCGTGGGGTTGCAGACCTTGACGGTCTTCGGGTCCACGGTGCACAGGTTCTGGCTACAGACCAGGGTCCCGTTGCAGAGATCGGCGTCCTCGAGCGTCGCGCAGTCGGCGTCCGTGACACACTGGCACGTGCTGGTCCCGCCGACGCACACGCCCTGCCCGCAGCTGTCGGCCTGCGTGCACACGTCGCCGTCGTCGCACGCCGCGCCCGTCCCCGGAGCGTGAGCGCAGCCGGTGAGTGGCGCGCAGGAGTCGTCGGTGCAGGGATCCGCGTCGTCGCAGCTCTGGGCGCTCCCCGGCACGCACTTCCCGGCGAGACATGAGTCGCCGAGCGTACAGACGCTGCCGTCCGAGCACGGCCCGCCGGTCAGCGCGGCATGGGCGCAGTCGCCGGTCTTGGGGTCGCACGCGTCCTGCGTGCAGGCCTCGCCATCATCGCAGAGCGGGGGCGCATTGCCGGCGCACAGCCCGAGAGAGCAGGTGTCGTTGGCGGTGCACGCGTTGGCGTCATCGCAGGAAGCGCCCGAGGCGGGGAACGCGACGCAGCCGGTGACCGCGGTGCACGCGTCCGTGGTGCAGGGGTTCTGGTCGTCACAGACGACAGGGACGCCGCCACAGGCGCCGGTCGTGCAGAGGTCGCCGGTCGTGCAGGGGTCGAGGTCGTCGCACGCCCCGCCGGTCGCGGGTGTGAAGGCGCAGCCGGTGCCCTTGACGCACGTGTCCACGGTGCACGCGTTGCCGTCGTCGCAGGTCGCGGCCTGGCCCGTGCACGTGCCGTCGAGGCACACGTCCCCGAAGGTGCACGGGTCCTGGTCGGTGCACGGCGCGCCCGTCCCGGGGGAGGTCGCGCAGCCGACGTCCGGATCGCAGGAGTCGACCGTGCACGGGTCGCCATCGTCGCAGGAGCCCGGCGTGCACTTCGCGGGCGGAAGGTCGGGAGACACGGTCGAGTCGTCTTGGACCTGCGCGGAGTCGCCAAGGTCGGTCGCGACCTCGCTGGACGCCTCCCCGGAGGCACCAAAGTCGGTCGCGACCTCACTGGACGCCTCCCCGGAGGCACCAAAGTCGGTCGCGATCACCTCGGACGGTTCGCTCGAGTCATCGGACCCTAACGCCACGGCATGGGCCTCCCCGAGCACGAGCGTCCCGCTGCCGAAGTTGCACGCGGCGGTCCAGGCACAGCACAGCACGACACAGGCGCGCATCATGGGGCTCCTTCGACCGCGTCGGTGAGCGGCACCTCGAAGATACGGACCGGCTCGGCCTTGCCCTTCACCTTCCGCTCGCCGCGGTCGATCAGCGGCACGGCCACGCCGCAGCCTAGGATCGCGTCGTGGGTGGCAAGCGACACCAGGATCTGATCGTGCGCGGCCTGCGCCTGGATGCGCGCGGCGACGTTCACGGTGTCGCCAATCACGGTGTACTCCATGCGCTGCTCCGAGCCGACGTTGCCGACGATCGCCTCGCCCGTGTTCATCCCGCACGTGAGCTGGAGCTTGCGGCCGAAAACGCGCTCGGCAAGGGCGTTGACCTCGCCCATCGAGTTCAGGATCTCGCGCATCGCCAGCGCCGCGCGGGCGGCGTCATCAGGGCGGACCGTGGGCGAGCCAAAGACGGTCATCATGCAGTCGCCAATGAACTTGTCGACGGTCCCGCCATACTTCCAAACGACCGCAGTCATCATGGTGAACATGGCGTTGACGACGGTCACGAGCTTCTCCGGCGGGAACTGCTCGGACAGGGGCGTGAAGCTCACGATGTCGATGAACACGACCGTGACCATCTGCCGCTTGCCGCCGAGCTCGAGGCTGGCCTCGCCGCGCGCGATGAGGTCGACGACGTCCTTGGACACGTAGCGCGAGACCGAGGTGCGCAGCTGGGTCTCGGCCACGAGCTTCGCTTCGTAGGAGCCGAGATCGGCGGCCATTTTATTGATGGCGTCGGCGAGGATCGCGACCTCGTCGGTGGCGTCTACCGTGACGCGGGCATTGAAGTCGGCGTGGGCGATGCGATCGACGCCGGCGACGAGCGTGTCGATGGGACGCGTCGCGCGGCGCGCGAGGATCCAGGCGGCCAGGAGCGCCAGAACAAACAAGGCCCCGAGCGCGACGAGCGCGATGGTCGTGACGCGGTGCAACGCGGCGAAGGCCTCGGCCTCGGACTGGCGCGTGACGACGGCGACCCGCAGCTTGGGGAGCACGCCGATGCGCGCAAAGGCCGGGCCGCCCAAGCTCGGATCGGCGTAGGCGGCGACCTTCTCGATGCGATTGCCAAAGCTCGCGCCGCCATCGCGCGTCGGGAACAGCGCACGCAGGGGCTCAGGCAGCGTGAGGCCCGCCGAGGCGCCGACGAGCGCGCCGTCCTCATCGACGACGAGGATGGCGTCCTTGACCCCCGGGTAGCGCGCCTCGGCGAGCGTAGCCATGCGCTCGACCAGGAAGCGCACGTCTACGGCGGTGTAGACCCAGCCGGCGAGCTCGTCGCCGAGCACGAACGGCACGACGACTGGCCAGCGGCCCGCAGAGACGCGCCCGAGCCGCGGCGTGCGTGGGGTCGTCGGAGAGACGGCGAGCGCGCCGGTGAGCGACTCGGGCGTCGGAGTGTGGGTGGCGCTCTCCTTGGCGAGCATCGCCACACGCGAGGTCCCGTCGGGCGTATAGAGCGCGACGTGGTCGACCGACGCGGCCTTGCCGAGCAGCGCGAGCACCGCGGTCTCCGCCTCGCGGGGGTCGGCCGCAGCGAGCGCCTGACCGACGCGTTGAACCTCGGCGAGGACCGTGCCCACGTCGGCCTCAATCGCCGCCGAGAGCTCGCCGATGACGGAGGCGTGGTAGTTGTAGACGCCCTCTTCGAGCGACTGCCCGACGATCGTACGCACCGCGAAGGTGCCCGCCCCGAGCGGTACGGTGACGGCGACGACCAGGAGGAGCGTCAGTCGAAGTCGGAGGCGTCCGCGTCGCTTGTCGTGATTCATTGGAGGCATGGTAGCATCGCGCGCCGCGGGAGTGGACAGCACCGATGGGAAGCAGAACCAGGCTCGTCGTCAGCGTGCTCATCGCTCTATGCGGGGTGCCGCGAGCGTCCGCGCAGGGCCTGCCGACGGGCATCAACGTCCAGCAGCTGCGGCCAAGCTGGGGTAGCGGCCAGATCTTCGGCGTCGACACGACGCAGGTGCTCGAGCACCTCCAGATCGGCGTCGGCGTGTGGACCATCCTGGCCGACGACCCGCTCACGGTGCGGGCACCGGGCGGCACGGAGCGGGTCGGGAGCATCGTCTCGCGGCAGCTCGACCTCGCGGTCGCCGTGGGACTCGGCCTCTTCGACCTATTGGACCTCGGGGTGGTCGTGCCGATGGTGCCCTTCCGCACCGGAGACACGGTCATCTCCGGCGTCAGCATCCCCGACGTGAGCGGCTTCGCGATGGGCGACGTGCGGGTCGGCACCCGCCTGAGAGTCTATGGCGATCCGCGCGGCATCTTCCGCCTTGGCCTGCGCCTCGACGTGGGCATCCCCACCGGGGTCGGCCCCTTCGCCTCGTCGGCCAAGGTGTCGTTCGAGCCCGTGCTGCTGCTGGACGTGCGCTATCGCCGGTTTCGGTCGTCGCTGAACGTGGGCTTCCGCAACCTCTTTGGCTCCGAGTCGGTCGGCTCGCTCAAGGTCGGCCCGGAGCTGATGTACGGGCTGGCGCTCGGCGTGGAGCTCGTGCCCGGCTTCGACGCCGTGGCTGAGGTGCACGGCACGGTCGGCCTCACCGTCGACGGCGCCGGCGACGCGCTCGGGCGCCTCCCCGCTGCGCCGCTCGAGTGGATGGCGGGGCTGCGGTACGCGCATCCCGTGGGCTTTTCGGGAGCGCTCGGGGCCGGCACCGGGATGACGCAGGGCTATGGCACGCCGGACTGGCGCGTCGCGCTCTATCTCGGCTGGACCTTCGATCCGCGGAGAGAACAGCGCGCGGCCTCGGAGTTCACCGATCCCAGCTTGGATCCCGCGGGTGAGGAGGTCACGGAGCCCGATCCGGCCGACCCGACGCGCGTTCGGATTCGGCGCGCTCCGGGCGTCACGGCCGCCGATCAGGATGGCGACGGACTGGCGGACCGAGACGACGCGTGCCCCGCGGACGCCGAGGACAAGGACGCGTATCAGGACGAGGACGGCTGCCCCGACGAGGACAACGACGGCGACGGCGTGCCGGACGCGCGCGATGGCACGGCGGACGCGAGCGGTTTCGGCGCCTGCCGAGACCAGCCCGAAGATGTCGATGGGCACGAGGACCAGGACGGCTGTCCCGACGAGGACAATGACGGCGACGGCGTGCCGGACGCGCTGGACGAGTGCCCGAACGTGGCCGAGGACCGCGACGGCTTCGAGGACGACGACGGCTGCGCCGACGACGACAACGACGGCGATGGCTTCCTTGACGCCAATGACGGCCCAAAGGAGCCCGGGACCGCCTACGGGTCCTGCCGCAACATGCCCGAGACCGAAGGGCCGAGCGATAGCGACCGCGACCATCCGGACGGCTGCCCCGACGCGGTCAAGGTGCTCTCCGAGTGCCGGCTCGAGCCGCTGCGCGTGCAGTTCGCGCTCGGCAGCGCCCGCATCCTTCCGGCCAGCGTGCGCGCGCTGGTCACGTACGCCAAAGGGCTCAGCGCCGCGACCTGGGCCCGCTCCATCGCGGTCGAGGGCCACACCGACGCTCGTGGCACCCGCGAGGCGAACCTGACGTTGAGCCAGAAGCGCGCGGAGGCCGTGCGCACGCTGCTCCAGGCGCAAGGCGTGCCCGGTACGCGGCTCATCGCGGTGGGACGTGGCCCCGACGTCGTTCCGAACACCACAGAGGTCCCGGCGTGCAAGGCGCCGGACTCGGCCGCCTGCGGTGGTGCGCGGCGGCGGGTGGAGTTCGTCATCCGCGAGACCGACGCAGGCAAGTGCGGCAAGTGAGGTACCGACCGTGAGATGGACCTTCGTGTGGCTCGTGCTGCTGTGCTCACCCGCCGCGTTTGCGGGGTCGAACGACGAGCCCAAGACCGTCACGGTCAAGGCCGGCGAGAGCGTCGCGGACATCGCAGGCCGCGAGCTCGGCGACCGCGGTCGGTGGAAGGACATCTACGTCCTCAACGGCATGCCGCTCGATCAGGTGCCCAAGGTCGGTCAGCTGCTCAAGCTGCCGCCGCCAGCGGCCGTCGCCGATGCGCTGCTGTCGTTGGTCTATCGCGCGGTCACCCATCGCTCACCGACGGCCGACTGGCTGGCCTCGGCGACCGGCACGGGCCTCTTTCGGCTGTGGCGCGTTCGCACGGAGGCGGAGTCCCGCGCCGAGGTGAGCTTCCGCGATTCATCGAAGCTACGTCTGGATCCCAAGGCATTGGTCGTCATCTACTCGGGGACGGCCGGCACGGCGCAGCAGGCCACGGCACCCGCGCCGGAGCGGGCCAAGCTCGTCTCGGGCGATCTCCAGGCGTTCTTGGCCAAGTCCAAGAGCCCGGTGGCGGTCGCGACCTCAGCGGCTCGGCTCGAGCTCCAGCCAGGCTCGGTCGGGCGCATGGAGGTCGATCGCGCCGAGAAGACCTCGACGCTCTCGGTCTACCAGGGCAGCGGCAACGCCCAGGCGCAGGGACAGAAGGTCGAGGTCGCGGCCGGCTTCGCGAGCCGGACCCTCAAGGGCGGCGCACCGGGCGCTGCCGTACCCATCCCCGCGGCGCCGACGTTCAGCGGCGAGAGCCGAGTGGACGGGCTGGCGTTCGGCGCGACGGGCTCCGTGGAGCTTTCCTGGAGCCCAGTGCCGAATGCGGCAAAGTTCCGCCTCGAGGTCGCCGAGGACCTGTCCTTTACGCGCACGGTCAAGGACCTCAGCGTGGACGTGGCCTCGCGCCGCGCCAAGCTCGACCTGCCGCCAGGCCACTATCTGGCGCGCGTCTCGGCCATCGACCAGAACCGGATTACGGGTTTTCCGTCCAAGGTCCAGGCGGTGTGGATCGGCAAGCCGTCGTTCGACGCGCCCTTTGGCAAAGTCGAGGTCGCAGCGGGCGCCAACGGCGACGTCACCCTACGCGGACCCGGCCTCGTGCGCCTGCATGCGCCCGGCGCGGCGACCGCACAGCTCCAGGCCAAGGTCGGGACCAGCGCGGCGGCGGCGTGGCAGCGTCCGCTCGAGATCGGCGGGGGCAAGACCGCGGTCACCTGGAGCCGCAACGGCCGCAAGGGCGGGACGATCACCGTGGAGGTCGTGCCGCTCGACCTGGTCGTCGAGAAGGGCGCGGTCGAGGGCGATCGCGCCGAGATTCGGTTCCACTTCGCGGTCGGTGCGACCGTGGTCGCCGTTCCGGGCACGGTGAGCGCTACGCTCGGTGGTGTTACGGGCACGGTCACGCGCATCGACGGTGCACACTTCCTCTTCCGCGGCGAGAGTGGCAAGGACGACACGCTCGTCGTCCGGCCCGAACGCGCGCCCGCAGTCACGCGACCCAAGGCCCTCGCCCGCCGCTGCTGGTCGCTGACCTCGCTCGGCCAGGGGTGCCGGTAGTACGGGTGAGATTCGGGGTGTGACACGGTGTGTCGACAGTGAGCGCGCTGACCCGTGTCATCGGGCGCGCCAAAACAGCCAACCCATGGAGATGACACCACTTCTTGGTTGGCACACCGCCTGCTCTCCTGCCGGACACCAACTGTCACAAGGAGACACCCATGAAGACTCGACACACACTGCTTGCTTCCCTCTCCCTCGTCGCCGCGGCCCGCACGGCGGTGGCCTCACCCGTCTCGACCCACCTGATGGGCGCGTGGCGCGCTGGTGACGTCGCGGTCACCGCACCGGGCGTGCCCGCGGGGACGGCGACCGCCAAGGTCAGCACCGAGGTCACCGTCGTCAACCCCAGCGCGACGCCTGCCACGGCGCTCGTGGTCGCGCTCGACGCCGCGGGCCAGCTCGTCTGGTGCGGCCAAGCAGCCCTGGCAGCGCGTGGCACGGCGGTCCTCGCGGTCGAGGCGGCGGGCGCAGGTGGCGCGTTGGCGGTCCTTTCGGCCAAGACCCAGGGCGCGCTCGTGACGCCGGGGACGCCACTGCTGGGCTTTGCCGAGGACCGCACCATCACGCGGAGCGGCGGCGACGCGGCGCTCGGCGGCACGGCCACGTTCAACGGCAAGACCGACGTCACCGGCACGACGAAGGGCGGCGTCGCCGGAGCGCTTGCGGCCGTCATCAACGCGGGAATGTACGGCGCCGCGACGCTTGCGGCCGACACGAGCGAGGCGGGCGCCCTTGGCGGCACGGTCAAGAGCCAAGACACGTCAAAGGGCACACTGACGGCCACGACCGCGCTGACCGGGCTGCTGAGCGGGCTGTACGCTGGAGTCCACATGGAGGGCGTCGCGACCCTCGGCTCGGTCATCACTGACATCATCGAGAGCGCCGCCTCGCAGGTCCCCTACTACGACCAGGTCAAGGGCGTGTTCGACACGGCCAAGGAGGTGCTTCAGGGCGGCTCGTCGGCAGGTGAGCTGGCCAAGCAGGGCGAGAGCATGCTGAACGGCCAGTGCACCGACGAATTCAAGTGCACGGCGACCAGCGAAGCAGGCGCGTTCAACGGCTCGCTCTCGGCGTCGGGTAGCACGAACGGCGGCATCGCGATGGCGAGCAGCGGTACGGTGAACCTGCAGGGCGGCGCCTATGGCGGCAGCGGCAAGGCCTCGGGCACGGTCGCCTTCGACGACCAGGCCACGAGCACCGGCACCGTCTCGGGCCCCGCGACCAGCAAGGTCTCGGTGCAGGGCAAGGTCACCGCACCCATCAATCTGAACGCCAATCTGGTCACGGCCTTGTCCGGTACGACCAAGGGCAACCTGGTCCTGGGTGGCTCGGTCACGATGAACGTGGTCTCGCTGGCCAACGCGCGTGCGCCGCTCACCGGGCTCCCCGAGGGCTTCGACCCCGCGCTCCTCGCCCAGGCCGCGACGTTCTGCGGGATGTAGAGCCACCAGCGTCCGTTGTGTCGGACGCGGCCAACCCGGACTACGGTCGCGTCCGATGTCGAGCCAGGAGTGCATTGAACTCCGTGACGAGATCTGAACGATCCATCGCTACTTCAAGATCGCGCAGGTGGGACCGGATAAGCCCGGCATCCAGGTGATCCGCCTGAGCCCGGATGACGGCCCGCGCGTCCTCGCCATCCTTGGCACGATCTGAGCCCAACTTGAACACGACCAGATAATCGGCCGTTACAACGGGCACCGAGACCCCGAGGACGGTCGCGATTGTCGCCGCCGAGAGTGCGTCCCGTTCAAAGGTGGTGCCAGCGAGCACGACATCGACGGTGCCACCGCGCTCGGATGCGAGCGGGATGACACGATACGTCAGTGCAAACTGGAGCGGATCGGGTGCACGCGGCTGGAAGCCAGAGCGGGCGAGGTCATCCAGCAGAGCAGGCAACTCGGCGTCCGACACGTCCACGACGACATCGATATCGAGCGTCTGCCGCGGCAGGGCCCAAACGCCGACGGCGTGCGCGCCGAAAACGAACCATCGCCGCTCGCGGAGCGCGCGAGCAAGCTCCGCTAGCTCCGACATGACACCCGTGAGCGCGTCCAGGTGAC
>SXOX01000291.1 GCA_005776585.1 Pseudomonadota bacterium | reverse complement strand
CAGATCTCGGGTCCAGTGGAGAGCACGTGCGCCTTGGGGTTTGACGGGTTGTAGTACTGATTGGCCAGGACCGCGCCCGGGATCTCCTGGGCCAGCCGGCGCGCCACGTTGTAGTAGCTGCGCGGGTCCTCGGGCTCGACGTCGGTCGGGGTCATTACGACCCGTGCGCCAAACGCGCGCAGGGCCAGCACCTTTTCGTTGGACATCTTGTCCGGCATAACGAAAACGCACTTGTAGCCACGGATCGCGGCAGCGAGGGCGAGTCCCATCCCGGTATTGCCGCTCGTCGCCTCCACGATGGTACCGCCGGGCTTGAGCACGCCCTGCTCCTCGTAGTCCTTGATGATCTGGACCGCCGGTCGGTCCTTGACGGAGCCGCCGGGGTTCAGGAACTCGCACTTGACGAAGATGGGCGACCGAACCGACTGAGCGACCTTGTTGAGCCGCACGATGGGCGTGTTGCCGATGGCCTCGAGGATGTTCGAGAGCGCGCCTTTCATGAGAGCCTCCCAGAGCAGCGATCAGGTAGCGTTGGGTTCGTAGTAGTCGAGGCCGAGATGGGTGATGATCTCCTCGTTCATCAGGTGCCGCAGCGTGTTCTCGAGCTTCAGCTTCTGGATGAAGAGGTCGTGCTCGGCGTAGAGCCCCTCGCGCACTTGTGGGCTCTTGAAGTAGAAGCTGAGCCACTCCTGGATGCCGTACATCCCTGCGCGCTGCGCGAGATCGAGGAACAGCGCGAGGTCGAGCACGAGCGGGGCCGCGAGGATGGAATCGCGGCAGAGGAAGTCGATCTTGATCTGCATCGGGTAGCCGAGCCAGCCCTTGATGTCGAGGTTGTCCCAGCCCTCCTTGTTGTCTCCGCGCGGCGGGTAGTACTCGATCCGGACCTTGTGATACATATTGCCGTAAAGCGATGGGTAGATGTCCGGCTGCAAGATGGTGTGCAGCACCGACAGCTTGGACTCCTCCTTGGTCTTGAAGGACTCCGGATCGTCGAGCACCTCGCCGTCGCGGTTGCCGAGGATGTTGGTCGAGAACCAGCCGTTGAGCCCGATGAGGCGCGCCTTGAGCCCGGGCGCAATGATGGTCTTCATCAGCGTCTGGCCGGTCTTGAAGTCCTTGCCACAGATCGGCACCTGGTTCTTGTCGGCGAGCTCGAGCAGCGCCGGCGTGTCGACGGTGAGGTTGGGCGCCCCATTGGCGTAGGGGCAGCCCTCCATCAGAGCGGCGTACGCGTACACCAGGCTGGGCGGGACGCGGGGGTCGTTCTCATCCAACGCCCGCTCGAGGGCCGCCAACGACAGGGTGGCCTCCGAGGGCGTGGTGAACGCCTCGGTCGAGCCGCACCAGACGACGACGACGCGGTCCAGGCCATGGCGCATCTTGAAGTCGCGGATGTCCTGCCGCAGCTGATTGGCCCAGTCACGCCGCCCTCCGGGGATGACGTTGTTGCCAGACAGGCGCTTGACGTAGGTCGGATCGAACGCGGCCCGCATGGGGCGAATCGTGCGCAGCAGGCCCGCCACCTGGTCGATGTGCCGGGGCTCGAGCACCGCGGCCTTGCGCGCTGCGGTCTCGCAATCGTCCTCGAAAAGGTCCCAGCCGCCGAAGACGAGGTCATCGAGGTGCGCCAAGGGCACGAACTCGCGGACCAGCGGGAACTTGGGCTCCGTGCGCTTGCCAAGGCGGATGTGACCCATCTGCGTGACGGAGCCGATGGGCTCGGAGAAGCCACGGCGGATGGACTCCACGCCGGCGATGAACGTCGTCGCCACCGCACCGAGACCCGGCATGAGGATCCCGAGCTTGCCCTTGACCGGGGTGATGACCCCGTCCGTTCTCGCCATTCGTGCCATGTAGTGCCTCCTCGCGGTGCGAGTCGAAGTTCGCCTGCGACCACCGCGGGCGCGGGTCATAGCAAGCACCGGGCCAAGGCGCAAGGTCGTCGCGACCCGGGTCGGGTTGACTCGCGACGGAGCGCCGACCATCCTCCGCGGTCATGAATCGCGACGCCCTCGTCACGCTCCTCGACGCTGTCCGCACGGGCTCGGTGGCCGTTGCCTCGGCCGTCGAGCAGCTCCGCGATCTGCCCTTCGCCGAGCTCGGCGACGCGACACTCGACACGCACCGCGCGCTGCGGTGTGGCGTCCCCGAGGTCGTCTTCGGCGAGCGCAAGTCCGATGACCAGCTGCGCCGCATCGTGGAGCGACTGCTCGCCACCGACGACGACGTGATCATCACGCGCCTGACGCGCGAGCGGGCAGAGCAGCTGCTGGCGGCGTTTCCCGGGCACGTGGGCGAGCATCACGTCGAGGCTCGGATCGTCGCGTTTCGGCGCGGTGTTCAGATCCGGCGCGGGGTTGGCTGCGTCGCGGTGGTCACTGGCGGCACGGCCGATGTCCCGGTCGCGGAGGAGGCCGCCGTAACGGCAGAGCTCCTCGGCAACGACGTGCAGCGCATCTACGACGTCGGCGTGGCCGGGTTGCACCGTCTCCTGGCGCGTCTGCCCGACCTTCGACGGGCGAACGTGCTGATCGCCGTCGCCGGCATGGAGGCCGCGCTCGCTTCGGTCGTCGCCGGGCTGGTCGACCGGCCGGTCATCGCCGTGCCGACGTCGGTCGGCTATGGCGCGAACTTGGGCGGAGTCGCGGCGCTCCTCGCCATGGTCAACTCCTGCGCCGCGGGCGTGACGGTGGTGAACATCGATAACGGGTTTGGGGCCGGCTACGCGGCATCAGCCATCAACCGGCGCGTGGAGCCCGCGTGAAGCGAATCTTGTACATTGACTGCTTTTCAGGCGTGGCGGGCGACATGATGCTGGGCGCGCTGCTCGACCTTGGCGTCCCGCTGGCGCACGTCGAGGCCGGGCTCGCGGCGCTGGGGGACATTGGTCACTACCACCTGCGGGTCGACCGCGCGGCGCGCCACGGGATCGTGGGGACCGACGTCCATGTGGACAGTCACCAGCACGCGCACGGGCACGCGCATGAGCACGAGCACGCGCACGGGCACGCGCATGAGCACGAGCACGCACACGGGCATGAGCAGCACGGGCATGAGCAGCACGGGCATGAGCAGCACGGGCATGAGCCGCATGAGCACGAGCACGCGCACGGACGGACATGGCAGGAGATTCAGGCGCTCATCGCCGGGTCCGGGATGACGACGGGGGCGCGCGAGCTGGCGTTGCGCATCTTCGGGCGGCTCGCGGTCGCGGAGGGGAGAGTCCACGGGATCGACCCGGAGCACGTGCACTTCCACGAGGTCGGCGCGATCGACGCGATCGTGGATATCTGCGGTACGGCGATTGCGCTGGATTGGCTCGCCGTCGACGTGGTCGTCTCGGCGCCGCTGCCGATGGGGCGCGGCTTCGTGCGATGCGCGCACGGCATGCTGCCGCTGCCTGGGCCGGCGACGCTCGAGCTTTGCCGTGACGCGCGCGTCAAGGCCGTGGAGGCTCGCGACGAGCTGGTCACGCCGACGGGCGCCGCGATCGTCACGACACTGGTGTCGACCGCCGCGGGCTATCGTTCGTTGCCAGACATGGTCATCGAGCGCGTGGGCTACGGCGTCGGAGACCGAGACTCGCCCGACCGGCCAAATCTACTTCGTCTGGTATTGGGATCGGCGGAGGCGGAGCACGGAGACGAGGTCGTCGTCGAAGCCAATATCGACGACCTGCCCGCCGAGCTGCTAGCGCACGCATGCGAGCGGGTGTTGGCTCTCGGCGCGCACGACGTCTGGTGCACGCCCATCGTCATGAAGAAGGGTCGCGCCGGCGTGATGGTCAGCGTGCTGTGCGGCGCCGGCCAGCGGGCGACCGTGGAGGCGACGCTGCTCCGTGAGACGTCGACGCTTGGCCTGCGATGGCACGCCGTGGCCCGAACGCGCTTGGAGCGACGGTGGAAGACGGCGTCTACACCCTGGGGGACGGTCCGCGTCAAAGAGGCCCTGGACGGGGCCACGGTGGTCAATCGCGCGCCTGAATTCGAGGAGTGTCGCGCCTTAGCGCTCGCGGCGGGGGTGCCGCTCAAGGACGTGTACGCGGCAGCCCTTGCAGCAACCGCGTAGCCGAGCGCGCGCTACTCGCCGCCGTCGCCGTCGTCCATCTTCTGCTTGGCCATGTCCATGAACTTGGACGCCATGGCGGACTCCTTATCGAGGTCCTTGGCCTTCTTGTAGTAGATGAACGCGAGCTTGAAGTTCTTCTTCTTCATCGCCTCGTGGCCGAGCCCGATGTAGCGCTTGGACTCCGCCTTCGGGTCCGCGTCACCGGTGGGCGGATCCTTCTTGACGACCTTGTCCTTGTCGCCCTTGTCCTTCTCGGCCTTGGCTGCCTTGTCCGCAGCCAGCTTGTCGGCGGCAACCTTGGCAGCCGCGGCCTTGTCCGCGGCGCTCTTGGCGGCGGCATCCTTCTCCGCCTTGGCCGCTTTGTCCGCCGCAGCCTTCTCCTTGGCCGCGTCCTTGGCGGCCGCCTTCGCCGCATCCTTCTCCGCCTTGGCGGCCTTGTCCGCCGCGGCCTTCTCCTTGGCAGCCTTGTCGGCCGCAGCCTTCTCCTTGGCCGCCTTGGCCGCCTCCGCCCGATCGGCCTTGGCCGCATCCTTGTCGGCCTTCTTCGCGTCCTTCTCGGCCTTGGCAGCGGCCGCCTTGTCGGCGGCGGCTTTGTCGGCGGCCTCGCGATCCGCCTTCTCCTTGGCGGCAGCGTCCGCGGCATCCTTGGCGGCTTTGGCGGCGGCCGCCTTGTCTGCGGCGTCCTTCGCGGCCAGTTCGAGCGCTGCCTTGTCCGCCGCGGCCTTCTCGAGCGCGGCCTTGTCTGCCGCCTCCTTGGCGAGCTTGTCCGCAGCCGCTTTGTCCGCCGCGAGCTTGTCCGCAGCCGCCTTGTCCGCCGCCAGACGCGCCGCGAGCTGCGGGTCGACCGCCGCGGCCGGTGCTCCAGCATCAGCGACGACGGGCGCGACCGCGAGGCTGGTCGCCGCGGTGCCCGCATCCGGCGGGGCGACCGGCTTCGGCGGAGGCGCAACCGGGGCCGGAGGCGCAACGACCGGGGCCGGCTTGGGCGGCGCAGGCGCGACCTTGGGCGGCTCGGTCGCGGGCTTCGCGTTAGGATCGTTCGACGTGAACTTGCCCATCGGCGCCGCAGGACGCGCGGGCGTCTTGGGCGCCTGTGTGCCTCCGCGCTCCATCGACAGGATGGCCGCCACGACGCCAATCGCGACGACCGCCGCCGCGGCGATGTAGATGAGCGTCTTCTTGTCCTTCTTGCCGACCGGGGCGCCCGTCGCGGGATCGACGGCGAGGTACTCGTTGGAGTCCACGAACCACTTCGACTCCATCTCCTCCGGGCGCGTCGGATGTCGCGCCGGCCCGACGGGCTTCTCCTCCGAGGTCGTCTTGCGGTCCGCCGCTCCGCCGCGAATAACCTCGAGCACGGGCTGCGCCTCGATGACCTTGTCCGCCGGCTTCGCGCTCACGGGCACGTGAACCGGCTCGGGCTTGGGCTCAGGCTTGAACTCGGGCTTGGGCTCGGGCTTGGCCTGCGCCTTGGGCTCGGGCAGCGGTTCGATTTGGGTCGGCAGGCTCGACCAATCGGCCTCCATCGACGACGACTCGACCTTCGACGCGGCGCCGAGGGCGTCGTCCAAGGCTGCCGTGGTGAACTCGATGGTTCGCGACGTCGCGCGCGGCCCGGCATCGGGTACCACCGGCGCCGCGATGGGCTCCGGCGGAATGGCCGCCGATGTGAGCACCGCGGTGGTCTCCTCGCTGGTCGCCGCGGGGGGCGCCACGGAAGGCGTCGCGACGAGCGTGGGCTCCAGGCCGGTCTCAGCCGGAGCGGCCTCGACCGCGGCGGAGCGGGCCGTGGGTCGCGCGGACGCGCCGCGCAGGCCGCCAAAGACGAGCGTACCGTGCTTCTTGGCCGTGACGTCCTCGGGTCGAACCGCCTCGACCGTGCCGTCGACGGCGACCGGAGGCGCGACGGCCTTGGGCGCGGCGGCGACCACGGTGGCGCTCGCGCCGGGATCGGCGGGGATGAGCACCCCGTTGAATGCGTCCAGCCGAAACGCCTCGAGGGCCTCCATCACCTCGGTCATGGAGCCGTAGCGCGCCTTGGGGTCCTTCTGCGTCAGGCGCGTGACGATCTTCTCGAAGTCGGCAACGTGGGCCATGCCTGGCTTGACGAGGTGCAACGGCAGCGGCTTCTCGTAGATCTGGCGCTTGAGTGTCGTCTTGTAGCTGTTGGAGATGAACGGCGGCTTGGCGGTCACGCACTCGTGGAGCACGAAGCCGAGCGCGTACTGGTCGGCCGCCAGGTCGGACGGCTTGCCGCTGCAGATCTCGGGGGCGAGGTACTCCGGCGATCCGTAGAAGAGCTCGGTCTTGAGCGCCGTCGAGTACAGTGGCGCCATGTGCCGCGCGCCAAAGCGATCGACGCGGACGACGCCGGCGGGCGACGGCTCGCTGACGAACACGTTTTCTGGGGACACGTCGAGGTGCGGGATGCCTTGGCGAGGCGCGAGATCGAGCGCACGCGCGATCTGCATTGCGATCGAGCAGAGCGCATCGAGCTTGAAGCCGCCACGCTGGGCCAGCAGCTCCTTGAGGGACGTCCCCGTGGGCTCGGCGCTCGCGAGGAACGGCGTGCCGTCGGCGAGCGTCCCGCTGTCGATGTACGGTAGGACGTGGTAGCTCCCCGCCGAGGCCAGCTGCTGCGACTCCGCCAGCGCCGCGTCGAGCGACGTCGACGCTGCTCCAGGAAACGCGGTAATGCGTACGGTCTCTCCCGTGGCCTCGCGAACGCCGCGAAAGACCTCGGTGACTCGGCCCTTTGCCAGCGATTCCAACGTCCGATATCCGCTCATGCGTGTCACTCCCTCAAGCTGCCGAACCGTCCGTCGAGCCGCGCGCGCCGTTGAAAGCTCAGAGCTCGTCTACTCCCGCGGTGCCAACCTTCGCCGACTCCTGCCGAGCGAGGCTCGTCAGAACGCGGCGCGGCGCGATTCTAGCGACACCCCGGCCGGGCCCGCAACCCTCGCCTTTTTTCCTGGCATCGCGCGTCAACTCTCCCACGATCGGCGCCGAACGCGCACGCAAGGCTTGCGACTTCGTTGACACGCTGCGTCACCCCTGCTACGAAGCGCCGCCGCTCGCCGGCAAACGCCGAAAAGGCATCTGCTGGGCGAGCTTGACCGCGCTGTGGAGTGAACGTGAACGGTTCAGCTGAAGTTCAAGTGGAAGCTCAAGGGGACTGCGACGTGGACGACGATGCGGAGGGCCAGGACGGCGACATACCGGCCTCGCCGGAGGCGGCTGCGGCCGACTGGCTGGAGATCGGTCGCGATCACCAGCCGAGCACGCTGGAGACGACGCGAGACGAGATCGCCCGCAAGTGGCCCGGTCGCTACGACTTCAAGATCGAGCGCACCCGCATTGGGGCCATCGAGCGGCACTACCGCCTGGAGCTGCGTCACCGCGATCTGTGAGGCGACCTCAGCCTCCTGCGCCCGCGCACGCGCCCCACTGAGGGTCGCCGACGCTCTGACACGTCGAGCCAATGGGGCACTGTGATGCCCCGAACTTGACCTCACAGTACTTGGTACACGCGCCGAAGTGGCACCCGTAGAGGATGTCGCAGTCGGTGTGCTCGGTGCAGGCGCTGCCCATCTGGAAGGCGTAATTCGAGCCGCTGCACACGTGCGCGTGGGTCACCGGATCGATACGGCAGACCTGGAGCACCGGGCAGTCGGTGAACGTCCCCGGCTGCTTGCACGGCGCGGGGCCCGCGTCCTCATCGGGCGGCGGACCCGGATCGGCGGGAGGGGTCCCGGGATCGGTCGGCGTCTCGATGTCGGCAGTGAGGATGTCAGCAGTGGGAACGTCCGGGCCGCCCGTCGACCCGAAGTCAAAGGGGATGACGGTGCCGTCCGTCGGGCCGCTGCCCGGGTCGGCGCTGGCCGGTGCATCAGACCCGCCGGGGGCGTCGACCCCCGTGGCCGCATCGAGCGCCGTCGCGATCTTCTTGCATTGTCCGGCGATACAGAGCTGATCGGGCTGACAGTCGCCGTCTTTGCCGCAGAGCGACGGCTTGCTCTTGCCGTCGACGGAGAAGCCGAGATCGTCGCTGGCCGCGTCCTCGGCAGTGCAGCCGACGGTGCCGAGGGCCAGAAGGACGCACAGACCGGAGACGAAGGATGCGAAGCGCATGCGCCCTTATAGCACGTGACGGCGCAGGCCGTGGCGCGAGCGCGCTACATGGTCACCCCGTCCCGTCGCGCGGCCTCGGCCAAGGTGCTCCAGAGGTCCACGCGGGACAGCAACAGCGCGGTGATCGCTTCGGGCTGAGCGGCAAAAGGCGCGACCTCCGCGAGCACGTCGAAGTGCGGTGCGCCGGCGAGCGTGGTCTCCGGGAGCCGCCCCGCGTCGGGCTGGCTTTCCTCGAACGCGACCAGCCGGTAGCCACGGCGCGCGCACAGGGTCGCGTCGAGCGTCGCGTCAGCCGGGCACCAGCGAGGGCCCTCCGGCGTTGGTAGCCACAGCCAGGTGAGGCCGTGCCAGTGAATGATCCCGTCGGGGAGCCAGCGCTCGAAGCGCGTCCCGACGAGCATGTGGTCGCGGATGTGCTGGTAGCCGAGCGCGCTCGGGATGCCCGCCGCGCGACCTAGCGCGCACAGCAGGATGGCCTTCTGCTGGCAGAAGCCGCGGCCACGCCGTAGCGTCTCCGAGGCGCGCCAGTCGTCTGAGACGCGCAGATCGGGCGAGAAGTCGTAGGCGACCGCGTCGCGGACCCACCCGAAAAGGCGACGTGCGCGCTCCCACGATGTGGCGGCGCCCTCGACGAGCGCCGCCGCCTGCGCGAGGACCTCGGGGTGTCCCGAGTCGATGACGCCCGCCGGATCGAGGCACGTCGCGGGCGGAGCGTCCGCCGGCGGGACCGCGCAGACCGCGTGAAGCGGGACGTCGTACGGAGGTCGTTCGAGGAGGTGCGCGCTCAGAACGCGGCCTCGGGGACGTCCATGAGCTCGAGGGTGCCGGCCTCAACGAGCTTGCGCGTGAGGGTGAGTCCGGGCAGCACGTTCTGGCAGTACCACCGGACGGCCGCGAGCTTGCCGGTGTAGAAGTCGACGTCCTTGCCGGTCGCCGTGGCGAGCTTCCGCTGCGCGATCGCGGCCTGGACGCACAGCCGCCAGCCGATGACGAGCTCGCCAGTCGCCGAGAGCACGCGGTTGGCCTGGAAGCCTACGTGGTACAGCGACGCCTGCATCTTGGGCAGCATGGCGCCGTAGATGCCTTGCAGGTCTGCCGAGGCGCGCTCGAGCGCCTGGCGTTCGACCGCGAGCGCGTCGCCGGCGAGGTCCGTCGAGATGGTCCGCTGCACCTCGCCGAGCAGGCCCCGAAGCGTGGCCCCGCCGTCGCGCGCGACCTTGCGGAAGAAGAGGTCCTGCGCCTGGATGTGCGTGGTCCCTTCGTAGAGCGAGTCGATCTTCTGGTCGCGGATGTACTGCTCGATGGGGTAGTCCTGGCAGTAGCCCGAGCCACCGAAGCACTGAAGCGAGACCGAGAGCAGCTCGTAGACCTTCTCGGAGCCGTAGCCCTTGACGAGGGGAAGAAGCAAGTCGTTCAGGCGCTCCAACGGCTCGGCCTCCTTGGCGCCGTGGCCTCCGAGGATCTCCACCTGGTCCTGGATGGACGCAGCGTAGAGGGCGAGCGCCCGCAGCCCCTCGGCGAAGGCCTTCTGCGACATCAACATCCGGCGCACGTCCGGGTGATCGATGATGCGCACGCGCGGCGAGGCCTTCTCGTTGACGCGCAGCAGGTCGCCGCCCTGGACGCGCTCCTTGGTGTAGGCCAGCGCATTGAGGTACGCCGTCGACAACGTAGCCATGGACTTGACGCCGACCGCCATGCGCGCCTGCTCGATGACGCGGAACATCTGGCGGATGCCGTCGTGCGCCTCGCCGACGAGGAAGCCGCGCGCGGGCTGCTTCTCGCCGAAGGTGAGCTCGCAGGTCGACGAGCCCTTGATGCCCATCTTCTTCTCGATGTTGGTGCAGTAGACGCCGTTGCGCTCCGTGGTCATCGTGCCGTCTTCGGCGACCCACCACTTGGGCACGATGAACATCGAGAGGCCTTTGGTTCCGGGTCCGGCACCCTCGGGCCGCGCGAGCACCAGATGGACGATATTGTCGACCGAGTCGAAGTCGCCGTTGGTGATGAAGCGCTTGGTGCCCTCGATCTCCCAAAGGCCGTCCCCCATCGGACGGGCCTTGGCGCGCGCCGCGCCGACGTCGGAGCCCGCGTCGGGCTCAGTCAGCACCATCGTGCCGCCCCAGCGGCCGTCGAGCATGGGCTGGACGAAGCGGCGCTTCTGCGCGTCGGTGCCCAGATGATCGATGACGCGCGCGACGAACGAGCCGAACGTGTAGAACGCGAAGCTCGCGTGCGCGCCCGCGATCATCTCGAAGGCGGACCACCAGATGGTGGGTGGCGCGCCGAACCCGCCGATGTGCTCCGGCACCTCGAACAGGTGCCAGCTGCCGTCCCACCAGGCCTTCATGCTCTTCTTGAGCGACTCGGGCAGGTGCACGTTGCCATCCGCATCCAGCGTCAACGGCGTGCGATCGGTGTCGGCGAAGCTCGGGGCGATCTCGGTCTCGGCAAGCGTGGCGAGCTGCTTGAGCGCGTCGCGCGCGGTCGAGCCATCCATCGACACGAACGGCGCCCGCCCGAGCGTCGTGCGCTCGATGTCGAGCACCTCGAACAGGTTGAAGTAGACATCGCGCAGATTGGACTTGTAATGCAGCACGGTCGCGGACATGGGCCTCCTCCTCTGACGCGCTGCGTCAGATGTCGGCACTCTACTCGCGCGCGCCTCGGACGCAATGACAATTCGCAGTAAACTGCTCTACTCCGCGTTGACGGGCCGAGGTCGGGTCGCCATCATCCGCGCCCCGTGCGCCGCGCCCTCTTCGAGTATGAGCTCCCCGCAGACCGCATCGCGCAGTGGCCGGCCGAGCCGCGTGACGCCGCTCGCCTGATGCACGTGGACCGCGCCTCGGGCGAGCGACGCGCAGATCTGACGATGCGCGACCTCGTGGACTTCGTGCGCCCGGGGGACGTGTGGGTCGTTAATGACACCCGCGTTCGCCCCGCGCGCATCCGCTGCACCAAGCCGTCGGGCGGCAAGGTCGAGCTGCTGGTGCTCGAGGTCCGCGGCACGGCCGTTCGGGCGATGTACGGGGCGTCCAAGCCCGTCCGACCCGGCCAGGTCCTGTTCGCCGCCTCCGGCGCGCGCCTCACGGTGACCGAAGCGTTCGGTGCAGGCCAGGTGGGCGTGAACCTGGGCGCGGCTCCGGAGTCCTGGCTCGAGGCCCACGGAGAGATTCCACTGCCGCCCTACATCGGGCGTCCCGTCGAGGACGCGGATCGCCAGCGCTATCAGACGCGCTTTGCGGACCGCACCGGAGCGGTCGCCGCGCCAACGGCCGGCCTGCACTTCACCGACGCGCTCGTAGCCGAGATGACCACCCGCGGCGCGCACTTCGCCAGCGTGACGCTGCATGTCGGGCCGGGCACGTTTCGCCCGATTCGGGTGGAGGACGTGCGCGAGCACACCGTGGACGCGGAGAGCTACGACGTGCCCTCCGAGACGGCCACGGCGATCGCGAGCGCCCGGCGGGTCGTGGCGGTCGGGACGACGGTCGTACGCGCGCTGGAGTCCGCGGCCGTGGGCCCGCACCGCGTGCGCCCGGGTGCCGCCGTGACGACGCTTTACGTTCAGCCCGGCCACGCCTTTCAGATCGTGGACGCGCTGCTGACCAACCTGCACCTGCCGGGCTCGTCCCTTCTCGTGCTGGTCTCGGCCTTCGCCGGCCTCGAACGCGTCCAGGAGGCCTACGCCCAGGCGGTCGCCGACGGCTTCCGCTTCTACTCGTACGGCGATGGGATGCTCATCACGTGAGCGCGCGCTCCGAGTGGCTCTCGTTTCGGCTGGAGGCGAAGGACAGCGGCACGGCGGCGCGCGCGGCGGTCGTCAGCACACCGCGCGGCGACATCCCGACGCCGATCTTCATGCCGGTCGGCACCGTCGGCAGCGTCAAGGCGATGGATCCCGAGACGTTGGTCGAGCTTGGCGCCAGCATCTGCCTCGCGAACACTTACCACCTTTGGAACCGCCCCGGCGAGGAGCGCATCCGCGCGCTGGGCGGCCTGCATCGCGTCATGAGCTGGCCGCGCCCCATTCTCACCGACTCGGGGGGATTTCAGGTCTTCAGCCTGGCCAAGTTGCGCAAGATCACTGACGACGGCGTCAAGTTCCGCAGCCACCTCGACGGGCGGCCGCTGGAGCTCACCCCTGAGCGCACCGTCGGGATCCAAGAGGCGCTCGGCTCCGACATCATGATGCCGCTCGACGTGTGCCCGCCGTCGGACGCCGCCCCGAAGGAGCTCGACCGCGCGATGCGCTTGACCTCTGCCTGGGCCCGCCGCTGCCTCGCGGCGCGGACCCGCGGCGCGCTCTTCTCCATCGTCCAGGGCGGCGTGGACCTCGAGCGCCGGAGCCAGCACGTCGACGACTTGGGGCAGCTCGACGTGGACGGCTTCTCGATTGGCGGCCTCTCGGTCGGCGAGCCCAACGCGCTGATGTATGAGGTCGTCGCGCACACGGCGGCCCGGCTGCCCGTCGATCGCCCGCGCTACCTGATGGGCGTGGGCACCCCGGAGGATCTGGTCACGAGCGTCGGCCTCGGCGTCGACATGTTCGACTGCGTCAT